>BQJA01000013.1 GCA_021604405.1 Nitrosomonas sp. | reverse complement strand
TATCATCAACGTTATACGGGAAAGCTTTCTCAACCGCTATTGCTGGCTGAATTTCCTAGGGATCGACATCGCTTCATGGTCCAGTTTGTAGGTGCCGGGTATAATGCGAACGAATTAACGTTCGTGCCGGATAACGTGCGCAATATCCAGGGTGGATCTATGGCAAATACCTTGTCACTGGCAGACTGGGAAGTTTTGTCATACGAGACGATCGTTGCGCCCTACAAGCCGATCGAGGAAGTAAACACGGCGGCTTTCGCTTTTCAGTTTCAGGCCAAGCGCTTTATCAGTTATTATTTATGGCAGGTGGTTTTGCCACTGGCGGTTGTCGTGATTATGTCATGGGCGGCCTTCTGGGTAGGCCGCGAGCATCTCGGTATCCGCATTGCGGTGGCGACAAGTTCCATTCTGACCTTGATCGCGCATCGCTTTATCCTTGCCAGCCTGCTCCCCAAACTACCTTATATGACGCGCCTTGACTTTTTTTCCGTCGGTTGTACGCTCCTGGTACTTTTGGCTTTAATCACGGTAATTATCGCGAGTGTTTTAACCGAAAACAATCAAGACCGCCATGCAAGAAAAGTCGATTTCTATGCGCGAGGGGGTTTTCCGGTCACGTTTCTACTTTTGTTAGGCTGGTTTTTATTTGGGTGATCCAATGCGCCAGGCATGATATCCGCAGTTAAGACTGCGACTGACGGCTCTGATTTTTGCAATGTTGGTTCGTCGGCATGAAGCCACGCCATCATTAGCTTGTAAAATAGTGCCAGAACCACTGCGCCGACGAACAAACCCAGAATGCCAAAAGCAAGCATACCGCCGATAGCACCCAATAAAATAACAAGGATTGGGATATCCACGCCCCGTCCTAGAAATAATGGTTTCAAAAAGCTATCACTCATGCTTATCAGAATAGCGAAAACAGTAAACACGGTCGCCGGCACGGTGTCTAACACGCTGAACACATAAATGCTCATTGGACCCAGAATGAATAAAGGGGGCAACTGTACTATGGCCAGTACCAGCACAAACAATGCCCACAGAACCGGCAGCGGAACATTGAAAATAATTAACAATAGGGCTGATGCAAGGGCTTGGATCAGGGCAATACCCAGGATACCTTGAACCACAGACCGGACGGTTGCAGTAGTCAGGTTGATAAAGTCTTCTGCTCTTTCTCCGACCAGCCTTCTGGCAAATTGTTTGGTTGTGTCGGCGCCCAGGTCAGCTCTCGCAAGTAGCACGCCCGCAATGACAATGGAAACCATAAATTGTAAAATGGCCAGACCAAGACCCGCCAATGTTTCAAGCAGCCAACTTACCGATTTTTTGACCTGTCCACTGTATTGGCCGCTGTATGTTGCCAAGAAATCACGCAGATTGTGCGAGACAAGCGCCCAAGTGCTGTAGAGCCGCTCGCCGACCAATGGCCATTCTTTTACTCTGTCTGTTGGGGCTGGGATAGTAAGTCTGCCTTCTTCAAATGCTGCCTGCAAATTCTGATATCCAGATGCGGATGATTCAATCAGCATGAAAGAAGGGATGATAATAATCATTAACCCTGTAAGAATGAATAACACAGCCGTCAGTGTTTTCTTGTTTCCGAGCGTTTTTACAGATTTCTTGAACAGCGGAAACAGAGCGAGGGCAATAATAGTTCCCCAGATAAGCATGATTATAAAAGGCGCGAGGATCATGCTACTGATTGCCACAAGCAAAATGAGGAAGCCAATGCGAATTAAACGATCAATTGTTTGGCTTTCATTTAAATCATTCATAGAAAACTCATTTTTGTGAAATTCGGCTGTTTCTGATGGTTAGTTGGGGCAACTGAAAAGTATGGCTTTTTACCGTTTATTTTCCATTAAGTGCGCCAATGGCAAGCAGAATTTTAGTCTCTCTTGCCATTTCTTCCAAATCATTTCAAAGAACTGCAGGGTGACAATACCACAATATTATGACGCAACCCGTCAAATTGAATTGTAATGGCCAGCATTGCATTGTTTTTGTGAACTGATCATCCCCGATACACGAATACTAAGGTACAATTGATAGGGTGGCGGAGATGTTGAAAAATTCTGATCAACATGTCAAGGAAATGCATTCTCCTGAGTGTTGCAGACGAGTGTTGCATTCTTCGTTTGCCGCTTGTTCTGGCGTAAGTTTAATGCTGTCTGTAAAGTAGTCGCTGGTGATGCTTTAAATGGTCTGCCAGAAAGGTGCTGATAAAATAATAGCTATGATCATAACTTGCATGACGGCGAAGTGTTAGTTTTTGATCGGCCTTCCGGCAGGCTGTTTCAAAACGGTCAGGGTGTAGTTGTTCGGTCAAAAACGGATCATTTAAGCCCTGATCAATCAATATTTCAGGTGCATGATTGCCGGCTTCAATTAATGCGGTTGCATCATGACGTTGCCAGTTTTCCTGGTTGTCGCCGAGATAAAAGCGGAACGCTTTCTGACCCCAGGGGCAGTGCATGGGCGCGGTAATGGGGGCAAATGCTGATACCGATTGATACATGCCGGGATGCCGCAGCGACAATGTCAATGCACCATGGCCGCCCATGGAATGGCCGAAAATACCCATATGATCCTGATCGGCAGAAAATTGTGTAAGAATAATGTCACGTAATTCCTGGGTGACGTAACTTTCCATACGATAGTAGTTTGACCAAGGTGTTTGCGTGGCATCCAGATAAAACCCGGCCCCTGTGCCAAAATCCCAGTGATCATCTTCGCCGGTGATGCCAGTTTGCCGTGGACTGGTATCCATTGTCACCAGCATCAATCCATATTCAGCAGCGAGCCGTTGTGCGCCGGCTTTAATCATAAAAGTTTCTTCTGTGCAGGTAAGGCCCGCCAGAAAGAACAGTGCCGGGGCAGGCCGGTGCGATACCTCTGGCGGCTGGTATACCGAAAAACGCATGGGTAGGCCAATTGTTTGAGAATCGTGCTGGTAGAAACCCTGTGTTCCACCAAAGCATTGATGCGTACTGCGAATTTGTAATGCTGACATAACGATTGGGCGAATCTTAATAAATGACGACAGAACGAATGGATTCCCCGGCTTTCATTAAACGGAATCCCTCGTTAATATCATCCAGCTTCAGCGTATGCGTTATCAGGCTATCGATTTTAATCTTGCCATTCATATACCAATCCACAATTTTGGGTACATCGGTACGACCGCGTGCACCGCCAAAAGCCGTTCCTTCCCATTTGCGGCCGGTGACCAATTGGAAGGGCCGGGTGCTGATTTCCGCGCCCGCTTCCGCTACGCCAATAATAATGCTGCGCCCCCATCCTTTGTGGGTACATTCCAGGGCCTGACGCATTACCTTGCTATTGCCAATACATTCAAAACTATAATCCGCACCGCCATCAGTAAGCTGAATAACCGCATCAACGATATTTTCCGTATCGCTGGCGTTAAGAAAGTGCGTCATGCCAAATTCGCGTGCCATGGTTTCCCGTGCCGGATTGATATCAATGCCGATGATCTTGTCGGCGCCAATCATTTTTGCACCTTGAATTACATTCAGGCCGATACCGCCCAGGCCAAATACAGCAACATTGGTACCTGCTTCCACCTTGGCGGTGAACAATACAGCACCGATGCCCGTCGTCACACCGCAACCGATATAGCAAACTTTATCAAAGGGCGCATCGCTACGAATTTTTGCCAATGCGATTTCTGGTACGACAATATAATTTGCGAAAGTCGATGTCCCCATATAATGCAGTATCGGTTCGTTATTCAACGAAAAACGTGACGTACCATCCGGCATGAGTCCGCGCCCTTGTGTGCTGCGAATGGCTTGGCAAAGATTTGTTTTTGTTGATAAACAAAATTCACATTCGCGGCATTCAGGGGTATACAGCGGGATAACGTGATCGTCTTTTTTTAATGATTTTACCTCCGGTCCGACGTCAACGACGACGCCGGCCCCTTCGTGGCCCAATATGGCTGGAAACAATCCTTCCGGATCTGCGCCTGACAACGTGTAATAATCGGTATGACATATTCCGGTCGCTTTGATCTCGACCAGTACTTCACCCGCCCTGGGGCCTTCAAGATCAACCTGTTCGACGGTAAGAGGCTGTCCGGCCTTCCAGGCGACAGCGGCGCGTGTTTTCATCTCGATGAATCCTTTAAAAGTTCGACGGAATTAATACAATGATTCCTGGAAAGCATAGTCAAGCACAGTATAATAAAATATACAGAATATCATCATACGTCACCACAGCTTCTAGTAAAAGCACCCTGGTTGAATTTTAAAGCGAATCAGTTACTGATATAAAGGTTATTGGTGACTGCAATACCGTCGTCTATTGGACAACGGTATGTTTTGTTTTAAAGACAGTTAGGAAATCAATTGGCTACTTCAATGGAGAAATATCCATCGAGAACAGCGTTAATCTCTTCGGGAGTAAGAAAGCTTGGTCCTGCCATTTCACCAGGCCACCCGCAGGCGATATGATCTGTTTCACTGGTTTTTCCGGCTTTCAGCGTGAAATAAGTGGTCGAAACCTGTTCATGTGCTTGTTTACCCTGGGCATGAACGTCGTATGTGACATTTGTAACCTCAAAATTCTGTGGCCGGATCGTCTGTTTCGCTTGGCTTGGCCTGTTGAATTCCAGCCAACAATACGGCGCGTTCGCAAAAACCCGATTCTTCTCTACCACCATCCCTCTCTGGAAATAGACGGTATTACTGCCATCTGCAATCTCAAGGGGTTTTAGCAGTATCAGGGTGTCGCCTGGTGATATTTCTTGCGGGATTGGCACCGCTTCATAAGGTTTTTTCTTGTGCGCGCAAGAAGCGACCATCGTTGTCGTCAGGGCAAATAGAGCCAATTTAACCATAATCATTCCGCGGTGATTCATGCAGCTAGCCTCTTGTGATGGTTTGTAAATGACGGTCTGATTGCCATTAAGACACGTTCAACCGCTGTTGCGATTGCTCCAAACCAGCTGCATCTCAGACGTTTACGCGTCTGGCGGCCTGTGTTTAACCGGCGCGGCATTCTATATTCGTAAGCAATCAAAAAACCTGGGAAGTATATATTAATTTTCTTGTTGAATGAGAACATACTGAAGCAGCTACACCGCGGTAAGCTAACGATAAAAGTTAACTATTGCCAATCCCGGTCGCTTTAATCCTGGCGAAACTGTCATCGTTGCTGTGATTGTTCAGAATAATTTTCACATAACAAACATTGATTTGAAATAAATGTTACATCGCCCTGTCATTTTTCCCAGGTAAATTCATCAAAACGGTTATCTGTATTTTCACGTCAATAACTATGTGTGAAAGACAGTGAAGAAATGATGTGTGAAGTTCAACGAAGAGGTAATGTAATGAATTATATAAGCAAATTGATTATAGCAACTATCACGGTATTGATTGCTGCTCCGGTTAATGCATATGAAACAGCGGATGAATGGTATAACCATGGAAAGCAGACGTTAAAGCAGGCATTGGAAAATGTCCATAATAAGAAGCATGCTAAAAATGTCATCCTGTTCGTCGGTGACGGGATGGGGGTATCAACTGTGACCGCGGCGCGGATACTCGAGGGACAGCGACGCGGTGAAGCAGGTGAAGAAAATGTCATGTCTTTTGAAAAACTGCCCTATATAGGACTGGCCAAGACTTACAATACCAACCAGCAAACACCGGATTCTGCTGGAACAATGACCGCGATGATGTCGGGTATAAAGACAAAAGCAGGTGTAATGGGTGTTGATCAGACGGTGATTCGTGCTGACTGTGCCAGTTCACTGGGTAAAAGTGTGCCTACCCTTCTGGAACAGGCTGAAGAGGCAGGATTGTCAACCGGCGTTGTGTCAACTGCCCGTTTGACACATGCAACGCCTGCAGCGACTTATGCACACACGCCGGAACGGAATTGGGAAGATGATAATGACACGCCGGCCTCTGAAATAGCGGCGGGTTGCAAGGACATTGCTTCTCAGTTAATAGATTTCAACTTCGGCAATGGTATAGAAGTAGCCATGGGCGGCGGTCGGAGCAGCTTTATGCCAAATACAGAAACCGATCCGGAAACCGGAGTGCACCAAGGTGAACGCCTGGATGGACGGGACCTCACCATGGAGTGGACTGAAAAATATCCAAACAGCGCATATGTCTGGAATAAAGCGCAATTTGATGCGATCGATCCAAATACTACCGATCATCTGCTGGGATTATTCAATCGTTCGCATATGGAATATAACCATGATAACCCACAGGATCTGGGCGGTGAGCCAACCATTGCAGAAATGACTGGCAAAGCGATAGACATTTTGCAAAAAAATGAGAAAGGATTTTTTCTGATGGTTGAATCAGGTCGAATTGATCATGCTCATCATGCGGGAAATGCGTTCCGAGCCCTTGACGATACAATCGCTTTTGCTGAGGCAGTTAGCATTGCGATGGATAAAACCAACGTACGGGATACGTTGATTATTGTCACGGCTGACCACAGTCATGTGTTTACCATTGCGGGTTACCCAACGCGGGGCAACCCGATTCTTGGTAAAGTTGTCAGTAATGATTCTTCCGGTGATTCAAGTGGTATCGAGACCTTGGCAGACGATGGTTTTCCTTATGCCACATTGGGTTATACCAACGGACAAGGATTTGGCACAAGTGGCGATATGAGAACGATCGGGCGGCAAGATCTGACAATGGTTGATACAACGCTGGAAGGTTTTCATCAGGAAGCCCTCGTGCCACTGGGATCTGAAACCCATGCAGGTGAAGATGTGGCGATATATGCTGGCGGGCCGTCTGCCCATTTATTCCACAATACAGTTGAACAGAACTATGTTTACCACGTCATGCGTTTTGCGTTAAAGAGAAAGCTCGGTTGGTAATTCGCGTTCAATGTAGTTGTCTGGCGAATTCATAACACTTAAACAACAACATCGCTCCGTCATCGTTACGGGGCGCTGTTTCAGTGATGAGAAACAAATATGATATTTAACAATACACTGTTCGTTTTCCTGATGTTACTGGTTGCAAGCGGATATAGCATTGCCGCCGAAACAATTTGTGTTGATGATGCAACAACATTTGGCGTCAGCTATACAACGGACTGGCAGCTTTCAGGCCATGAGAAGGAACCCGCGCGCATCCATAATCATGAAACAAATAAAAAGACTGTCGATTTGGAATTTTTTGCAAAGACGGGAAAGGTGGCATACTTGCTGCCTGAAAAAAATGTTGCAGAAGCTTGGATTAAACAGCCAAAGAACCAGCTTGTTTTTTTGCGGGCCTTTCCGGATGAGAATAGAGGGATTGAATATACCTATGGCGATCTATTATCGCTAAACGTAAATTTACAATGGGAACAGGTTAAGCGTCCTTTCTTGCCGTTGCAAATAGCGAAACTGGAGTTACTGGATGAATCCGTAGACCAGTGCGGAAAGCTGGAGACGCGAAAAGGAATAGTGAATGGACAGAAAACAATAGTTACGTGGTATCCGGAATTAGATATCGTTAAGTATCGTCTTGTCAATGATAAAAATTTCCGAGTGGAAACCAGATTGTCAGGCTGGAAGAACAAGGCCGAGTCACTCGCCAGTTTTGATAAAATAACGGCAATGCCGACAATGGATTTTGCTGATATCGGTGATAACGAGGCGGATCCTTTTGTTGCCAAAATGATCAGGCAAGGGTTTGTTGCGCATGTTCATGCTGACGGTAATGTCAGCTACCCAGGCGGTCACCAGCATTAGGCGCATTTTGCCAAAAGGTGCCGGACTTTTTATTTAATATGATGCAGAGTTAACTTAATTGTGCTTGAGTACAGTGTCTTTTGGCTGCGGCAGCGTTTCCGGATAATCCCGGCTATAGTGCAAACCGCGGCTTTCGTGGCGTAACAGGGCACTTTTCACAATGAGATCGGCCGTGTCCACCAGATTGCGTAATTCCAGTAAATCACTGGTTACCCGGAAATTTGCGTAATATTCATCAATTTCTTCACGCAGCAATTCGATCCGGCGTTGGGCGCGCTGTAGCCGCTTGGTTGTACGTACGATACCCACGTAGCTCCACATAAAACGGCGCAGTTCGTCCCAGTTATGGGAAATCACAATTTCTTCATCCGCATCCGTGACCCGACTTTCATCCCACTTTGGCAATTCCGGGACAACAATGGGCGCTTGATTCATGATATCTTCGGCAGCCGCCCGGCTGTATACCAGGCACTCAAGTAATGAGTTGCTGGCTAGGCGGTTAGCGCCGTGTAAACCGGTATGCGCCGTTTCACCGATTGCATAAAGATTCTTCATGTCGGTCTTGCCGTATCGGTCAGTGATAATGCCGCCACAGGTATAATGGGCAGCGGGAACAACCGGAATGGGTCGTTTGGTGATATCGATGCCAAATTCGAGGCACTTGGAAAAAATATTGGGAAAGTGTTTTTTTATAAAATCCGCCGGTTTATGTGAGATGTCCAGATAAACACAGTCTAAGCCTCTTTTCTTCATTTCAAAGTCTATCGCGCGTGCGACAATGTCTCTGGGTGCAAGTTCTGCGCGTTGATCATGTTGCCGCATAAAACATTCGCCATTGGGAAGTTTTAGCAGGCCACCTTCGCCACGCACGGCTTCGCTAATCAGAAACGATTTGGCATGAGGATGATACAGGCAGGTTGGGTGGAATTGAATAAATTCCATGTTGGCAACGCGGCATCCAGCCCGCCAAGCCATAGAGATACCGTCACCCGTAGCCGTATCAGGGCTTGTGGCATAGAGATAAACTTTACTGGCGCCGCCCGTTGCTAGTACGGTGTTGTGCGCAGTGATTGTGCAAACTCTATCCTGAGTTTTGTCCAGAATATATGCGCCTAGACAGCGTTTTTGGGTGTCCGGATAATTGGCAATTTTGTTGCTGGTGATCAGATCAATGGCGATATGATGCTCTAAGACGGTGATATTTGGCTGCGCGATAATTTTTTCTTTCAACGTTTGTTGTATCGCTCTGCCGGTTGCATCCCCGGCATGAATTACCCGGCGTACGCTATGGCCGCCTTCCTTAGTGAGGTGATAACCGGTTTCATTGTTTTGGTCGGGTGTGAAAGATACCTCTTGATTAATCAACCATTCTATAGCTTGCGCCCCATTTTCAATGACATACCGGACTATTTCCTCATTACATAAATCCGCGCCAGCAATCAGAGTGTCTTTGATATGTTGAGATACTGAGTCGTCTTTTGACAGGACAGCGGCAATGCCGCCTTGCGCCTGGCTGCTTGCACTGTCAAGTAACGATTGTTTAGTTATAAGGCCGACTTTTTGATGAGCGGCCAGATTGAGTGCTAAGGCAAAACCAGCCAAGCCGCTGCCTATGATTAATGTGTCAAAATAATGATTTTGCATTTTGACAGACAATAAAATTTATAGAAATAACTGTAGATCATATAAGATCATAACAGACTCATAAGCCGAATTGCTTGCTTAATTCATGAGATAATTTTACTGAATGATTATTTTGATGAGAAATTCACAATTTCGTGAACCAACTAATACTAATTAGTGTCTCTATCGGTAGTTTATGCAGTTTCAGTTTCCGAGTAGTCTTTGAGTAGGTATACTAGACCTGTTGCGCTAATGAGTAATAACATTAGAAATCTTTTTAGAACTCAGGGAACAGGCAAGTATGGGCGATCGGGAAATCGATCAGCAACTGGTAGAGCGAGTACAAAGTGGAGACAAACAGGCGTTTGACTTATTAGTAGTTAAATATCAGCGCAAGCTGGCACGTTTGGTTTCACAATTTGTCCGCGATTCAGCAGCGGTCGAAGATGTCACCCAAGAAGCGTTTATTAAGGCATATAAAGCTTTGCCCACATTTCGTGGAGAAAGTGCTTTTTATACCTGGTTGTATCGTATCGGTATCAATACGGCTAAAAATTATCTCGTTTCTCAGGGGCGACGCGCGCCAACAACGGTTGATGGGTTCGACAACGAAGATGCGGAAAATTTTGAAGATGGCGGTAAGTTGAGAGAAATGAATACGCCGGAAAGTGAACTGATGAGTAAACAAATTGCGCAAACAGTTAATCAGACATTAAATACGCTGCCTGAAGAGTTGCGCACTGCAATTGTATTGAGAGAAATTGATGGACTGAGTTATGAGGAAATAGCAGATGCAATGAATTGTCCTATCGGCACTGTTCGTTCACGAATTTTTCGTGCGCGTGAAGCAATATCGGAAGAATTACGTCCCCTGTTAGGGACTGGTAAAGACAAGAGGTGGTAACGTGAAAAATAAAGTATCGGAATTAATGGATGGAGAACTAGATACTCAAGAAGCAGCGGCGCTAATTAGTGGGCTGAAAGGGGGGAACAATCTGCATGATGATTGGGAAGCCTACCATTTAATTGGGGATGCGCTACGTGATTCTTCAAAATTATCGATTAACCTGTCGCAACGTGTTAGCAAGCAATTAGAAACCGAGCCAGTTATCCTGGCACCCCATACCTCAAAATATCTGACTAAACCATTTAGACGCAAGATGGTCGGGCTTTCCATTGCAGCTTCTTTAGTTATCATGGTTACGGGGTGGTTAAGTATGCATGCCTTGCATCAACCTCAACAGACACTGGTTGCTGACAATACGAACATGGAAAAGATGGCATCGCCAATTCACGTCATCAATTCTTCTCCGTACTCTAAGTATGCCTATCCGATTGAGCCCGAGGAAATTGATGACTATCTGTATGTCCATGGAGAATTTTCTCCTGGTACAGCGACACGCGGTTTGTCAACGCGCTATGTTCACCCTGTAACTGTTGCACCTGAATAAATATTTGTTGATGACACGTGTTGCACAATTTTGTTTGCTGTTACTGCTGTTGCCTGGTATCGCACAATTATCATTAGCCCGAAATACACCGGATTCATCAAACGATGCATTGTATTGGCTGACAAAAGTCGCTGAGGCACCGCGCCAGCATAATTATCAAGGGATTTTTGTCTATTATGCAGATGGTATTATAGAGACCTCCCGTATCGTTCATGTTGTGGATGCGCAAGGAGAGCGTGAGAAAATTGAGGTGCTGGATGGTGTGGCACGCATTGTAATTCGCAACGAAGAAGAAATGAAATGTTATTTTCCAGACAGCAAGACAGTCGTTACTGAAAGGCGCTGGTTCCGTAAGTTTTTCCCAGATATTCTGCCGCGACCATTTGAAGACATTAATAACAGCTATTTTGTTAAAAAAGAAAAAAAAGAACGTATTGCTGGAAAGCATAGTCAGATAATATTTTTGGAGCCCAGGGATAACCTGCGCTATGGTCATAGAATTTGGGTTGATATTAACACCGGTCTGGCTTTAAAGATGGCGATCGTGGACGACAATCGAAAGCTCGAGCAATTTGCATTTGCCGAGCTAAAGACGGGTGATGATATCGGTGCTGAGTCATTGAATTCCAGCTATTCTGACATGGCATCAGAATGGAAAAATCACAATCTTATGACTTCCGTCTTAAATAAACGAGAGCTTGAATGGCGGCTGAAAGAACTGCCGGCCGGATTCAGGATTATGATCGAAATGAAACGGAATCTTGCTGGTAAATCGGTACGTGTAGACCATATTGCATTAACCGATGGAATTGCGACTGTTTCAATTTTCATAAGACCAATGTCAGACGGTAAATCACCGCATGCATCTGGTTTTTTGTCTACTCGTGGCGCAACAAATATCTATGTCCGGGCGATAGATGATCATATGGTAACCACGGTTGGAGAGGTGCCGTTAGAGACTGTTCAATTAATTGGTGATGCGGTGTTTAAACGGCTAGATAGTGACGATTAAATAGAAAAGTGTCAGTTGTTTTTTAAGTGAGTGTTTTCCTTTCTGTTAAGTTAAAATACTTAATTCGTTGAAAAATAATACTGAATTGAGATTAATTTCAATTTTTGTTCAAGGTTAAATAAATGTTGCGTAAATATTTTTTACTGGTATTTCTTATTATTGCGCCGGTAGAGGTGTATGCTCAGGTAAATAAATTACCTGATTTTACGGATCTTGTTGAAAACAATGGCGCTGCGGTAGTAAATATCAGTACCATTCAGAAGCAACGTACCAATGGCGATCAGATTTTTCAGGAAATGTTGCCAAATATCCCGAAAGACTCGCCTTTTTATGAATTTTTTCGTCGTCATATGCAGCCATTTTCCACACCGAGAAGAGCCCAACCACGCTCTATGGGATCAGGTTTTATTATTAGTAAGGATGGTTATATATTAACGAACGCACACGTGGTCGAGTCCGTAGACGAAATAACCGTAAAATTAAACGATAAGCGTGAATATGATGCCAAAGTAATCGGTACTGATCGTAAAACGGATATTGCGTTAATTAAGATTGAAGCGAAGAATCTTCCAATAGTCACCCAGGGTGACCCCGACAAGTTAAAAGTAGGTGAGTGGGTGCTAGCCATAGGTTCTCCTTTTGGCTTTGAACATAGTGTGACAGCCGGGATAGTTAGCGCCAAAGGCCGTTCTTTGGCACAGGAAAATTTTGTTCCGTTTATTCAAACTGATGTAGCGATTAATCCAGGTAATTCAGGCGGTCCGTTATTTAATATGGCGGGTGAAGTGGTGGGCATCAATTCGCAGATCTATAGTCGTACGGGTGGTTTTATGGGGTTATCGTTTGCCATACCGATAGATGTAGCAACGGGTATCGCTGATCAGTTAAAGATCAGCGGTAAAATCACCCGGGGGCGTATTGGTGTAATGATTCAAGAGCTGACCAAAGAGTTAGCCGAATCTTTTGGATTATCCGAAGCCAACGGCGCATTGGTTGTTGCGGTGCAAAAGGATAGCCCTGCTGAAAAAGCAGGGGTGGCTGTTAGCGATGTCATCTTAAAATTCGATGGGAAGGATGTCGATTCGTCTGCTGACTTGCCGCGAATTGTCGGCAACACTAAACCCGGGTCAAAAGTTTCTATGGAAGTATGGCGAGATGGAAAAATTAAAAAAATCTCAATAACGGTTGGGGAGATTCCATCAGAAGAAGAAATTGCTGTCCATGGTGAAGAAGAATCGAATAAACCGACGAAGCAGATTGATCGCCTTGGACTTGCGCTTAGTGAACTAACAGCTGAGCAGAAAGAGCAGTTGGAGGTGAGTAGTGGCTTGCTGGTCGAGGATGTGAAGACTGGAGCTGCTGCCAGTCGAGCCGGAATTCAGCCGGGTGATGTTATTCTCGGTCTTAATAACAAGGACATTAAAAATATCAAGCATTTCAATAAGCTAGTTGAGCAGGTTGAACAAGGGCGTAATATCGCATTGCTGATAAGACGCGGCGAGATGACTACCTTTATTACAATGAAACTGGATGATAATGAAGAGTAGTGAGTCCATTGGCTCAGGATCAGTTGCGCCGACCGCGCAACTGATCGTTTATGGTCGCGCTAAATGTCATCTGTGCGAAGAAATGATCGCTGCATTACAGCAATTACAGAAGCAGGTGCCGTTTAATTTCGAAGTTGTTGATATCGATTACGATCCTGAATTAAAATCACTTTATAATGACTATGTGCCAGTATTAATGGCGTTGCCTGGTCAACAAAAGATTTGTCATTATCATCTCGATGTTACTGCATTAAATACCTATCTGGCAGAGACTTGTTGAATTGTTGTCTGTCATGATTCTAATGCAATCATAGTGCAACCGATTGTTTTTTTAAGGCTGCTGGTTTTCCCTTTTCGTTTATTTTTTGCCGAATGCCATGTAACGCATAATCTTGCGGTGGGTACAGGTAAGAACGGACATAACAGTGCGTGACAATAATGAATTATCCGGGTTAGAATGCTGCCACCTGATTATTCATAATGTTCATAACGCAGAAACTTTTTGTCAGCACCGGCCTTAGCTAGACTTCACGTCAATTACGACATCAATCTCTGGTTCCCACGCTTAATGCAACACATCCGAAACTTTTCAATTATTGCCCATATAGATCATGGCAAATCAACGCTGGCTGATCGTATTATCCAGTATTGCGGCGGGCTATCCGACCGTGAAATGGAAGACCAAGTTCTCGACTCGATGGATCTGGAGCGAGAAAGGGGCATTACCATTAAAGCGCAGACGGTTGCGCTTAAATATCAGGCGAAAAATGGCGAAATATATTCATTGAATTTGATAGATACGCCAGGTCATGTGGATTTTTCATACGAGGTGTCCCGTTCACTTGCTGCCTGTGAAGGGGCTTTGCTGGTAGTGGATGCGTCGCAAGGCGTGGAAGCACAGACAGTTGCCAATTGCTATACCGCTATTGAGCAGGATGTTGAGGTTATTCCAGTATTAAACAAGATCGATTTGCCGGCGGCTGAACCAGAGAGAGTTATTGATAATATTGAAGAAGTTATTGGAATCGATGCGCAGGATGCATTACGCATCAGCGCAAAAACGGGTGAGGGTGTACCGGCGGTTCTGGAAACATTAGTTCAACGCATACCACCCCCTAAGGGAGATATTTCTGCACCCCTTAAAGGACTTGTTATCGATTCATGGTTTGATAACTATGTTGGCGTTGTTATGCTGGTAAGAGTCATGGATGGGAGTCTTAAGCCCGGCGATCGTTTAATGCTGATGACCAGTAAAACTGTTCATCTGTGTGAACAGGTCGGTGTGTTTATGCCCAAGCCGGTTTATAAAGAATCGTTAAGCGCAGGTGAAGTTGGCTTTGTCATGTCCGGTATTAAGGAATTAAAAGTCGCGAAAGTGGGTGATACCCTCACGTTGGCGAACCGCCCTGCCGCTGAACCATTGCTCGGTTTCAAGGAAATCAAACCGCAGGTATTTGCAGGGCTTTATCCTGTCGAGTCCAATCAATATGATTCATTACGCACCGCCTTAGAGAAATTGCAATTGAATGATTCTTCGTTGCAGTTTGAAACAGAAACATCTCAGGCACTGGGCTTCGGTTTTCGCTGTGGTTTTCTAGGCTTGCTGCATATGGATATTGTGCAGGAGAGGCTGGAGCGGGAATATGATATGGATCTTATCACTACCGCGCCAACCGTCGTGTACCAGATCGTGATGCGCGATGGCGAAGTTATTGAAATTGATAATCCATCAAAAATGCCGGATCTGTCCAATATTGAAGAAATCCGCGAGCCAATTATTACCGCAACAATTCTGGTTCCCGAATCATATGTGGGTGCGGTGATTACGCTTTGTGTCAATAAGCGTGGAATGCAGAAAAATATGCAATATATGGGTAATCATGTTTTATTGAATTATGAGATGCCATTAAATGAAGTTGTCATGGATTTCTTTGACCGGTTAAAATCAACCAGTCGTGGATACGCTTCACTGGATTATGAATTTAAGGAATTCCGTGCTTCTGATCTGGTTAAGCTGGATATACTGATTAACGGAGAAAAGGTCGATGCGTTGTCTTTGATTGTACATCGAGGCAGCAGTCAGAGTCGTGGACGTGAATTGGCAAAGAGAATGCGGGAATTAATTCCGC
Organism: Nitrosomonas sp.; assembly: GCA_021604405.1. Classification (GTDB taxonomy): domain Bacteria; phylum Pseudomonadota; class Gammaproteobacteria; order Burkholderiales; family Nitrosomonadaceae; genus Nitrosomonas. The sequence goes on along the minus strand of BQJA01000013.1, from coordinate 38,158 downwards.
GACAGATGTTTGACATTGCTGTGCAGGCGGCTGTCGGCGCGCATATTATTGCCAGGGAGAACGTTAAGGCGCTGCGTAAAAATGTGCTTGCCAAATGCTATGGTGGTGATATTACACGTAAGCGTAAATTGCTGGAAAAACAAAAAGCTGGAAAAAAAAGGATGAAACGGGTGGGGAATGTAGAAATACCGCAATCCGCATTTCTGGCGATTTTGCAGGTTGAGAATAAATGATAAAAAAGTGCGATAGATATATTGAAACGACCAGTGATGCGGTAATGAGAGTTTTCTCTGATGTTGTGGGTAACTGGATTTTTTTGCTAAAGGATCTGAAATGAATTTTCCTTTGGTTCTGTTTTCTTTACTCGTATTTACGGGCGGCATTTGGTTGCTTGATTATTTCATCCTGCGTCGCAGGCGTGCGCCGGATTCTGCTGAACCGTGGTGGATCGAGTACCCAAAAAGCTTTTTTCCAATCATCCTGATTGTATTTGTGTTGCGTTCTTTTATTATGGAACCATTCAAGATTCCATCAGGATCTATGATTCCAACATTACTAGTTGGTGATTTTATTCTGGTTAATAAATATACCTATGGCATCAGATTGCCCGTCATTAATAAAAAAATAAAGGAAATCAATCAACCCAAACGGGGTGAAGTCATGGTTTTTCGCTACCCGGAAGATCCGTCAATTGACTATATCAAACGAGTTGTCGGCTTGCCTGGGGACACGGTGACGTATCGTAACAAGCAGCTAATCATCAATGGTGATCCCGTGAAGCTAGAGTACGATGGCGAATATAAATATGTCGAGCCTGGCTTGGGTTATATCTATGCCGAACGGTTTAAGGAGTTTCTGGGTGACGAGAAAAACCATGCAATTCTGATCAACCAGGGTTCGCATGGACTACAGATGATGGGTGTACGTCAATTTCCATACCGTGATAAATGCACTTATAGTCGCACTGGTTTTACCTGCACCGTTCCAGAAGGAAATTATTTTACCTTGGGAGATAACCGGGATAGCAGCAGCGATAGCCGCTATTGGGGGTTTGTTCCGGATGAAAATATCGTTGGTAAAGCATTTATGGTTTGGTGGAATTTTAATGCCTTTGATCGCATCGGATTGTCAATAGAGTAATATTTAGTAAATCTCGATATTACTAATACGTTTCAGTAGCCGTTATTTTGTTATCAGAGAAGAAAAAAGCCACATTTACTTATGTATATAAGCAAATTTGATGCAGTTACAGAGTCATACAATAGTCGATTATTTTCAGGACTAGGAGATGAAAATGCATCATGGCACATTACAGCAGCAAAAAGGGGTTACCTTGTCTGGTTTGCTGATGTGGTCAGTAATTCTTATAATGATTGTTGTGTTGGGAATGAAATTGACGCCGGTATATCTTGAATACGTGGCAATCCAGAAGTCATTTGCAGCAATAGTCAATGATTCGACCCTGAAAAATGCATCGCCAAATGAAATTCGTCTCTCTTTCAATAAGCGTGCAAATATTAATGATATTGATGTGATTAGTGGAAGAGATATTAAAATCAGCAAGGAAAAGGGGCGGTTGATGTTGAAAGCGGATTATTCCGTTACCATCCCATTATTTGCCAACGTATCTATATTAATTGATTTTAACGCAACCAGTGATTAATAACCATGATTAAATAAACGTAAAATGCCAGCACTTAAGGACACGCAACTCGATATATTCTGCCGTAAAATTGGTTATGTTTTTAAGCAGTCATCGTTGTTGCGTGAAGCGTTAACACATCGTAGCTATAGTAGCAGTCATAACGAACGCTTAGAGTTTCTTGGTGATGGCGTATTAAATTGCGCCATTGCCGGATTAATTTTTCGACGCTTTCCTGATTTGACCGAGGGTGATTTGTCTCGGCTTCGTGCCAATTTAGTTAATCAACAGGCATTATCAGAAATAGCCTTGAGGTTAAATTTAGGCGAGCTAATCTGGTTTGGTGAAGGTGAACTTAAAAGTGGCGGAAATAAACGACCTTCGACACTCGCTGATGCATTAGAGGCTGTTTTGGGTGCGGTTTATCTTGATAGTAGTTTCTTTGAGGCTGAGAAGGTTGTCTTGACGCTTTACACGCCCTTGTTGCAGGATATCGATCCAAAAATACTTGGGAAAGATCCTAAATCGTTATTGCAGGAATATCTGCAAAGGCATAAATTAGCGTTACCCGCGTACTCGATTGTTTCAACGATGGGTAAAGCACATAAAACGCAATTCAAGGTTGAGTGTATTATTCCAAAATTTAATATTCGTACCACAGGTGAAGGCGCTAGCCGCCGGAGCGCTGAGCAAGAAGCGGCGAAACAAGCATATGAGCAGGTATGCGCTGACCGCTGAGAAAAAAACAGAGAATATTTGATTCAGTTAAGTCAGTTCATTTTTTTCGGGTTTGGTCGCTTGCCGGGAATAAAGACCCTCACAAAATTATAATATGGCCAATACTACATTGATCATTTTGTTCTGCCGGAATGAAGATATACTATTTAAATGATCAAAAGAGCAAGTGTCAAGACATCCTCCTCCGATGCGGCCAACAGGCCCGAAAAAGAGCTTGGAAATAATACGCCTTCGAGTTACCGGTCGGGTTATATTGCAATTATCGGGCGACCTAATGTTGGGAAATCTACATTACTTAATCATCTGATTGGGCAGAAAGTTAGCATTACGTCTAAAAAAGCACAGACAACGCGCCACCGCATTAATGGCATTCTGACTGATCAACAAACGCAGTTTGTTTTTGTGGATACGCCGGGTTTTCAAACGCAGCATCTTAACCAGTTAAACAGTATGATGAACCGTGCTGTTATACAAAGCTTGAGTGATGTAGACGTCGTTCTTTTCGTTATTGAGGCGTTACGTTTTGATGACCGGGACAGTCTAATTGAGAAAATTCTGCCTGAAAAAAAGCCGGTCATCTTGATTATCAATAAAATTGACAAAATCGCCGACAAAAAAAAGCTTCTGCCATTTCTTGAAAAAATGGCGCAGCAATATGAATATGCATCAATGATACCCGTAAGTGCTGAGCAAGGAATTCAATTGCCATTACTATTGGATACTATTCGTTCATATCTGCCTGAGGGACGTCCGCTTTTTGGTGTAGACGAAGTAACGGATCGTAGCGAACGCTTTGTCGCGGCCGAATTACTGCGTGAAAAATTGTTTCGTATGATGGGTGACGAGATTCCTTATGCGACTAGCGTTATAATAGAGCAGTTCAAACAAAAGGATGGCTTGCGGAAAATTTACGCATCCATTCTTGTTGATAATGCAAATCAGAAAGCGATTGTGATCGGGAAGGATGGACTGAAACTTAAAGAAATGGCAACGCAAGCGCGCAAAGATATGGAAGACGCATTCGGCAGTAAAGTGTTTCTTAATGTCTGGGTAAAGGTGAGAAGTGGTTGGGCAGATGATGCCAGTGTATTAAGAAGTCTGGGTTATGAATAATATCAAACCAATAATTATTAAACAGATAAAATGATTAAACTGGGTGTCAATATTGATCATGTTGCCACATTGCGGCAAGCGCGTGGTACAGCCTATCCAAATCCTGTCGATGCGGCATTAATTGCGGAAACAGCGGGTGCTGATGCGATTACTTTACATTTGCGTGAAGACCGCCGTCATATTCAAGACCGTGATGTGGAACAGTTACGCGGTTTGCTCAAAACTCGCATGAATTTGGAAAGTGCTGTGACTGATGAAATGATTGCAATTGCGTTGCGTATAAAACCCCACGATATTTGTTTGGTCCCAGAGCGGCGGGAAGAATTAACGACGGAAGGCGGATTGGATGTGATGCGTCATTTTGAACAGGTGAAGCGCGCTTGCGATAAACTGGGTAATGCGGGTATTCAAGTTTCGTTATTTATTAACGCGGATTATTCTCAGATTGATGCGGCAGTGAAGTCGGGTGCCCCTGCAATTGAAATTCATACGGGTGGTTTTGCCGATGCACAAACTGAAGCGTTGCAGCAAAGCGAATTGTCGGCTATTCAAGCAGCGGTAGCTTATGGCATTGACCAGGGCTTAAAAGTAAATGCTGGTCATGGATTGAACTATGATAATGTTCAACCTGTCGCGGCAATTTCTGGTATTTCCGAACTTAATATTGGCCATGCAATTGTTGCCCATGCACTTTTTGTCGGTTTTGAACAGGCGGTCAAAGAAATGAGGCGTCTGATCATCGAGGCGCGTTGATGATTTATGGCATTGGTACGGATTTGGTTGAGCCGTCACGGATCGCGTGTTCACTGAAGCGATATGGTGAACGTTTTGCCAGACGTATATTAACCGATGAAGAATGGCTGGAATATACCCATAGCAATAAACAAATTAGGTTTCTGGCTAACCGATTTGCGGCGAAAGAAGCTCTTGCAAAAGCGGTTGGGACGGGTTTACGTCATCCGGTAAATCTTCGTCATATCAGCATCACGCATGATGCATTAGGAAAACCGTTCTTTGTGTTTCATCCAGACCTTGATCAATTCATTAGAGAGAGAGGAATAATTAATCATTTTCTTTCAATCAGTGATGAGCTGAATCTTACTTGCGCTTTTGTCGTTCTGGAGAAATAGCCATGTCTCTTGGCCCTGTCATGCTTGATATCGAAGGGTTGCAATTAACTGCTCGTGATAAAAAAAGGCTTTTGCACCCATTAACGGGTGGCGTGATTTTATTTACGCGTAATTTCTCATCCTATCAACAACTCACAACATTAGTAGCGGAGATTCGTGCTATAAGAAATCCTTCGCTGCTCATAGCAGTGGACCATGAAGGTGGGCGTGTGCAACGGTTCCAGCAGGATTTTACGCGGCTCCCCGCGATGGGTGAGCTGGGTTTGATTTGGGATAAGCAGCCGGGCCGTGCAAAACAATTGGCGCAGCAAGTCGGGTATATTCTGGCAGCGGAGCTAAAGGCCAGCGGCATCGACTTAAGTTTTACGCCGGTATTGGATATCGATTATGGGCAAAGCTGCATTATTGGTGACCGTGCTTTTCACCGGAAGCCGCAAGCTATTGCCGAGCTGGCGCATTATTTGATGCTGGGCATGAAATCGGCGGGTATGATGGCGGTCGGTAAACATTTTCCGGGACACGGCTATATCCGGGCGGATACTCATCTTGAAGCGACAGTCGATAATCGAGCGTATGCTGATATCGCAATGGATGATTTAATTCCATTCCGGCAAATGATTCATTTTGGACTTGCCGGCATGATGTCAGCGCATATTATTTATCCCAGGATCGACGAAACCCCCGCCACTTTTTCCGGGAAATGGCTAAAAGCAATTTTACGTGATGAACTGCAGTTTGAGGGTTGTATTTTCAGTGATGATTTAAGTATGCAAGCTGCAGCCGCTTATGGCGGCGGCATTGTTGCACGTGCTGAAGCGGCATTAAAAGCGGGCTGCGATATGATATTGGTATGTAACAGTCCACAAAGCGTCGATGAATTGCTGGATGGGTTGCAATGGGATGTTTCTGCAGTCAGCCTGGCGCGGATGATGCGTATGCATGGTAAACAGCATAACCCAACGATTACAGAACTGCGTGAAAGTGCACATTATGTCAAAGCTATACGGGATATTAGCAGTGTTGGATTTGATAGTAGAGAATTGCCGTTGTTATAGTTATCCTTAATTCATTCAGTCGCACTGTTTTGAAGCGCTAGCGGTACTTACTACGTGAGTTTTCGGAGTTTAGTTAACAGAGTCTTGGAAAAAAATCTGCAGTCAGATAGAACGGGGTCCAGCCAAATTTCATCTGAGGAAAGCATGTTGGAGCATGCACATCCAGCTTGCTGATTCTATTTTTTCTCTGCAAAGCGAGCATCGCCTGTGTGCCGTGGATCAGTAAAGTGGCGCTATTTGATACTGCAAAACATCAGCTGCTTGCGCAGAACAAATTTACCAAGGTTATCTAAACCGCGGGTCTGGAATTTTGCTGCCAAACCAATAACACAATACCAACTGCGCCATCTTTATGTCGGATGCTCCTGTTGGTTTCGGTACTTCAGTGCCGGTTAGGAGATAAATAGTGGGCCTGCATTCCATTATGCCAGCTCGGATATTTATTTACTAACATGAACGCAATTTCCGGAAGAGCCAATCTGGTGGCAATCCCGGCCTCTTTTCCGTTCTTTAGCGTATTCATTTTAAACTAACATGTAAACACTTGCCGGATGAGTCGGGATTTTTAACAAAGCAATAGAAATAATAAAAGTTTACAGCGAGATAGGCAAGGAATTCAATATTGCGCATTAAGTAAATAAGTATTAATATTCTGAAAAATGACAATCAACAATACGAATAATTTTTTCCCCGCCTGCCGAGACAAGCATTTATTAAATCCCAACTGAAAAAAATATATCGATAATACATAATGTAATTAACGACAACCTAATATCCTACGTAAACCATCCTTTTTAAGGAGCATCGTATGTCAAATATAGCCGGTAAAGCTTATGCAATGAATGTGATTACCCCGATACGTTGGTACAAGGTATGGATTAATCGACTAATCTTTAAAATAGCGCTTAGCAAGCCTTCAACACTCAAGGGACTGGTTACATTGTCCCTGATTCATTATGCACGCTGGGTGATTATTCCACGCGATGGGTTTCCGCACCTTGATTCAAGCCAACCGAAAGAGAATCTCAATTATGCCTATATGTTGTTTTTCAGTAACTTTAACGGCAGCTGGGATCAGTATGTAGATTCTTTTACTTTTGCGATTCCAGCGGGATTGGACCTTTTCTGGAAATGGAATGTCAGGTATCCCAAATCTGTACCACTGTCGCCATTTCACAAATATATCCGCCATAATCAAATCGATACATCGCACTATTACAATGCTTATCCCATGGCGGCTTCGAATGATGTCAAATCTGCGAAAAAGCTTAAGCAGGCACTGATCAACTTTAATGCGGAATCTGCCAGCAAAACATCGGAGGAATTTCTTGCTGACTACAATCGGCTATTGAATTATTTGCAGCATGATTTTGGAGAAATGCGAGCAACCCCAATAGTAAGTTTGGCTGCACACGCAGTTAAAGAACGATACCTGAAATCACACGCTGCTCATTGATCATATGATACTCAATGCCGCTTTAAATCGTGGTTCTTGCATGCGCATATGTTCAGCATCTTTGGCTGTACTGTTTTCAGAATTTTCGTTACGTCGTTCTGCTGCACCAATAAAAAATTCTCCATCAGAGCAACCGTATTGCACAGTATCTGAGCGTAGCAGTTCCTGGTTTCCAACGGCATCGAGGTATTACATAAAAGGATTATATTATGGCTACCAAAAGTGGTAACGCTACTGCACTGACTGTTCTCTCTCCAATAAAAAACGGTATCATGGATGATCTTTCGTTTGCGGATATTACCCGTGAACGTTGCTTACGTTTACCAATCCATGAAAAAAGTCCGATTGCGCGCGTACCAAACACCTATTTGGCAAGATTGTTTGTGTTGGATGATGTGGTTTATGAATCATTACCGGGTAGTGACTCGGTTTTTAATTTCTCTGATATTACGTCGTTTTTCTCCGATACCGCACGTAAAGACGCTTTGCCGCGTAAAGATCGTTTGCAATCAAAATATCTGGTGTTTTCCAGTAACTTTTACGGCGACCTGGATGCGTATTTAACCGGTGTGTGGGAAAAATGGGCATATGATGATTATGGTATCCAGCGTGATGTGCGATATATCTGGGAGCATTGTGTTGCTTTTGATCAAGTAAACGACTGTAGCGACTTCATTGGCTATATTAAAAAATGTCAGTTGGATGCGAGCTTATTTTTTAATGGTTCGACGGATGATTCGTTGCAAGAACAATTGAAGTCACTTTATCTGAAACAGGAGTTCACCAGGTTTGTCGTTGCGCATCAGGGGAAAAGTGCGGCGGAGATACAACAGGACTTTAAAGAATTTGTTAAACGTGTGCAGCCAGAAAATCTGAATGGACCGTCCTGGCAACCCGGACAGTCCATGCCCTAGCATGAAATCCGTAGTTAAACAGTAATAATTTGATCAACAATCAATGAGCGTTTAATCATGACACAGAATTTAGAATTGACGGATATCCAGGGTAATATAGTTAAGGCATATGGCGCTTTCAATTTTACCAAGGCGCGTTATCTATTTTTAAGAATTGATAATGGCGATAAAGGAAGAGAATTCGTCGGCGCTGTCACAACAAAGGTTACCTCAGCCGTACGTTGGGAAAAAAATTCTATGCCCGTGGCTACCACGAATATCGGCTTTACTTTTTCCGGATTGCAGGCGTTGGAGTTACCGACTGCATCACTCATGGGTTTTCCAGAAGAATTTGTGATGGGAATGAAAGGGCGTAAGGATATTTTAGGTGATGATGGGCCAAGCGATCCAATGTACTGGGACAAAATATGGCAGGAAACGGTTCATATTTGGCTTTCTATTAATGGTCAATCAATCGAGGCTGTTGATGAACGCTACCAATGGATTCTGAAGCAAATTGAAGCCTCGGACGGTGGTGTTACGTTGTTGACGGGCCATCGAGGAGAAAAAGACGAGGATAATTTGCCTTATCAAGATGCCAGTGTGTTGTACGATGCAGAAGGGAAGCCAACACCTAAAGAGCATTTTGGCTACACAGACGGAATTGGCGATGCCGTTTTTGAAGGTCAAACGAACATCCAGGCGCGCGTACTTGGGCGAGGGAAGCTAACACGGTCCGGTCATTGGGAACCACTTGCTACCGGTGAATTTCTTCTGGGGCATGTGGATGAAGCGATGGATTACCCACAAACAGCCCCCACACCGAAACTACTTGCGCATAACGGCACTTATATGGTGTATCGGAAACTGCATGAGAATGTCGGTAGTTTTAATCGTTTTCTAGATGAACAGAGTAAAGTTTTTCCAGGTAGCAAAGAATTGCTTGCCGCTAAATTCTCCGGGCGATGGCGTGATAATGGTGCGCCTGTTGTGAACGCACCGGATGATGCCAGTAAGGCGGAGTGGGATAAAAACTATGCCGCAGCAGATTTTGCTGGCCAAAAAAAAATGCTTATAGACTTTACTTATAATGATGATATTGACGGGGCCAAATGTCCTATCAGCGCGCATATTCGCCGTATTAATCCGCGTGGCTCGCTGGAATATGGCGTCAAAGATGCATATGAAAGACCGGGTGCTTTAGTTGACCGCCGCCGTATCCTGCGCCGTGGATTGCCGTATGGTAAGGTAAAGGATCCGACAAGGGATGACGGCAATCACGGTATAATTTTTATGGCATTGAATGCTGATATTAAGCGCCAGTTTGAATTTGTTCAGCAGCAATGGATAAATTACGCAAATGATTTTAAAGAAGGAAATGATAAGGAAGTCTTGCTGGGTAATCATGACGCGAAAAATCCGGGAAAAGTCGTGTTTCAAGTGGAAAAAGGCTCTGGAAAAGCGCCCCATTTTGTCAATAATATCCCGCGCTTAATTGAAGCGCGCGGTGGCGATTATTTTTTTATTCCCAGCATTACGGCGTTAAAAATGATTGCGGGCGGTATTGTTGACCCAACATAAGCTCGGCATTGATCGTCTCTTTATCTAACAACGGAATATAATGAAAATGGCTAAAGCAGATAAAACAAATAGTGGTTTGATTGATTGGGTATTCAATAACCTTGGCTTGGTTTTTTCTGTGCTTCGATGGATAAAGCCAACAATAGTTTTCAAGGGGCAGGCTTTTGTTACCCGATTTGACGACGTATCGGAAGTACTGGAACGCGATTGGGCTTTTCAAGTGCCCTATGCAGAAAAGATGGGTAAGATTACGAATGGCAGTAATTTTTTCCTCGGTATGCAAAATACCGAACAGTATACCCGGGATGTTTCTAATATGCGCCTTGCCGCCAGCCGGGAAGATATCGGTGAAATCATCGTCCCTTTCGTTGATAACACTTGTAATGAAATTCTTTCTGCCAGCAATGGCAAAATGGATGTTGTTCAAGCGTTGACGCGCGTTGTGCCGACACGCTTAATAGGGAAGTATTTTGGCACACCCGGGTGGAATGAGACCGAATTTACCGATGCAGCCACCGTAATGTTTCAGTATTTGTTTTACCCGGACGATGCGGAGGTGGAAAAGCAGGCGTTGACCGTTGCTGATAAGACACGTCAATATCTGGATCAGGCAATTGCTGAGCGGAAATTAAATCGCAATCAATATGATGATGTGCTGGAACGTTGCCTGAAATTGCAGGATGCCGGGATGCCGGGAATGGATGATCAGAACATCCGCAATAATTTAATCGGGTTAATTATTGGTGCGATCCCGACTACATCAAAATGTGCAGCTACCACACTAAATTATTTGTTTGACCAGCCCGAGTTATTAGTTACGGCACAACAGGCTGCGCGGGTAGATGATGATGCGGCAATGGTGCAATATGTACTGGAAAGTCTTCGTTTAAATCCTTTTTCGGGGGGTATTCAACGCATCTGTGCAGAAGATTACGTGGTTGCCAAGGGCACCTTGCGCGCCACCAAAATTCCTAAAGGAACCAAAGTATTGGCAGCAACACAATCTGCCATGATGGATCGACGAAAAGTTACTGAACCATCTAAATTCCGTTTAGACCGCCCAAGCTATATTTATATGCATTTCGGTTATGGTCTGCACACATGCTTTGGGCAATATATTAATCTTGCGCAAATCCCAGGGATTGTGAAATCCGTATTAAAACAAAAGGGATTGCGCCGTGTTTCTGACATGAAAAGCGTAGGTCCTTTTCCGACCAATCTTGAAATTGAGTTTGATCTATAAGGGTGTATTGATGCGCTCATTTTCTAAATCATGAATAAATAAAAGCGCGGGCCATTGTATTTAAATTTCAGGATAGGCATTGTATGGTTAGTGAAAAAAAAATTCCACAAGTCATTTCGTTTTCTCCTAGTGCTGATTGTGAACTGGGCCGCTGGGTTTTGTTATACCATGGCATTGATTATGTAGAGAAACGGCATGCGCCCCCTTTCTTTTTTTTGATCAATAAATTGTATGGGGGAAAAAGCTTCATCTTGTTTATTGACAAAGAGTTAAAGCTAAACACCGTCCGTGCTATTATTGATCATTTTGATAATTTGACCGAACCCGGGAGAAAACTCATCCCAGATGCATTTGCACAATCTATAGATAAAAGCTGGCAAAGTTATAATGCCGAGTTAGGTGAGGCGGTGGTTACCTGGGCCTACACGAATTTGCTGCCTTATCAGCAGATTATGGTTCGGCCACTAAGCTTAGGCAGTCCATGGATTGAGCGTCTGTTTGTGAAATACTGCTACAACTTGCCCGAGAAATTGATGTGGAAGTCCTTAAAGCTGAGCAAAGCTGCTGCAGATGAAGCGTATGTTGTAATTCGACGCAAATTCTCTGAGGTTGACCAGATATTATCTGATGGCCGAAAGTTTTTATTGGGTGACCGAATGACGCTGGCTGACATGGCTTTTGCGGTGAGTGGTGCGCCACTGGTATTGCCGGCAGGTTATGGTGGCTATCAATATGAACAGGGACCAATCCCAACGTTCGAACAGTTTCCGATAGAACTGCAGGAAAACATTAGCGCCATGCGGAATACAACCGCAGGAAAATTTATCCTGCGGTTGTATGCGGAAGAGCGCTATCGCGGTTTGCCTGGTTAATGAGAAAATAACACACGAATGAATAGGGGCACGGATGTTTGCGCGCGCGTGAAAATTGAGTAGGTTCGACTTAGAAATGGAGCTACATTGATATGGATTGGATGGTTCCCGCATTTATTTTTAAGGATAAGCATGTCAGAGTCTTTTGATGTTGCTGTAATTGGCGCGGGTCCAGGTGGCTACGTAGCTGCTATACGCTGTGCCCAGTTGGGCCTGAATACCGTTTGTATTGATGATTGGGAGAATTCAAAAGGAAAAGCTAGCTTAGGTGGAACTTGTCTGAATGTAGGATGCATTCCTTCCAAAGCACTCCTTGAATCATCAGAAAATTACTATCGTGCGATCCACAAATTTTCCGCGCATGGCATCAAGGTTACAGAGGTAACGGTTGATGTGCCTGCAATGATTGCTCGCAAAGATAAAATCGTAAAAACGTTTACCAGTGGTATCGCTGCTTTGTTTAAAAAAAATAAAGTTACCTCAAAGCAGGGCAGGGGAACACTTGTAACAGCCGCAGATAATGGCCGGCCTTGGCAAATAGAAGTAAGTAATGACAATGAAGTCGAAACTATCCAGGCAAAATATGTCATTGTCGCAACAGGATCAACGCCACGTCAATTGTCGTTTATATCTGAGGATAATGACGTCATTCTGGATAATGCAGGTGCTTTAGCGTTAACCGAAGTACCGGATCGTCTTGGGGTTATTGGTGCCGGTGTTATAGGTTTGGAAATGGGGTGTGTCTGGCGCAGGCTCGGTGCGGAAGTAACTATTCTTGAGGCAATGCCTGATTTCCTTGCGGCTGCTGATGCGCAAGTGGCGAAGGAAGCATATAAAGTCTTTCGTAAGGAGCCCGGTTTATCCATACAAACAGGGATTGACATCAAGTCGGTAACAAGTAACAAAAAAGATGTAATTGTAGAATATGCCGACTCCAACAATGCGTTACAGAAATTGACGATAGATAAACTAATTGTCGCTGTTGGTCGGGTGCCGAATACCGCTGGACTGGGAGCACAAGCAGTTAGTCTGAGAATTGACGATAAGGGATATATTGTAGTCGACGAATATTGTCGCACCGGTTTAAAAAATCTGTTTGCCGTTGGGGATGTGGTTCGGGGACCGATGTTGGCGCATAAAGCTTCGGAGGAAGGGGTTGCAGTTGCCGAAACCATCTCAGCAATGGAGCGTGGTAAAAATGATACAGCTTATAAAATCGATTTTAATACGGTTCCATGGGTTATCTATACCTCGCCAGAAATTGCCTGGGTAGGAAAAACCGAGCAGGAATTAAAAACGGCTGGTATTTCATACAAAGCTGGTCAATTTCCCTTTATAGCCAATGGTCGCGCCCGAGCGTTAGGAGAAACACCCGGTTTCATAAAAATACTCGCGGATGCGGATACCGACCGTATTCTTGGCGTTCACATGCTTGGTCCGTATGCTTCGGAATTGATTTCTGAGGCAGTTGTGGCAATGGAATTCGCAGCCAGCAGTGAAGATATTGCCCGAATTATTCACGCCCATCCTTCGTTGTCTGAAGTGATGCATGAAGCAGCGCTAAATGTGGATGGGCGGGCACTTCATATTTAGATAGCCAGCTGCTATCTTCCATTCCAACAGCTGGCTAGATCGCCTCTATAATTCGTTACTTCAAAGCACAAATATGCGGGCTTACGTGTGTCAATAGCCATTTTGTGTCGTTGAAATAGCGAATTTTAGATAATGCTATTGGGTGAAGCAATCCTGTCTGCTTGGGTTCACCGAACAAGACCATCGTGTTTCGTTAATTCCCGCAGCCCGGTTAAAGGTATGTTCGACTAATAAGTTTCTACTCTGCTCCGCATTGAGTGAAATTTTCTCTGGAATATATTTTTCTAAATTCCAGAATCTGATTCTGCAAAATTCTTTTTCCTTGCCACATAACCGATTAATTGCAGAGTTGTAGACAGTTATATCAGAAGATTTGTCTCGATCAACCAGTACCATATGAACAAATTTTCCGGTATTGTTACCTAACTCCATAGTACGCATCAGTTGCCAGCCATGACCGGTGTCTAGCGGCCCTGATGATTGCGCGGCATTTTCTTCGGAAGCTTCCGATAGTTGCTCCGCAGGTTCGTCTGCTTCAGATGAAGCTAAAGCAGGACATGAAATGGTCAATGCCAAAAAAATCAGGCCAATCATATTTTTATGCATAATCTCTCCGTGATATAAACAATTTTTGTTTGCATTTCTATTTACGTTCTTTATTCCGGGTGCTTAAAAATAAAAACACCTCTTCTGTTTATTTCCCTGATGTATTTTTACGTTAATCCACCTGTATTCGGTTTAAACAAACAGTGTAACTTTCATAAAAATTAGCGAAACGTCCAATTATTGCATAAATATTGGTGTAATTCTTCAAGAAATACATAAAAAATAATTCGATAATCGTAGCTACTTTCCGCTAGAAATTAAAATAATTTCTATGTTTCATCTGGATGACTGGATTTTATATATATCAGTCAGCTGCGGCATGTAAAAAAAACGGATCATGTTAGGGTAGTTATCAAATTGCTCATCGCTGTCATTCTGGCTGGATTAATTTTTCCCTGGTTCAACGTAGACGAGATGCGCTTATCAAGTCACAAACGAAAATTTAACGCAACGGTAACAAAGTGAGATGGAACACTATCAATTCAGACAAACCTGAGTCCACGGTGGCTGGCTTGATATGTCTATTCGTCAAGAGAACATATTTTTCTTTCTTTTTCAATAAACGTACGCTAGAATTTAAATTCATTGCAAAGCCCAATTCCATGATAATAAGAGGGTTTTGGGTTATTCTGTCGCAGGAGAAGGATATGGCCGAACGTTTAACCAAGTCAGCTGCACGCAACATCTTTTACGGTGGTTCAATATTCTTTCTGGTGGTATTTACAATTTTGACCATTCATAGCCACTATTACATTAAAAATGTTTCAACCGATGAATCAACGCTAACAGAAGCGGTTGCCCGGGGTAAGCATGTTTGGGAACGCCATTCATGTATAAACTGCCATACGCTGTTGGGTGAAGGGGCATACTTCGCGCCGGAACTCGGTAATGTATGGGTTCGTTATGGCGGGCGTGAGAGTGCGGAAGGTGCACGGATGGGCCTTAAAGCCTGGATGCGGGCGCAACCCACAGGGATTGAAGGCCGGCGCCAGATGCCACAGTTTAATCTGACTGAACAGGAGTTGGATGATTTAATTGATTTTCTAGAATGGACCAGCCGTATCGATACGTTGGGTTGGCCTCCAAATGATGCCGGATAATTGGTTTGCGCGTTTTGCCTAAGGAGACACATCATGAAATATCAAACCCAGAAGCTTGCCTATCCTTATTTTGCGGCTGCTTTGGCCCTTTTTCTGGTTCAGGTGACCGCGGGTGTGTTGGCAGGCAGCATTTATGTTTTCCCTAATTTTTTATCGGATACGGTACCTTTTCATATTATTCGCATGATACATACTAACGCCTTGTTGGTATGGTTGCTATTGGGCTATTTCGGCGCCAGTTATTTCCTGATACCTGAAGAAAGTGAGCGGGAAATTCATAGTCCCGCACTGGCTTGGTGGCAATTGGGGATTTTTGTGTTTGCGGCGCTAGCCGCAGTGGTTAGTTACCTTTTTGGTGTTCACGAAGGGCGCGAGTTTCTGGAGCAGCCGTTATGGGTCAAGATCTTGATGGTCGTTGCATTATTGCTGTTTATTTATAATGTAACGATGACGGTGCTAAAAGGGCGAAAAACCGTAGTTTCCATCGTTTTGCTGATGGGACTGTGGGGCGCTGTGCTGTTTTTCCTGTTTGCTTTTTACAACCCCGACAACCTGGCGCTCGATAAACTGTATTGGTGGTGGGTCGTGCATGTTTGGGTTGAAGGCGTATGGGAACTTATCATGGCAGCGATGCTGGCTTTTCTTCTTATCAAAATGACAGGCGTGGACCGTGAGATAATTGAAAAATGGCTTTACGTGATTGTTGGTTTTTCTTTATTCAGCGGTCTATTGGGCACAGGCCATCATTATTATTGGATTGGTACCCCGGAATATTGGCACTGGATTGGCGCCGTGTTTTCTGTTCTGGAGGTGGTTCCTTTTTTTGCGATGATATTGTGGGCTTTTTACCTGGTCTATCGGAGCGGGCGCGATCACCCGAACAAAGCTGCCATGCTCTGGAGCCTGGGCTGTCCCGTGATGGCTTTCTTTGGTGCTGGCGTGTTGGGGCTCATGCACAGTTTCCCATCGATTAATTATTACACGCATGGCACGCAATTGACGGCTGCCCATGGGCACTTGGCTTTCTATGGGGCGTATGTAATGCTGAATTTGGCTTTCTTTACCTATGCGTTACCGGCACTCCGGGGTATGCAGCCTTTTAACCAGATAATAAACATGTGGAGTTTCTGGTTGATGACGGGTGCCATGGTCTTTATGACCTTTACACTGGCCTTCGCTGGCGTAATTCAGACCCATCTCCAGCGAGTGCTCGCGATGGGATTTATGGAAATTCAGTCCCAGATTGATCTTTTCTATTGGTTTCGTCTGGGTGCCGGTGTGTTCTTTTTAATTGGTGCGTTGCTTTTCATCTACGCTGCGCTGGGCCCGGTCCGTGAACAAGTGACGGCGCAATCGGGCGCCAAATAGAGAACGCTGCGATGAATGCCTCCTTGTCTCAACAAAGGATACCATCGTCAAGTAGCCATCGTATGGGTGAAATCCCTTTTTATCTGCCCGTCGGCAATGAATGTGACTTGTTTGACGCGGCTTACCGGCATCGACTGCCGCTTTTGCTGAAGGGTCCCACTGGCTGCGGGAAGACGCGTTTTATTGCGCACATGGCGGCGCGATTGGGCCGCCCTTTATATACCGTATCTTGTCATGATGATTTAACAGCGGCTGATCTTACTGGCCGTCATCTTCTGAAGGGCGGTGAGACTGTTTGGGTTGACGGGCCGTTGACGAAAGCCGTTCGTGAGGGTGGAATCTGCTATCTGGACGAAGTAGTGGAAGCGCGTAAAGATGTAACTGTTGTGCTTCACCCTCTGACCGATGATCGCCGTATTTTGCCGCTGGAGCGAACCGGTGAAACGCTACAGGCGCCTGATGAATTTCTCCTGGTGGTATCTTATAACCCGGGATATCAGAACATTCTTAAATCCCTGAAGCCGAGCACCCGCCAGCGCTTTGTTTCTCTCAGTTTTGATTTTCCACCTGGTGAAGTGGAAGTCGAAATCGTGGCGAATGAAAGTGGCCTGGCGCGGGAGCGTTGTATTTCCTTGATTAATTTGGCGACCCGGCTACGGACGTTAAAAGGTGTTGATCTAGAAGAAGTCGTTTCTACCCGCCTTCTGGTTTACTGTGCCATCCTCATGGAAGAAGGGCTAGATCCTTCCCAGGCTGCTCAGATTACACTCGTCGAACCGCTCTGTGATGAAGCGGATGTCAAGGAAGGCTTGATGGAATTGATACACGCTACTTATGGTTAGCCAATGTGGGAATTTTGGGAGCTAGAAGAGCAGGTTGGCCGTTATTGGCATAGGCTGGTTGGGGAAGCGGACAGTTATCCGCATCATCATGAGGCGGTGGTGACACTGGATTCGGTTCGTGCTGCCCTCAGCGTTTTTTTTCGTGGACTTGGCGGAACGCCAGGGCTTACGCTGGCAGCGGGGATGCCTCAGTCGTCGGATCATCGCTTAAGGCTGCGGCAGCGTCTGGGGTTTGATCAGGAAAGTCTGCCCCAGGCAGCATGTAATTCTGAGCGGTTATTACTGCCTGCTTCGATAGCCTGCTTTCCATCGGCCGCGCTAAATCGGCGTCTTTATTTCTGGCTGGCTGCTTTTTTTGCGCTGGCAGAGAAACCAACGCACCAGTATCCGGCTGATCTTCTCCAGGCTGATCTCACTTTTTTGCATCGGGTCTACTGGACCAGCTTAAGTGTTTGCCGCGATTATCCAGGGTTGGCAACGAGCTACCAAGGTCTCTGCGAGTCATTGCGGGCATTGCGGCCAAGACGGTTGTTACCGGAACAGGAGCAAGCAGTGGAGGCGGTTGTTTTGGTGCTCTTGAAAGGGAAACAGAACAATGCGCTTGGCGAAAAATTCTTGCAGGCTGTGACGCAGCCAGCGCCTGATTTTTCTTGTTGGCGGGCATCCAAACGTTACCGCACGTTCCTTCCTGTTCCCCTGTGGGGGGAAATTAACGCAAACCAAAGATTTCAGGATTGTTTGCCGGCGTCTTCTGAGCAAATTGAAAACAGTAACAGTAATAGCCATGACAAAGAGGATACTCGTAAAAAACAGGCGCGGCGCAGGCAGTATGACCAGAGTGAACGTGACGACCCACTGTTGTTGAACCGATTTGAAAAATTGATGAGCTGGGCTGAGATGGTCAATGTCAACCGTGCAGTGCAAGACGAAGAGGAAGATGCCGCAAAAAGAGTGGCCGACTCTATGGAGGAGCTGTCCCTGAGTCCGCATCAACGCCGGGCGGCCACTAAACTCAAGTTTGATCTCGATCTGGCACCAGACGATGCGGAATCATCTGTACTCAACGGCGAATTTACCTATCCTGAGTGGGACTACCGGCGCAGGCGCTATTATGACGATCATTGCCGGGTTGTTTCTCAGGCCGCCGCAGAAGAAGGTGAGTTATGGAAACCTGATCTGCAGGCGATGCGCCGTCTACGTCGAATACGGCGTCAGTTTGAGGCATTGCGTCCTCGGAGAGAAATTTTGCGCCGCCAACTTGATGGGGCGGAGCCAGATATGGATGCCTTAGTACGCGCCCATTGCGATTTAGTTGCCAACGGAAATGGTTCTGACCAGATTTATCTGACAGCGCGTCAGCAAGCCCGGGATTTGGCCGTGGCCATTCTAATGGATGTTTCTTTGTCGACAGATAGTTGGGTTGATAATCGCCGGGTACTGGATGTGGAGAAAGAAGCCCTCGCCACATTAGCCGCGGGTCTGGCCACTTGCGGCGATACCTTTGCGATTTATACTTTTACGTCGCGAAAGCGTGATTTTGTCCGGGTAGCCACGGTGAAAAAATTTTCTGACGCCTTCAATAGCCAGGTGTTGCGCCGCATTGCTGCGTTGCGGCCTGGTTACTATACCCGAATGGGACCCGCATTGCGTCATGTGCAGCGGCAATTGATGCAACGTCCCGAACGCTACCGTCTGCTACTGCTGTTGAGCGATGGCAAACCGAATGATTTAGATCACTATGAAGGTCGTTACGGTATCGAGGATACCCGGCAAGCAATTATCGAGGCTCGCCGGACGGGTATGGCGGTTTTTGGCATTACCATCGATCGTAAAGCCCAGGATTATTTTCCCTATTTATTTGGCCGTGGTGGTCATGCAATTGTAGGGCACCTTGACCGCCTTGCCAAAGTGTTACCCGTCATTTATCGGCAGTTAGTGGGATAGTTAATTAAGTTATTGTGGCGGTTAATAAACCAGTCGCTACGAATCAAATAACTAATCCTGCTTTGTCAAACAAATAGATTGCTTTCGGATCCACATAGAAAGCTTCTTGTTTGTGGCTGGAGTCAAATTGTCCGGTGAACCGGGCGACCAAGGGGTTATTACTGTCGTGTTTGGCGGTATTAGTCAGTTGAAAATAAACCAGCGACTCATGGCCCAGGAATTCCACCGACTGTATTGACACTTTTATTGCAGCAAGTTGAACTGCATGAGCAGGGTTAAAAGCTTCCGGCCTAATGCCCGCAAAAAATATTTGATCAAGCCGTTGTAAATTTTCCAGACGGGATGCTGGCAGGGCAATCGTTTGTTGCTTAATATCAATAGCTATATTGCCGTTGTTATCGCGGATTACCGTTGACGGTATGATATTCATGCCCGGATTGCCGATAAATTGTGCAACGAAGATGTTTTGCGGTTTTTTGTACAGCATTTCAGGCGTGCCAACCTGTTGCAATTCTCCATTATTCATGATGGCTACGCTATCTCCCAGGGTCATTGCTTCGACTTGATCATGCGTTACATATAACGTAGTTTTGCGTAATCGTTTTTGCAAGCAAGCAATGTCGGCGCGAATCTGAGCGCGGAGTTTGGCATCCAGGTTTGATAACGGTTCATCCAGTAAAAACACACTTGGATCTCTGACCAGTGCCCGGCCCATGGCAACCCGTTGGCGCTGACCGCCGGATAATTGTTTTGGTTTGCGCGCAAGAAGCTGTGACAAATCGAGTAGCCTGGCAATTTGTTCCACTTTCTCCGCAACGACTGACGCTGGCGTACGCCGCATTTTTAATGGAAATGCCAAATTGGCGTAAACACTCATATGAGGATACAAGGCGTAGTTTTGGAATACCATCGCAATGTTACGTTGCTGTGGGGAGACTTGGTTGACGATCTGATCATCAAGCAGAATTTCACCTTCAGTTATATCCTCTAGACCGGCGAGCAGGCGTAACGCCGTGGACTTACCGCAACCGGATGGCCCGACCAGCACCATAAATTCGCCATCTTCGATGGATAATGTAAACTGCCGCAATGCAACCGCTTCTGCGTTAAAGCGTTTGGTAACATTGTTAAACACCACCTTGGCCATGAAATTAACCTTTGATTCCTGTCGTTGCTACGCCCTTAACAAACCAATGCTGAAAAATCAAGAAAATTAGCAGTACTGGGGTTACCATCATCACACCGAAAGCAAAGATATCACCCCATTGTAACGGTGGCAGGGTATAAAATGATGCGATACCTAACGGTAAGGGTCTTACGGCTTCACTGTATGTCACCATTAACGGCCACAAAAACGCGCCCCATTGCGTTAGAAACGTAAGAATCGCCACTGTGGCAAAAGCCGCTTTTGCGTTTGGTATAACAATGACAAAGAAGGTGCGCCATAACCCTGCGCCGTCAATCCGCGCAGCCTCTTCAAGTTCTCTGGGTAAACCCAGAAAGAAAGTATAAAACAAATAAATTGAGAAGGCATTGGCAATAAACGGCACTATTTGCACCAGATAGGTATCGCGCCATCCCAGCAATGTTACTTGATAGAATAGCGGCACAGCAATGGCTTCCAGGGGGATAATCATTAAAGCTATGACGGCCAGCAATAGCGCGTCTCTCCCGCGCCACTGCAATCTGGCGAATGCATAACCGGCCAGCGAATTTACCAATAAACCGGTGATTACGATGGTACAAGTGATGAGTGTTGAATTGAACA
Organism: Nitrosomonas sp.; assembly: GCA_021604405.1. Lineage (GTDB taxonomy): Bacteria > Pseudomonadota > Gammaproteobacteria > Burkholderiales > Nitrosomonadaceae > Nitrosomonas. The sequence continues at coordinate 17,214 of BQJA01000013.1, read as the reverse complement.
AATAACGCAGAAACGGGACGCGCTCAAATACATCCCGATAATTTTGCAGGCTTGCTTCTGCTGAAAAAAAATCGCGCAGAGTGCTCGCTTCCAGCAGCACCAAATCATCGGCTTTGAGGCTGCCTGCCAGCATGATTCCAATTGGCATCAAGAAGACGAGCGTTGCACCAATCAAAGTACTGTAGACAAACAATGCGCCAATCAAGTGTTTTTTGTTCATTCGATTACCTTTTCTTGCTTAATGATAGCGCGCTGCAATAGCGTCAAAAATAGTACTATGGTAAAAAATACCACGGTCATCGCCGCACCTTTCGCGACTTGTTGACTGGCGAAGGCGGTATTGACCGTTTCGTACATAACCGTCGTGGTGGCATATAGCGGCCCGCCCTGGGTCATGATTTGTACTTGATCAAACAGACGAAAGGCCAGAATAGTGGTTACCAGAACGACAAATATGAGTGCGTTGCGTAACTGAGGCAGCGTGATGTATAGCAGTTGCTGCCGTTTATTCGCACCATCAACGCTGGCTGCTTCATAAAGCGCCGTGGGTATTGCCTGCAATGCGGCCAGTAATATTACCATCTGGAATCCAACACCCTGCCAGATTGAAGTCAGGGTTATGGCCGGCAAAGCCCAGTGCGGGTCATGTAAAAAATCGCGCGGCTGCCAAATGCCCAATGTAATAACATCCAACATGCTGTTGAGCGTTCCTTGAGGTCCAGGCGCAAAAAGCAGTATCCATACCACGGCTATCAATGACAACGGAAAAACCACGGGCATAAAGAAAAATGTGCGAAATAGAGACATGCCGCGTAGCGGTTGATTAATCAGCAACGCCAGAATTAAGGCCAGGCCGGTTTGCAGTGGTACGGCAATCAAGGCAAACAGCATATTGTTTTTTAACGCATGCAAGAATGCCGTGTCTGCCATAATTCGTTGATATTGGGTGAAGCCAATAAATTCTGTGGCTAGTGGTGAGCCTAAGCGGAGATTGGTGAAAGACAGTACGACAGCCAGCAGGAAAGGAATCAAAACAAAACAAAATAGTCCAAACAGGGCGGGTAACGCAAAAAACCAAGCGTTGACTCGATCACGTGTTTTCAATTTTGGCGGCATGATAAAGGTATCTGAGTAACGGATTTTCCTTGCATTAATCAAGGTACGGATGAATTTGTTGCAGACGTAAATCGATATCCCTGATTGTCACGAATATCCTGGTCGATTTCTTGTGCAGCGTTGTTTAAGACTTGCTTAACGTTTGCGCCATGCCGGATTTGCTGGAGAGCCTGCTGAAATGCCGTTGTAATGATAGGATATGCCGGCGTTTTCGGGCGCGGAACAGCCGCACCCTGCAATAATTGATCGGCGAATAAACGCAACTCGCCATTTTTACCATAATTTTTGGATAAATGCAGAGCACTACGTGTGCCTGGCACTGTTCCGTTGGCGTTACTCATTGTCAGTACTTCTTCGGTTTTTAGCAAGAAACGGATAAATTTAGCGGCGGCTTTTGGGTGACGGGATTTGCTGGTTATTCCCCAGTTCCATGAACCCTGGCCAGTCTTGCTGCCGAAACCAAAGTCGGGTAACGGCAAAACTACCAAATCTTCCTGCCAGGCTGCTTTGTACCGTTCATAATCCCAATGGCCTGACCAGGAAAGTGCAGTTCGACCGGTAACAAACGCAGCGTCATCTAGATTGGCATCGACCAGACCCTGCTGAACCCAGTTTTGCAATTGCTGCATGGCAAACACGGCGTTGGTACTGTTAAGAATACCTGTGCTGCTTTGATAGTGTTTCCGTTCAATCAAATCTGCGCCTGCAGATTGTAATATGGGAGAAAATCCGAAGGTAAACCATTCACCGGTATAGTTAAGCTTCAAATCGAGCACGGCATGGTCATCATCTTGTTGCGCCAACTGCCGCAGAATTGCATTAAATTCATCAATTCCCCAGGCCTCAAGTGGTGTTGAGGGTATCCTTGCATGGATGCGCTGCAATGCACTGCGGCGCGCATACAATCCCAGCGCGGAATCGAAAACGCCCACAGAATATAAATGTTGTCTAAGACTGCCCTGATTAATAATCGACGGCAGCATATCATTGATCACAGAATCGGGAAGTAACGACTCCAGTGGCAGTAAGTGATTCTGCCAAATATAGCTGTATAGATACGGCCCATCTATCTCCAATATATCCGGTAAATCGTCCGCCAATGCAGCCGCCTGCACCTGTGCGTTGTAATGCCGTTCCGGAATAAAAGTCAGTGTGAGGTCAATATCCGGATTTTGCTGATTAAAACGCGCAACCTGAGATTGCAATACCAGCCGCTCGGCTGCTTGCCCTGCATGCGCCCAAACCATCAATGCTTTTATCCCAGCCGGTATTGTGTCATTTGTATTCTGATGACAACCGGCAATTATTAATATCGCTAATGATGCAAAAATGCGGTTTATAACGCTTGAATAGTTGGTCAGCATGGTTGATTGAACTGGATACGTGTGGTACGAGCGTAAAACTTATACTGGATCGCGCAATGTTTGTCGGACAAATATATTATGGATGAATAAGCCAATGAGAATGAGATCATCTAGTTATATTACATATTAACAGAAGGTTGCGCTGATTGGGTGCCGACAATTGACAACCAGAGGCAGGGAACGACTATTTGGTCAGCTACACCATTTACGGCAAAAATCCACAGAATTCTGTGACGTAGCATCCCGTTCCTGCCGGGGGTGACGCCGATTGCCCGGGTATCTGTGTGCATTAATGGTTTATTAAATACCATAATCAGGTAACAACGACCCGCGCGCAATTCGGCGCGCGGGTTTTTTATGGCCTTTTTATGCAGCGTGCTTTTTCAAGCTTGAGGTTAGTTATAAACCATGTTTAGAATCAGAAGGTGGTGTTTCTTTCCTGTCAAATTTTGCCTGTCCGGCCAGCCATACCAATACCAGAACCGGTATGCCCAGTAGCGCCGTAACAATAAAGAAATTTTCATAACCGTAGGCGTCAACGAATTGTCCGCTGAAACCGGCGATGAATTTAGGCAGCAACAGCATGACCGAGCTAAACAGCGCATATTGTGTTGCGGAGTAGGCTGTATTGGTCAGACCGGAAAGATAGGCGATAAATGCACAGGATGCAATACCCGCGGATAGGTTGTCCGCCGAGATCGTGAATACTAATCCGGTGACATCATGACCACGTCCGGCCAGCCAGACAAAAAGCAAGTTCGTGGCTGCCGACAGAACGGCGCCGAGAAACAGAGTTCGCATGATGCCTATTTTTGCCGTAAGGACGCCGCCAATGGTTGCCCCTAAAATAGTCATGATAACGCCATAAACCTTCGAGACGGTGGCGACTTCATCTTTGGTATAACCCATATCGACATAAAAGGGATTACTCATGACGCCCATTACCACATCCGATATACGGTACACGGCAATAAGCGCCAGAATCAATAGCGCTTGACGGCCATGACGGACAATAAAATCCCGGAATGGTGCAACGACGGCACCGTATAACCAACTCAGTACAGCCGCAAGTCTTGCGTTAAGTTGCCACTGGGCAATTGATTGCTGCGCATGTTTTTCATTGTCTGAAACAAGCTTGTTAATGGTGACTTCCGGCTCACGGATAATGAGCGTTGTAATAATCCCCACACTCATGCAGGCCGCCATGATCAAATAGGCAAAGCGCCAGGGTGCATAATCGTAAGAGGATTCAGAGGGATCCACGGCGGCAGCTATCCACAGTGCGCCAGCCGATGCAAGAATCATCGCGACACGATAACCAGCCTGATAGGTAGCCGCCATTGCGCCCTGGAGCTCTATCGCGACGGCTTCAATGCGATAAGCGTCCAGCGCAATGTCCTGCGTCGCAGAGGCAAACGCAACAGCCAGCGCAAAGAAAACAGTATAGGTCAGGTTAATAACGGGATCGTTGTTGGCCATACCGACGAGTGCAATGACGATAAGGCATTGCGACAATAGAAGCCATGCTCTTCGCCGACCCAGTAAACGGGTTAATAGCGGCAATGGCAAACGATCAACGAGTGGGGACCACAACCATTTAAAACCATAAGCCAGGCCCACCCAGCTTAGATGACCAATGGTGGTGCGATCTATGCCCGCTTCGCGTAACCAGAATGACAACGTGCCTAAAACCAACAGCAAAGGCAACCCAGCAGAAAAGCCCAATGACAGCATACCCAGCACCCGGGGGTGGGTATAAATGCGGAATGCAGACAGCCAGCTAGAAGTGCGCATCACTCTGGACATTGTTTATCCAGACAATGAGCTGTGGTCTCTAGTGTTATCATAGCTCGTAGTTGTAATTGATAATTAACGGTGAATGATCTGAGAACCGTTCTGTCTTGTAAATCATAGCATCGGTTGCTTTACCGGCAATTTTTGGTGTGGCAATCTGATAGTCAATTCGCCAGCCAACATTATTTGTCCAGGCTTGTCCCCGGTTTGACCACCAAGTATATTGGCCAGCTTCCTGATTGAGTTGTCGAAATACATCGATAAAACCAATTTTGTTTAAAACATTCGTTAACCAGGCGCGCTCTTCGGGTAAAAAGCCGGAATTTTTTTGATTCGCGCGCCAGTTACGCAGATCGATTTCCTTATGTGCGATATTCCAGTCACCGCATAAAATGACATTTTGTTTGTTATCTGCAAGTGTTTCCAGCAATGGGAAAAATTTTTCCAGGAAAAAGAATTTTGATGCTTGCCGATGATCGCCACTGGAACCGGATGGCAGGTAGAGCGAAATTACGCTTAAACCGTCATAATCGGCACATAAATAGCGTCCTTCCTGGTCTATTTCAGTAATGCCGATCCCTTCTGTGATGCGATCAGGCTTAAGTCGGCTGTATATGCCAACGCCACTATAACCTTTTTTCTCCGCGCAGTGAAAATAGCCGTGATAACCAAGAGGTGCAAGTATTTTCTCCGTGAGATCAGTCGTCTGAGCTTTTAATTCCTGTACACAAACAATATCTGCCTGCCGTGTTGTTAGCCACTCGAAAAATCCCTTTCTGGCAGCGGCGCGAATACCATTCAAGTTAAGCGTTATAATTTGCATGTCATTATTTTTATAGAGTTGATTAAGATTATGTCCGATTTCCGTCAAGCATTTATAGCGTTTGCTATTAACCGCCATGTGTTGCGCTTTGGTGAATTTAAGACCAAAGCAGGACGCAATTCCCCTTATTTTTTTAACGCTGGTTTATTTAATGATGGAGATTCTTTACGTCAACTCGGACAATTTTACGCGAAAGCAATTCTCGCGGCTAAGCTTCCTTTTGATACGCTGTTTGGGCCGGCCTATAAGGGTATTCCGCTGGTTAGTGCGGTCGCAATTGCTTTAGCTGAGCTTGAGCATAACTATCCTTACTGCTTTAATCGCAAAGAAACAAAAGATCATGGTGAAGGCGGTACTCTGGTTGGCGCGCCCCTTACGGGGCGCGTACTGATTGTAGATGATGTAATTTCCGCCGGAACATCGGTTCGCGAATCGGTTGACCTTATTCGATCGGCCGGTGCTACGCCTGGCGGGGTTTTAATTGCGCTCGACCGCATGGAAAGAGGCAGCGGACAAATTTCTGCGGTACAAGAAGTTAAGAAAACCCATCATATACCCGTTATCAGTATTGTCGATCTAAACGATCTGACCGGATATCTTCAGAAAAGAAGTAACCTGATAAACAATTTGCAGGCAGTTGAGCGTTATCGTGCACAATATGGCGTTGGTTGATTCAGCTAAAAATGGTGAATGGTGCTGAAGCGCATTAACCATTCTCTCGATGACTAATACTAATATGCTGATTATCATGGATATTGTTTCTATAAGCGTTTTGTTTCATTGAAAAAAATTATTCGTCATTGATGTTATAGACAAGAAGGCCGTGCACGCGACCTTTATGCAACTGCAGCGTTTGAAATCAAGTAATGACAGGAGAAAGGCTATGCGCGGTTTAATTGTTATTCTGATTCTGTGTGTTTTTATTCAGCCAGCGTACGCTGTGCTTAAAAAATGCGTGGATGATCAGGGTAAGTTTCATTATTACGATAATATGTTGCCGTCTGAGTGTAAAGACAAGGCAACGGTTGAAATGAATAAACAAGGCGTCGTTATCAATCGAGTCGAAGCGTCGATGCCGCAATCAACCGAAGAAGATAAGTCTGAACAGCACATTGAAGCGCAGCGACTCGCGGATGAGCAGAATCAGGATACTGTACTCCTCAATGTTTATACCAGTGCCGAGGAAATTGATCTGGCGTTGGAACGTAACCTTCATCCTGTGGAATTGGCGATCATTGGTATAGAGAAACGTCTCGTAATTGCGAAAGTCCGGTTTGATAAATTACAAAAACAGGCCAATGAAGCCGAACGATCAGGCAGTGCCAACCTTGCTTCTATCCGCAAGGATATTAGTCCCGCGCAAAGAGAAGTGACAAACTTGCATAAAGAATTACTGGACACTCAAGAACGTATGGAACGTATCAAAGCTAAATTTACAGCCGATAAGCAGCGTTTTCTAGTGTTAGTTGAGAAGAAGAATGAGTAAGAAGGTTGTTCGTGTCACTTTATGTGACATATCCGGGTAACGTCATGCGCTCCATCAGATAGCATAGACAATCCTGACGAATAATCTGTGTGTCTCGGGTTAACATGGATGGCATAACAGGTTGACGGGTTTTGAGTGCATTTCCGTCGAGATAAAAATAATGGTCAGCTACTTCACGATCTTGTTCGTCTGAAATGCGAAGTAGAATATTGTTATTCATTTGCTGCCAGCCAAACAGCGTGTTGATCGGTAGTTCGCGAAAATTCATATGATCGATGTTATCCACAAGGCGCAGATCTAGTCCGTTTTCACGAAAGCCGACTTGTACTTCAGGCGCAAGTCGGACGACGGCTACGGTATGAAACAGTTCAATATCATGTTTGGCAATCGGGCGTGATGGAAGGTCAGTTAAATGCAAGCAGGCTGTTAAATATTCTGTTGCGTGCGGAACGCCCTGCGGGTTTTCCGGCTTGCCACATTCCAGTGTTACGGCAGGCCCGAGTTCAGCAAAAGCCAGAGACTGTACCCCTTGAGGACGGGTAAAGTAGATAACCGTTCGATCAAACAGCGCAGCCAAATGTAAAAAAGCAGGTTGAAGCTTGTTTACACAGGCGTAATGGGGATTGAGCCCAGAATTATTATGGATGTCGATACTGGCAAATAACCCGTTTTTTGATACTTCGTCGAAAACCTGTTTTGCCATGGCATGTTCTGGTGTATTGCCTGGGCACCAAATCCGGTTATAGTCTGGCTGACTATCAAGATGCCGTTTGCGATGGCGGGCGGCCTTTATGTTGCCTATGAATAAAGATAAGGCGCGTGGTAACAAATGGTGCTGGTGTTGACGTAACAGATTACGCACAGCATTCCAACCAACCGGCTCGTTACCGTGCAACAGGACCGAAATAAAAAGTGGTGGTGTGCGATGACCAGTAAGGTGAATTAACGTGGGGCCATTCAACATCTTGTGCAGTTCATGGGCTTCTAGATCAAGCAGGCCATTGGGAATCTCGTGTCGTATCGTTAGCATGAATTAATATTTTAAATCATTGGTGCAAATAACCAGGTTTTTTCAAGTTGTTTAGATTATCCACTCGTGTACTGGGTTGCCACGTTGCTGCTGCGCTGCATATGCTGCGGTCAGGGCTTGCATGTCATGATCATGAGCAGCTGCGAATTGTTGTTGCCAGTTTGCGCCGGTTTGGCCGGATATGATGCGTTGTTCAATAATGTCGAGATAAAACTGAATGTCATCTTGGTTGATCTCCAGGCTTTCGAGACCTGAGCGGGCCAGTGGCAGTAAACACTGGAGCAAATGTTCTCTGGCGTTTATATGCTGCCCCGATAACCACTGAAATTCAGCTTTCAATCCGTATTGCGCTGCCGCATAGAAGTTGCTTCGAGCCTGAGAGAAAGTGAGATTCTGTTCAGGCGGCACCTTATTATCAACCAGATTTTTTATCATCCCTGTAAAGAATGCTGCATTAGCGACAGTGTCAACAATACTGGGTCCTGCTGGAATAACCCGGTGTTCAATTCGGAGATGCGGCTCACCTTCGGCCTCAAATCCAATAAGAGGGCGATTCCATCGCCAAATCGTCCCGTTATGAAGCCGCAAATGAGCAAGATTCTCTGGGGGCTCATCATATTTTACGGGAAGGACGGCTGGAAAATGATCACGATTTTCTAAGAAACAATCAAGCAAAGATGATACGGCATAACCTGTGCCAAACGAAACGCGCTTCAAATCGCCTTCATCGGAGTTTTCGTGACCGCCGACAGATACGGATTGCTCGAATAACGGGATCCTTGTTTCTTCCCAGAGGTGTCTGCCAAATAAGTAGGGTGAGTTGCCGGTAGTGGCAATCATGGGTCCTGATAAAATGATGGCTGCATTGTAATAACGGACAGCCAGTTCGGGCGGGACTTGCAAGTGAAGCTGCAGCGAAGTTGTCGCTGCTTCCAGCATAACATCGTTATGCGTGGTCGACAAATGTTCTTCTCCTTTGATGTTAATTCGTAAAGGCCGCCCATGCCGTAACCGAAAAACCTGTTCATTCAGCGCACGGTAGCGTGGTGAGTTAGACATTTGTTTCAAGCATAAATCCTCTTCCGTAACAGTGGGCAAAATACCGATCATTAGCACATCCGCATCTAATAGCTGCGCCTGTTGACGACATCGGTTGTAAATCTGAGTAAGGCCTTGCTGCATGTTCGTGAAGATGGCACCGCTAAGCGGATGGGGCGGGGTGTTTAATTCTATGTTAAAACTCGCGAGTTCCGGTACAACCAGCGGATCATTTAATGATTGCAGGAAACATTCATTAATAGGTGCAGGCCGGAAATTTTTGTCAATTAACCACGCTTCAAGTTCATAACCAAACATTTCCTGTTTGCATGAGAATCGGCCTTGATTCAGCCAGTCACCAACTATCTTTGTTTCATCGCGAAGACGTTTATTGAATATTTCCAGATCTTCCGTATTGAAATAGCTGGTAGGTATTTCATTGCCCATATGCGATGCTCCAAGGTATTTTATTTGTGATTACTAAATTAACCTTTCAGCAGCGTTAGTGCAACTAATCTTTATTACGGTACGCACGAATTCCTCTGCAAAAATAATATTCGCGTTCGTCATTCAACTAGAAAATATTTGGAACGACAAATCCAACGCTTCTTTGTTCATGTGCCAATGCTGCGAAATGGCAGTTGCAAGGCAAGATGGCCAGGTGATGCAAAATCGGACCAACTGCCGCGCTACATGAAAACGACAGCCTTCACATCTTTGTAAGCTCAGTCCATAAAGCGGCTACTGTTATGAACGAACTTGCCGATCTGTTTTTTATCATGGCTCCTGTCGAAGGAGATCGCTAATAATTGTTTGTAAAAGTGGAATTGAGGATATTTTACAGACTCGCTTGGTGCGGTTTTGTCTGGTTTCGGGTGTACTGTCGGTTACATAGATATGTTTGACCCCAAAATGAAATAATTTTCGCCAATCACTTCCTGTGAACAATCCATGCGTAATTGCAATAACAACAGAATTTACGCCCGCCCCCTTCAGCTGACGTACGCATGAAAGTAAAGTGCCGCCCGTATCTAAAATGTCGTCGATTATGACCGCGTTTTTCGTCAAAATTATTTTTGGTGGTGCTGTGTGAACTAGGCTAGAAGTGGTTCTTTTCTTTCTGAACGTAACCACAGGCATGTCGCGTTTTAATTCGCGGGCCAAAGCATGAGCACGACCGGTGGCGCCTTCATCAGGCGCTATCAGCGTCGTATCAGGGGCGTGGTGTAATTCAGGCATCCCTGCTTTGAATAACCCGGTTGGCAAATATGATTTGATAGGTATCGGCACTAGCTGGTCTGCTAATTGACTGTGGATGTCGATGGTCATGATTTGATCCAGGCCGGATGCTGTTAGAATTTTCCCAGCCCAGGCCAGTGTATGGCTTTGGTCGGTTTTGGCTTTATCTTGACGCGCATACCCAAGATAAGGGAAAAGCCCCACTACTTGCAGTGCTCCCTTCTGTTTAAGGGTATGTGTTAACAAACATATCGCAATTAGCTGCTCATCTGGCGGCGCTAGCGATCCAAGAATTATGCAACGTTCACCTTTAACTTTGCTTGTAACCGTGGTATATAATTCGGCATTGGAAAAACGCATAATTGCGATTTTCTCAAAATAAAGTCCGGGTATTTCCCTGGCCAGTTCCTGGCCCATGCTTTTATATTGCGGGAGGGCGAATAAAATCATCTGGGCTACTTCGTTTGAAATGCAGATCCACCATTTTCTTCTATGTCTGCTTAAAATGCCATCGTGAACGTCTGTGTGCCGCTTAAATGATCTATGCTATACGGGGATGCAAACAAGAGTAAAAAATTTTCCTCTGATATGCTTAAATACTTGCCTATTTAAGGAATTGCCATTTTTTGTTAAGCCACAGATTCCAACAGTCTTACCCCATCATGACAGCGATTTGATTATTCCAGGATTTCCAGATAATCAACATCTATTTTTGTTGACTCCCAGTCTTGATCAACTTCGCCCGAAATCCTTATTTTGGTATCAGGTGTGACTTTTTTACCCCTAAAATCTTCATCGTCGATTTCAACTTCGATTTCACCGGTATCGTCTTTAAAGATGTAATGTTCATCGCTGATTTGTCGGGTTAAAAAACCTTCCAGAAAGACTTTGGCGTCATCTCCCATGTCATTGACGGATGCTACAGACATTACTCTCGCCGTAGCATCAGGGCCTTCGAAACCGCCGACGGCACATGCTGTCAGTATTAAAATTATAAACGCTGCTTTAATTGCCCTGATCATAATTGTTCTCCTCTATCTTCTTGTTAACAAAGCCTAGATGCTCGGAATGTGGCAACATATTACGTCAAAAGAAGACATCGGTTACAGTGAATCACGTTATTTCAAGAAGTTTTTTAGCATTTGCTAAATTTGTTTTCATTATAACAAACCTTGCTGGATTTACCGTTTGTATCAATCAACCACGATTTTTTTAAGGACTTCGGTAATCTGTTGATGTCGCGGTTAACCGGATTGAGCGCCGCGTGTTTTAGAAGCATTTTGTTTTGAATTACTTAACACTTTTTATGAAAACGCGTACTTTTCTGGTTTGTAAGCGGTTTGATTCATCAAGGGAAAATAAGTTACCCATATAATGGATCAGCAGAAAAATAACTGGTCAGCTAAAATAACGCAACAAAGTAATGCACTGGACTTGGAAGCGGGTGTTTTCACCTGGAAAGATCCACGCCAGATTGCACGATCCTTAAAGCATTCAGCTGAAACGAGTCAGCGGCGGAAATCTCCTCCTTTCCGCTCAGCGATGTCTATGTTGGTCTTTTATATAAACAGGGCTGGCAAGAATCTCGAACCTGAGCAAAAAGCTGTTCTGGAAGCAGCGAAAAAAGAATTACGAAAACTCTTTGGCCGAACTGAATAAAGTTTCCCGGTTTATCTGGACGAAAATGTTAAGGGATGCTTGACGGTTATTGGGATTTTTCTTGTTTCGAGTTTTTACTTGCATCAGGTCTAGTTGTTTCCTGTTCGTTTGCAAGGAGACAGGAGTAATGCCTGAGCTAGTGGCAGGCGCATTTGACTGAAACTGCTGCATGCGTGTTTGGGGCGCATGAGAGTCTCACCAGAGGTGTAAGCGGCTGGCGTCAACGTTTTCCGTTTATATCTGCGAATAAATGCTGTATTCCTGGATTATTTGAAAAATATAGGTTGCGTTCGCTATTGCTGTTATTATTTTCGTATCCCACTACTGGACAACAATGATTGTAATGGCAAGTTCCTTGGCACATATTTTTTACCCGCTCCGGTTTAACGCGGAAATGGATTTCTGGAGAGTAATTGTTTCAACAGCGTCGTTCTGTGCACGAATCTCAAAAAAAATCTATGACAATTGCAGCGCCTTGACCCGTTATTATGATCGGCACCAGACATTAATGGCACTATTAAAGTCTATTCGCATGCAGAGGACCAGAGGCTGGTTTGTTTTATTGTTATTGATGTTTTTTGCTGGTTCTGCGTGGGCAATGGGATCAAAACAGGAGAAAGCTGTATGTGGCATAAAGGAACCCTTTGTCTTCTGGCGCTGGAGCAGTATGGCAGGCGAACCGGATTCTTCACGTGTATCCGGTTTTTCAAATGTTGAGTCTATCTCCATTGCGACCACAGACGGCCGTACATTACAAGGCTATCGACTTAACGCTATGTTATCCGGCCGTGCGCTGACTGCTAATGGCTATTTACTAGTGGCGCAGGGGAATGCAATGCTGGCTGACCAGGTGCTGGGAAGCTTTATCGAATTTTCTCAATCCGGTTTTGATGTCTATATTTTTGATTATCGCGGTTATGGCAGATCTCAGGGAAAGCGCAGGCTTAAAGCAATTGTCAATGATTATCAGGAGATCATAGACCACTTGGATTCCCAGCTTTATCCAACGCGTCTATTTTATGGGATGTCTTTTGGTGGCATTGTACTACTCGACGCATTGGATGGCAGGGTGGAGGATAGGCGTGTCGTCATCGACTCGACACCCAGCAGATTATCGGATTACGGTTGCCCGCGCGTATATGATCCTGTCGAAAATCTTCCGAAAGACAGTTCAAACCTGTACTTTGTTACCGGGTTGAAGGACTCAGTCGTTAAACCGGCAATGTCAAGGGAACTTGTTGAATTAGCTAAGAAACGCGGCGCATTTGTGATGGTAGACCCTGAAATGGCGCATCCCTTTATGGACCGGAATGTGCTGATACACAATCGGCGTATCAATACCGTTAAATCGTTCCTGCTGCGATAAAAATAGCTGGTTGGCCTGTTATTTTTGATAAATCACCATTCTGTGTAGACCAGCATTGCCACCGGTGCCATTCATTCGCAATGATAGTTCAAGGGCTTGGATCAGGATGCGCGTGGTTAATCGTCATGCCTTGCTGGATTATATGGCAGCGTTAATTTATTACTGACGCTTGCAACGTCAGCGACTTGACTAACGGAAAGGATCTTTTCGGGTGTGCTGCCATGGTATTTATCCGCGAAAAGTGACTGAGGTTGCCGCGGCGGTCCATAGAATTCTTTGTCCAAAACTGATTGAAATGTCTTTACAGCTGGAAAACTGCGCACGAATAAGCCAATACGGAAAAAGATTGTGATAAATGCGAATGTAAGCAGCACGAAGTAGGCGGCCAAGGCAAATAAACCTATGGGCGCGACGATAACAGGTGCCATTAGCAGTGTCACGGCGCCGGTTAGCATAAGAGCAAGGATGAGACCGCGACCCAGAGACGCCTACGGTCAGTCAGCCGCCGCTGCGGCTGCGCGCGACAATACACTAGGCGTGGCAAGTTGCAGCGCAGTACCCAGAACCCAGAACCCAGAACCCAAAACCAGTGCGAACCGCGTACCAAATACGGCGGCCACGATATACCAGGTCCAGTTCTTTAACTATCCATCGGCAAACAAACATTGCATATCGGCGGGATGGATTTGTCCTGTCACGATTGCGTCATCAAGAATTTTCCGTTCTGCCCGGCTGGCGTAAAACACGTTTCCATCGATTCTGGCGCCGGGTCGCGCGCAGTACGCGCCGCATTTTCCTGGCATTACCCATGATTTCACCGGACAATCTAAACTGTTGAGCAGTTGCAAAAAGCTCGCTGCCAATCCGGCCATCGATAATATCGCGTCCCGCCAGACGAGCATCATCTCCGATCTGCATCGTGTTTGTTACATACAATTTTTGTAACTGGCTCGATTGAAGCCATCACGAGACAGGTAATAGAAATAAAACGGTAAGGTGATGTGGCGATCGTTTCTCTCCACTGGAGTGGAAACTAAGGTTGCCAGATTGGACTCACACAACGCGCATTTACTCATCGTATGATTGATGAAGCGCAAGTGGATGTTGTTTATGGTCACTCATCAAATTATTTCAGAGGGATAGAAGTCTATAAAAGAAAGCTTATTCTTTATGGTTGCGGGAATTTTTTAATAACTATAAAGATATTGATGGTCATGAGGAATTTCGGGATGAATGAACGTTGATGTATTTTGTTGCATTAAAACCAGAAAGCAGTCAGCTCCTTGACGTTGAGATGGTGCCGATGCAGATTAGAAAGTTACAATTGCATCGCGCAAATGCAAGCGATGCGCAATGGTTAAGAAAAGTACTGGCTCGGGACAGCTAATATTTTGGCATATATTTGATAATTAACAAGAATCACAGATTATTTGTGAGGTTCTGGAGGAAAGAGCATGCGTTTCGGATTTGTTATTGCCACAAAGATAATCGAGCGTTTTTTCACCGGTGTTGCTGTGCTTCGTGATCGTGTGAGAAAATTTGGTGTCCTGGTTGATTTTTGCTTTGAAATTTTATTTAGAAAAAACGGACGCTGTTATGAAGAATGAGATTATTCAGAATACCGGCCAGCATGATGCGGCAGTGATTTCCGGGCGCTTTGATGATCGTACCCGCGTGCTGAAATATAGTGATAGCTTTGCTGTATTTGACCACTATGGCGATATCCGCTCAGCAACCCCTGGCAAGGGAGAGCTGGGAATATATCACCAGGACACACGCTTTCTCTCCAAGCTGGAGCTGCTTTTCGCTGACGGTAGCCGCCCGATGCTATTAAACTCCACAATTTTGGAAGATAACAGTCTTCTTGTTGCGGACTATACCAATCCGGAATTATATAAAAACGAAACGATTGTTATTCCTAAAGACACTTTGCATATTTTCCGTTCCGTCCTGCTGTGGGAGAGTGTGTGTCATTCGCATTTCCGAATCATCAATTTTGGATGTGCGCCAATAGAGTTTTCCCTTGTCCTTGAATATGCCGCCGATTACGCTGATATATTTGAAGTTAGAGGTACTAAACGCAGAAAAAATGGACAACACCTGAAAGAAGAAGTCAACGACCAGGAAGTTATCTTCAGCTACGTGGGATTAGATGGCGTTACCCGTCGCACCCGTCTCTGGCTGTCATTAACACCGCACGATATTACGGCTTCAGCGATTCACTTGAACCTGCATCTTTTGCCTCGGGAGGAAAATAATTTTTATTTAAAAATAAGCTGTGAATCTGCTGGCGTCGTTCCACGGAATACCAACTATGCGGATGCCTATACAAATATTTCCCGGATAGTGGAAAATTTTCGACGCCAGGATTGTGCAATCCATACCTCCAGCGAGCAGTTCAACAATTGGCTGAAACGCTCCCTGGCTGACTTGCACATGTTAATCAGCGAAACGCCGCAGGGACTCTATCCTTATGCGGGTGTCCCCTGGTTTAGTACCCCATTCGGACGGGATGGCATCATTACGGCTCTGCAATGCCTCTGGTTTAATCCTGACGTCGCCAGGGGCGTGCTTGCCTATCTCGCTGCAAATCAGGCGCATGAACTTAATCCGGATCAGGAGGCTGAACCAGGTAAAATTCTCCACGAAACCCGTCAGGGTGAAATGGCCCGGTGTGGAGAAATCGCTTTCGAAAAATATTATGGCACGGCGGATGCAACGCCTATGTTCGTGATGCTGGCTGGCGCTTATTATGAACGCACTGGCGACCGTGCTTTTATCGAAGAGATTTGGACAAATATCGAGCAGGCCTTGTTATGGATCGAGCGCTACGGCGATATTGATGGCGATGGTTTTGTTGAATATGCGCAGCATGCGACGAAAGGTCTGGTGCATCAGGGCTGGAAGGATTCAGATGATTCTATTTTTCATGCTGACGGCCGTTCTGCAAAAGGTCCAATTGCACTTTGCGAAGTTCAGGCCTATGTGTATGGCGCCTGGGAGCAGGCGGCCAAACTGGCCGAGATGTTACATGAAGAGAAGTTGGCAAGTGGATTTAAACAAAAAGCGCGACAATTGAAATTAAAATTCAACCAAGCTTTTTGGTGTGAGGAGATTGCTACTTATGCGATTGCACTGGATGGTGACAAGCTTCCCTGCGAAGTCCGTTCTTCAAATGCCGGACACACACTATTGACAGGAATTGCATTTCCCGAGCACGCGCAGCGGTTGGTTGAAACATTATTCAGTAACAAATCATTTTCCGAGTGGGGCATCCGGACCATTGCCGCCAGTGAGGCCAATTACAATCCGATGTCTTACCACAATGGCGCTGTCTGGCCTCATGACAATAGCCTTATTGCCATGGGGCTTTCCCGGTATGGCTTCAAGAACGAGGCAATGCAAATCTTGACTGGCCTTTTCAATGTTGCCAACGCCCTGGATCTGTATCGCCTTCCTGAACTGTTCTGCGGCTTTCGACGGCGACCGGCCCAGGGACCGACACTGTATCCGGTCGCCTGCACCCCTCAAGCCTGGGCAGCCACTACCGTTTTCTATCTTTTAGAGGCTTGTTTCGGACTGGGAATTTCCTGTGGAGAAGAGAAACCCTCAGTGTGTTTTTATTATCCTCATTTGCCCGATTATTTGGAAAAAATCGAGATTAGAAATCTGCGTATCGGTCAATCGTCCATAGACTTTGCGCTACAACGCCACGATAAAGATGTAAGCGTCTATGTACTACATAAAGAAGGTGAGGTTGAAATTAAGGTGGTAAAGTAACAGAAAATCTTTTTTGTCTGTTTTTATTTTTTGCCGAGTTAATCGTGTATCTTAGAATTGTGGTGATTGGGATATCCCCAATATCTTTTCGTACACAGCGAGATAATTGTCGGTCATTTTTTTTACGCTGAAATTCCTTTCCACATGAGCGCGACAATCATCGGGCGAAATGCGATCAATATTTTTAACTGCGGTAAGAAACGCTTGATAGTTTTCTACGTAAAAACCAGTCTTGCCATCGTGGATAACCTCGGGCACAGAACCGCGCTTAAACGCCACAACGGGTGTGCCGCTGGCCATCGCCTCGAGCATGACTAATCCGAACGGCTCTTCCCAATCAATGGGAAACAAAAAACATTTTGCCTGGGAGAATAATTTTTGTTTGGTTTTTTGGTCCACTGGGGGATAAAAGATGATCTGCTTATTATCCACATAAGGTTCTATTTCAGCGGCAAAAAAATCCTGTTGCGGCCCTTTGTCAATTTTGCTGCTGAGAATAAGATTTTCATTTAAATCTAT
>BQJA01000012.1 GCA_021604405.1 Nitrosomonas sp. | reverse complement strand
CTCGCCATTGTGAAACAGCAGGTGCCCAATGTATTACTTGTCCTGGTCGGTGATACTTATCACGATACAGATCGAGAATGGCTCAAAATGAAAGCTAATGAGGCAGGTGTCAGTGATCAGGTGGTATGGACAGGATGGTTGCCGATGCATGAAGGTTGGCGTTATGTACGTACTGCGGAATTGGGCTTATCTCCCATCCCACGAGGATTTTTACTAGACTGCGGGTCCCCAACCAAAGTACCTGAGTATCTGGCTTTAGATGTCCCAGTCGTATGCAACGACAATCCAGACCAGGCGCAGGTAATTAAAGATAGTGGCGCGGGATCATGCGTACCCTATACGGCCGAGGATTTTGCAGACGCCATTATAAAAATGCTGCGGCTTAATAAAGCGGATAGAAAAAAAATGCAATTACAAGGCAAAGATTATGTAAACAACTTTAGAAGTTATCAAAAAATTGGCGACGATGTGGCAAAGTCATACATAAACTTGTTATCGAAGAAAGACGGTAACTAATACGGTCGCTAACAAATCGTCGGAATTACCGGAGAAACTCGTCATTATGATACAAACAATTCTGCTTTGGAGGATGTATTACTGAGCAGTATTCTTACAGTATATTGTTAGATATTACCAACAAATCATACTCAACTGAGGCACAAGGAAAAGCGACTGACTCGGCAGAACGAATGAGAAAACGTTCTCACCGCAACATGCGCTGTCACAATACGCCTATTGACACCTTTTTTACAATATGCAGGCGGTTCAAAGATATTAAGTCAGCGCATCCAGAATATACTTCGGTAATGCGAATGAAGCTTGATGAATTTCTGGCGTATAGTAACGTGTTTTAATACCGGCCCGCTGATAACGCTGTTGCAGGGTATCTAAACCAAGCTGACGCAGCTCGGCATTATCGCTTCCCCACGCAAAGGTCATGATACCACCATAATAGGTTGGTACCGCCGCGCTATAGAAAGACTGATCATAAAAATGCGGTGCCATCCGTTCACGTGTAGTGGTTACCTCGTCGATTTGAAAAAAAGGTACACCGTTCTGTGTCGCCATCACACCGTCGGGATTAAGAATACGCTTACACTGCTCATAAAAATCATTGGTGAACAAAACTTCGCCAGGACCGACCGGATCGGTGCTGTCAGAGATGATCACATCAAAACGCTGCTTCGTGTCACGCACAAAATTCATACCGTCGGCAATCTCGATATTGACACGTGGATCATCAAAGGCACCGGCCGAATGCTTTGGCAGATACTGTTTTGCCATCTTAATAATATCGGCATCGATCTCGACCATCGTCACGCTTTCGATTTCTGAGTGTTTCAAGGTTTCGCGCAACATACCACCATCACCACCACCTATGATCAGTACGTTTCGGGCATCGCTATGAGCAAACAACGGAACATGCGCCATCATTTCGTGGTAGATAAACTCATCTTTTTCTGTCGTTTGAACAATACCATCCAAAGTCATCACCCTGCCCAGTAAGGCATTGTGAAAAATCATCAAGTGTTGATGTGCAGTCTTGCGCTCGAAATACAACTCGTCAACACGAAAGGTTTGTGCTAGCGCACCGTACAGGGATTCACGAAATTCTTTCATTCAAAACCAAACATCAGGATTATTTACGAACAATACCGCGCAACTGATCGGTGACTTCCATCCGGCCAGGGAAGAAATGCTGCTTTAATACAGGAATTGACATCTCTGGTTTCGCATCGCCACACATAAAAATATCAAATGCAGCGAAATCGCGCTCTGGCCAGGTATGTACACTAATATGGGATTCAGCCAAGACAGCAACACCCGAAATACCACCACCGGAAGTAAAATGATGCAAGTGAATATGCAACAGCGTTGCACCCGAAACCGTCACAGCCTGGCGCAGGGCTTTTTCCATGGTATCGAGTTCATCCAGATGCTTGGCATCCCAGAGATCAAGAATCAAGTGGGTGCCAGCAAACTCGATGCCATCGCGTTTAATAAAATGATCTTCCGACTCTGCGCCAGAAGTGAAACCAGTTGCGAGAACTGGAGATTTGCTCGGTAATTGGATAACGCTATCCAGAGCCTCAGATGCTTGTTGCTTCATTAGGGACCCTCATAAGAACGTCAGAGATTAAAATTTCATCCGGCGCCTACTTGAGAGTCGGCGCGCGGTCAGCGGTTTAGCATAAATCCTCAAAAGAACTTAAAGTGGCGCGAATTGTAACGGGAATTTTTAATTAGACAAGGTTTTTTTCAATTTTTTTTCAATTTTTGTGGATGGGAAAAATAAATGGCTTTCTGTTTAGCGAAGAATTTACTGGAATTTGCTTTATTTTTCAACAAACAAACAAACAGAGGAACGGTCAATAAACCATAGGGCCAATATTTATAAAAATTTACAGCCATGCCAAGAGACTGAATACTTTCAGGTTTTGATAGGTGAATAATTTTTTGAAAACGAGCAGCATACGCGAGTTAGCAAATCGTCACAAGCGCGACGATCCGACAATGTTGGGTCATATTCTTCCGGAATGGCAAAGAACAGAACCTTGAGTTAGTGTCAAGGCGATTAAGAATGCGCTAAAGCAGTTACATATCCCGTTAGAGTCTATCCATTGGAAGATTTCCATTTCCATCGCAACAATACTCTGAGTTGCCTGAATTTTTCACCATCAATGCTGTCTGGAAAAATCGCCACACTACAATCAAAGAATTTATTTTCCGGCTTCAAAATGAGCACAATCAGGTAAGGGGCCACAAACGTACTGCCAAGTATCACACAAGAAATATGCTTTCCATTTCGAGTCTTAAGCATACACCGCATGGTCTCTGATAATTCAAACGCCACTATCGATCCGGGAGATTTTAATAATGCATAATGGCGCACATAATAAATAAGGCTTGCAACTAAAAGAACAACCCCCAGCAATTTAACACTCATAGACAATGTCAGCGGCCACAACAGAAAAACAACCAGGAAATGCGCAACGCTCATGATCACCGTTAATTGTATGGAGGGTTTAAGTTGAACTGAAAAAGTAGTCAAGGTCCGATATTTATGCAGATTACCAGTCAATTACTATGTGAATCCGGCATTTTTAATGTTGCTCTCTTCAACAGTTGTCAAAGCCTCTGCACTCAACATAATAATTTCAATTTCTTCAATGATTTCTTCCTGGCGCATTTTGTTGTATCGCAGACGCAAACTGGCGATATCCTTTTCCAGCCGATGAATTGCGCGATTCATATGCTTCAGCCACATATGGTTTTCCACGATCAATGACAAATAGAAAACCTCGTGCAACGTAGTATAAAGATATTAATCGGCAAGATGTAACAAAACCTGTGCCGGTTCAAGATTCATCAGGGACAGATACGCATAATCCGGCTTTCGATTGGATACCGCCAGCAGCCTGGTTCCCGCCTTCGGTACACTGGCAGCCAAATACTGAACCGGGGCGTCATTAAAATCGCCACAAAAGCTACGTTCCGATCCGATAACAATCCAGGTCTGTAGCATCGCATCGGGAAGCGTAAAATATACGCATAAAAACCTAGAAAATCCTGGGCCGTCACTGCAGTACTGGTTAGTGCACGTCGCTGCGTACTCAGTAAAACCGTCAGCATATGCGTTTCGAGTAACACCAGGTTTTTCATCGCGCTCATAATGCCGCCAATTTCATCCAGCGTTGCCAACCGATCTTTCAGCGCCCCTGTTCATTTATGTTATGGTTATTATAACCAAGTGTTCACCAGAATTTTTTATTGATCATGGCCTTCCTCGATACTGACATTGGAACATGCCACTCGCCCCCCAACTTTGCAAGACGCGGCTTCACCTGCTCCAAACTGACATTATCAAACAATCCTTCGTTGTACGCCACCAGCCAGGCCATCTGAAATTCAATAGTTAGTGGCGACAGCAAATCCTGCTTGAGCATCTTCTGCAAAATCTGACTCCGATGAATACGTTTTTCCAAGCCCGGTTCCAGCCGCGAACCAAAACGGGTAAAAACTTCCAACTCGAGAAACTGTAAAAAATCCAGCTTCATCCGACCCACTTCATTTTTAGTAATGTGTGCTGCGCCTTTCCCCAATCCGTGATACAGAACGGATAACATCAATCCCCGGCAAGAAACCACGGGCAAATAAGCGGCGGTGAGCGAACGTTCAGCAGGCGATAGGCGCTATATGAAAGTGCTCCGCCACTATCGAGCATAGCACCTAAGGAATCGATCATACGGCCAAGCAAAGCATCATCAACCCCAATGCGCGAACCTTTATCGGTCAAAAATGCTTTGGCACCCGCAGTAATGTATCCTCCTGCATTGAGCCACGTATTTCACAGTGTTTTTCTGGAACCGTATCAAAATCACCATGAAGAAAAGGTTCACAATCCGCCAGCGTTTGGTCCAGTTTGATTAAAACACCCTGAATTCCAGTGGTGAGGTCATCACATGAAAGGTTATGAGAAATAACGCTGCATCTTGCGCACGCATATAACAATACGCCGGCTTTTTTCTGATAACGCTTCTAAACCCAGCAATGCAATGATGTCTTCCAGTTCCTGATAACGCGCCAGATGTTCACGTACATTTTCAGCAAACGTGTAATGCCGATCCCCCCAAAAAAAACGGTCCATCATTTTGCTGGATGACAGCAACGGATCGACTGTTGGATAGATTCCCTTGGCGGCCTGGCTGCGCGACAAAATTGTGCTGACTGCAGATCCGTCATGTCATGCGCCGCAACATGCACCGCTTCGACAGCGGTAATATCTCCGCTATGGGTTGAAATAATTCGCTCCTGCAACTCTGCAACTTCGCTCGTTACGTCGGTTGATTAACGACGGTAGTCGGCATACGGCCCAATAATCCTGAAATTTTAACGACCGTCTGTACCAACCGAAAAGCAATATCCATCAACAACAATACTTCTTTATTCAAGGTATCACGTAGATATTCCGCATAAGTCAGTGCCGAAAAACCGACACGAAAACGGACACCAGGTGACTCATCCATCTGACCAAACATCATCAAGGTACGACGTGGCATGATCCCTACATCCTGCATCTCGTGCCACTATTCGTGACTTTCACGGATACGCTCTCCCACCCCGGGAAACTGACACACCTTGGTGCAAACTAACGATTGCATGCATAATTTCATGATTAACTTCGATGACACCAATCGACTTTGTATCAGCCTGCATGGCTTCGATCATTTGGTGCATCAAAATTTCCTGTTGACTTAAATGCTATTTTTATCAAAAAACGTGGCGATGACGACATGACTGCCATCAATAAATTCCCATTACCAACAAAAACACTTTGCGCGCGCAGCGGCAATAACAATGATACAAAAAGTGTCGTCAAGAATAATCTGAATACAGCGGGTTTTAGTCATGAATTATGGATTGGTGTATTGTTTCCAGAAAATACAGCTAACCGAAATAGGTTCATTGGCATTTATATGGATGCTTTTTTTATGCTAAAGACGCCATCAGTACGTATGTTCACTCAGGTTTGACTAAATTATCCAGTTTACGTATATTCATTACACATTGTTGCTGGCAAGTGTACGGAGAGCGTTATGGCCAATACCAGGAAAGCTGGAAACAAAACGAAGCGTTCGCGTGGCAGCCTGAAGTCAGCTTCCCAGCCAGCGCAAACATCACAAAAACCGCTGCCTGATGAAGAAAGTCCGCATGCGGAACAGCCAACGGCGTCACGCTACCAAAATTTTGCAAAACTAGCACTGCGGCGTGCTGAAGGCGATTTTGTCATGCTCCCATGCACGCTTCGAGGTAATGCACGCCGGTTGCACGTTCGTCAAACGCTTCGAGAAGATCACGTTCAACGCATTTATAGACGCCGTTCAGAAGCAAATGACAAATTTTCCAAGCTTTGTGGTTCAGCGTACGCTTTTTTTCGCGGCACCAGCCTTCTGTTTTACCGGGATATGGCCGGGGAAGATGCTTGGATGCCGACAGTGCTTACGCTGGGTGATGTGCATCCAGAAAATTTCGGCGTAATGCCCAGTGCCGACAACACGCCAATTTTTGGTGTAAACGATTTCGATGAAGCCTACTATGCTCCATTTACATGGGATCTCAAGCGTGGCGCTGTTGGTTTTCTTATTGCCGCCAAAGAACATGGACTAAAAAAAAAGTATCGCCGCAAGACCGCCAAGGCGTTGGTGAAGGGTTACCTGAAAGGAATTGCCGCGTTCGCAAAGGACGATAATGAACGCGACGTGCAAGTTCGTATAGACAATTCCCCGAAACTGATACGCAAACTGCTTGAAAATGCCCGGCGTAATCGCGAGCGCTGGCTCGAAAAGTATCTTGGCCCCAAGCGTGAAGGTTTTATTGCCAGCAAAGATGTCGTACCGTTAACCAGTCGAATTGATGAATTCCAGAAACTTGTAACGCAGTATCGTAAGGATAACGTATCGGAACCGCCAGCACGTGCCGGTGATTTTTCAGTCAAAGATGTCGCTGAAAAGAAAGGATCGGGTACCGCGTCGCTGGGATTACCCCGTTATTACGTACTCATAGAAGGACTCAATGCCGACGGCACCGACGATTATATTTTGGAGATGAAACAGGCGCGCCGGTCGGCACTTGCCGGACTGGCGCCGCCATCACAATACCAGGAAGACGGCGAAGCCGACCGGGTCGTGAATGCACAAGCCGTACACCTGGTTGGCGGCGATCCTTTTTACGGAAAAGTTGAAGTCAATGAACGAAGCTTTTTGGTGCGCGAACGTAGCCCATACAAACACGAAATTGATCTGAGCGATCTTTCTAAAGATGAATGGTATGAATATGCACTGATCTGCGGCCGATCGCTGGCTCAAGCGCATGCCTTAACAGACGACAGTGGTGCAGTCAAAGGAGACATCGAACCACGCATCTTAGATGCTGTAGGTAACCAGAAATTGTTTATCTGCGATATACTGGACTTCGCTTTAGAAGCAGCCTGCCGACTTTATCGAGATCATACGACGTTCGCCTCCGATTATAAACTTGGCGCCTACGAGACGATAGACGTCATCTACGACTGAACTTCATTTTTCTCTGTCGAGTAGACGAGTATTGTACTATTGAATATGAAGAATGATGGATATTTGTCGTGCTGGACAATCAAGCAGATAAAATTAAACTAGTTTGGCATAACCAATCGACTGAGACAACGCTTAACGCGTTGGATACAATAGCCGCGGGACTAAGCCAGAGTGAAGCAGGAAGGCGACTTAATAACTACGGCCCTAATCGACTTCCAGATGCGGCTCGCCCGAATGTCTTTAAGCGTTTCTTGTTTCAGTTTCACAATATTCTGATCTATGTTCTGCTTGGATCCGCCGTTATCACGGCAGTACTGGGCCATTTGTTGGACACTTTTGTTATTCTCGCGGTCGTAATTGCCAATGCTGTAATTGGCTTTATACAGGAGGGAAAAGCAGAAAAGGCCATGGCGGCTATCCGCCACATGCTTGCTCCAAGTGCCAGTGTGTTGCGTGACGGCCTGCGCAGAAGCATAGATGGGGAACAACTTGTTCCGGGAGATATTGTGTTACTGGAGGCTGGTGACAAAGTGCCAGCTGATTTGCGCCTGCTGACCGCCCACGGTTTGTCGGTACAGGAATCAATTCTGACCGGAGAGTCTGTCCCTGTAGAAAAACACAGCAAACCTGTTGCAGAAAATGCACCGCTGGGTGACCGTTCCTGTATGGCTTTTTCCGGCACGCTTGTAACATCTGGTCAAGGAAAAGGTATCGTTGTATCCACTGCCACTGCCACTGAGATCGGGCGCATCAGTGGACTGCTTTCCGAAGTAAAGATGCTGACCACGCCCTTGGTGCAGCAAATGGAAGTTTTCGCCAGATGGCTGACGATCCTGATTCTGTTAATTGCCGCCTTGCTGTTGGCGTATGGCTATTTTGTCGGCCACCATGATTTCGTGGAAATGTTTATGTCCGTGGTCGGTTTGTCTGTAGCTGCGATTCCGGAAGGACTTCCTGCTGTGCTGACGATTACATTGTCGGTTGGTGTGCAGGCCATGGCGCGGCGTAATGCTATCGTACGTCGCCTACCCGCGATCGAAACATTGGGCTCAGTATCCGTCATCTGCACGGATAAAACCGGTACCCTTACACGCAACGAAATGATGGTGGTATCGGTGCTTAGTGGTCGTCACTTGTTTACTCTGGAAGGCGATGGTTACACGCCCAACGGGGTGCTCAAGCTGGAAAATTCGCACATCTCACCTTCCGATCATGTTGAACTGGAAGAACTTGCCCGGGCCGCCGCTTTATGCAACGATGCTCATTTACATGAACATGAAGGTGTATGGAAGATAGAGGGCGACCCGATGGAAGGCGCGCTGTTAACCTTCGCCGGAAAAATGGACGTGAATGCCGGCAAAGCTCAAGCGGCATGGACACGCACTGATGTCATTCCCTTTGATACCAGGCATCGCTTTATGGCAACGCTCAATCATGACCATGAGCATCACGCTTTGGTGTTTGTCAAAGGTGCGCCTGAGCAAATACTTGCGATGTGCTGCGACCAACGGCGCGGGGACGGAAAAGCGGAACCGCTTCATGCTGATTACTGGAATGAACGGATGGAAACACAAGCGGCGCTCGGACAACGTGTCTTAGCCTTTGCTGTAAAATCCGTTAATCCCGAGTATACCGTACTGGACCATGCAGATTTGAATAATTCGCTGACGCTGCTTGGCATGGTGGGGATGATCGATCCACCGCGCACGGAAGCAATCACCGCGGTAGGAGAATGCCATGACGCAGGCATTCGGGTGAAGATGATTACCGGCGATCACGCAAAGACTGCAATGGCCATCGGCAAACAGATCGGTTTGCAAAACCCGGATCAGGTATTGACTGGCGCCGATCTCGACGGCATGAATGACGCCGAATTGCGTGAAGAGGTGCAGAACTGCGACATTTTTGCCCGTACCAGCCCAGAACATAAACTGCGGCTTGTAATGGCTTTGCAATCGCATGGCATGACGGTGGCGATGACCGGTGACGGAGTCAATGATGCCCCTGCTTTAAAACGTGCAGATGCAGGCATCGCAATGGGGAAAAAAGGTAGCGAAGCCGCCAAGGAAGCGGCGGAACTCGTATTAGCGGATGATAATTTTGCTTCTATTGCCGCCGCGGTACGGGAAGGTCGTACCGTCTATGACAATATCAAGAAAGTCATTAGTTGGACACTGCCCACCAGCACAGGCGAAGCAATGGCGATTATCGTGGCGCTGCTTGCGGGACTTACTTTACCGATTACACCAATTCAGATTTTATGGATTAACCTCATTACCGCCGCAACACTGGGCATTGCGCTTGCTTTTGAACCAACGGAAGAAAATACCATGCGCCGCTCCCCGCGCCCACGTCATGAACCGCTGCTAAACGGTGAGTTAATCTGGCATATCGTGTTGGTAACAATGCTTTTTCTTTCCGGTGTCTACGGTATTTACTATTATGCCATTGATCGCGGTTATTCTGTCGAGCTTGCACGCAGTATCGTGCTTAATACGGTAGTGGTGATGGAAATTTTCCACCTGTTCTTTATACGTAACATCTACGGTACGTCACTGACATGGAAAGCAGTTCGCGGCACAAAAGTCGTGTGGATAGTAGTGATTGTGATTTCTATCGCACAATTTGCCATTACTTACCTGCCGATGCTGCAATCCATTTTTGCCACTCGCCCCATTCCCTTCTGGGACGGTGTGCTTATCATCGGCGTAGGTGTGGCACTCTTCGCCATTATTGAAACTGAAAAGCAGGTTCGCCTATCAATCAAACGATAGAAAGCATTTTTTCCGGGCACCAATAATTCTAAAATAAGATCAAGCCTGTTTTTATTTAGTCGACTTCGGAAAAGTCCTGGAGTTAATATCTTTCCTTTCAGAGAATCGTACCCGAGAAATGAGCGTTTGTTATGGATATTAAAAAATTATCCAGGCTTTTGTAAAAGACTAATAAGTCCGCTTAACTGCGGAGAAAAAGTCAAAAAATAAGCACCTTATTTAAAGCGGCGTATTAATTATGACAAGTGTTTCAAGATAAAGTATTAATCCGGTAACTTGTTTGCTCGGAAAACAGCTATAATCCAGGCAGATAGTATTACAATTAAATCAATCAACAGAATGAATCCAAGCTGGCTAGCTTTCTTAAAAAGTCAACACGTAATTATCAAAAACGGCCGTACGCTGAACTTTGGCAATGCAGCTGCCGAATTAAAACACACGAAAAATGAGACTGTCACCGTCGATCTGTCACACCTGGGACTGATTCAATTTTCTGGTGAGGATGCGCAAGCTTTTCTGCAGGGGCAGTTAACCTGCGATGTCATAAAAGTTAAGTCAGATATGGCACAGTATGGCGGTTATTGCACCCCAAAAGGCCGGTTGCTGGCAAGCTTTTTATTATGGCAAAAAGATGGTTACCTGATGCAACTGCCAGCCGGTTTATGTGCCGCGATTCAACAGCGCCTGTCACTGTTTGTGCTGCGCGCCAAGGTACAACTAACCAATATCAGTGACAAGTTCATACGTATCGGCGTAGCGGGAAAAAATGCCCGCATGCTCGCTGAACAAGTCGCGGGCGTAAAATTCGATACTGGTCAACGTCTCGCCGTCCAACACAATGAACAAACCAGCATAATCTGCCTCGCACCGAATCGTTTTGAATTTGTAGCAAATATCGAATACGCGCCAACGCTATGGACGTACCTCACAGAAAACGCTATCCCTGCAGGGGCCGACTGCTGGGATTGGCTGGACATTCAGTCGGGAATTCCTGTTATTTTGCCCGCCACGCAGGAAGAGTTTATTCCTCAAATGGTGAATCTGGATGCTATTGGCGGCGTCAGCTTTCAAAAAGGGTGCTACCCAGGTCAGGAAATTGTTGCCCGGACTCAATATTTGGGCAAAATTAAACGCCACATGCATTTAGCCCATATTGCGACTGACACACCGGTAACCCCTGGCGATGATTTAGTCAGCCCAAGTACGGCAGAACAATCCTGTGGCAAAATAGTGAATGCAGCACCTGCACTCAATGGCGGATATGACGTACTTGCTGTGATTCAAGTAAGCAGCACCGAAGCGGGTAAAGTTCATTGGAAAGCGCTCAATGGACCCGTTTTGGAGATCAGTCCACCACCGTATTCGATTTCGCCAGATTGATAAATTTATATTTTCGTGCTGCCACGGTCGGTATGATTTGAGAAACGCACATTTTCCGGCGAATTAGTGCCGCCCGTTACAACAAATGTCATGGCCTCTTCCGTACTCCAATCCGTCATCACGACATCCTCCAAGGGTACGATTTCAATATAACCGGATGTGGGATTCGGGGAAGTTGGCACATAGACGGCAGCCAATTCCTTGCCAGTCTCTGTATCGTGTATGATTTTTGTGATAAAACCAATGGCTTTCATATCCGAAGAAGGAAAATTGATCAGCACAACGCGTTGACCGGTCACTGGCGGCTGGCTCAAAGTAAGCAGAATACGCTTTGTTGCACCATAAATGGTCTGCACCAAAGGAAGCCGCGCAAGGATGTCCTCGTATATTTCGATTACTTTCTTGCCAATCACAAAAGACGCTAATAACCCGATACCATATAAACTGGCTATGGTCAGGAGCGCCGCTACTGCTTGTTGAAAACTTGAATCCAACATCCAGCTAGCAAGCGTATCTGAAAAGGGACGAACAGCTCGCGCAGTTGCTTTCAGCAAAGGTGCGCCTATTTGTGCAAGAATATCTAACAAAAAATCAAATATCAGCCAGGTAACAAAGAGTGGCGCCACAGTCAGCGACCCAATTAAGACATAACGTCCGACATGCGCAGGGCGGGCCGAATGATTATTATTGCCTGATGTGGTCATAGGAGTAAAATTGTCTCGGTCAATATAAAGTATTACTTTCCACTAAGCGAATAAGAATAAGCATCAATTACTGGAAAGCATAGTTGGTTCTTGGTAGAATCGCCAAAAACCGCTTTACGACTATTTTACTGAAAATTTACCAAGTTATCCCAAGTTATATCAGATAATTACACAGCGCCTCTCGTTATTACGACAATGAACTTACTGAATTTCGCAGGCTGACACTTGATCGCAAATTTAATAGCCGCTTATTATTAGATGGCATCATTTCAATATGAAAATTTAAAAAAATCTTTTGTTCAGCCACGTTACTTGTAACGGCGCTGAGTATAATCATCCACCGAGCATCTTAGCAAAGATGCAACTGATTAAAGTATTTAAAAAGGGACTGTTTATGTCACAGAGTTCAACACAAATTAATAAGCGCCTAAAAAGTTTACAAAAGCATCTTGCAGACGAACACCCAGATAATCCTGTACTGGCCAAAGCTGTTGAAAGTTTCCGAAAAATGGATTACGTCGGTCGTAACATGGGGCTTATCGCTAAGGATGAGTCTTTTGCCACCTGTGTCACATGGTGGCCGATGGTTGCTTTATTAGGCACGTTCTCAGCTGGAAAATCGACTTATATTAACTCTTATCTTGGCACTTCACTGCAACGCACGGGCAACCAAGCCGTTGATGACAAGTTTACAGTAATCTGCTACAGCCGCCACAATGAAGTTAAAACATTGCCTGGTGTAGCGCTTGACGCAGATCCACGCTTTCCATTTTTTCATATCAGCCGGAGCATTGAAGAAATTTCTGACAGTGAGCAGCAACAAATTGACGCTTATTTACAACTAAAAACTTGTCCATCAGAAAACGTGCGCGGCAAGATTTTAATCGATTCTCCTGGATTCGATGCGGACAATCAGCGTGCATCCACACTGCGGCTTACCCAACACATTATCGATTTGTCTGACCTGGTGTTGGTATTTTTTGATGCACGACACCCGGAACCCAAAGCCATGCGGGATACGCTGGAGTATCTTGTTTCCGCCAACATGAATCGCGCGGATTCCAACAAGTTCCTGTATATTTTGAATCAAATGGATGTTACCGCCAAAGAAGACAACCCTGAAGAGGTTGTAGCCGCGTGGCAACGTTCGCTTGCTGAAGTCGGGTTAATTGCTGGCCGGTTTTACCGCATTTACAATCCAGACTCGGCTGTTCCTTTCGACAACCCGCAAGTTCAAGAACGCTACGAAAGAAAACGCGAAGAAGATATGAAAGATATCGATGAGCGTATACGAGAGATTGAAGTTGAACGCTCTTACCGCATAGTCAGCAAACTCGAACAAACAGCAAAAGAAATAAAAAATCAAGCTGTTAGTAAACTTAATGAGATGCTTAGGCAGTGGAAAAATCGCGTATTGCTTTGGGACGGCCTGGTTTTTGGTGCATTGGCGGCACTTATTGGCATAACTCTGACGCTGACAGATGGCTGGAGTTGGATCAATGCTTTTTTCGCAAATGTTTTCGCCGGAGAAACCATCTCGTTAATTGGTTTTGCAGTTCTGTTGGGCGTTATTGCCTATCTGCATATTTCGATTCGAAATACTTCCGCGCGTCGCATATTAGAAAAACTTGCCGATGAAATCGGCGAGAATAGCGACACCTACAAACAATATGCGCAGGCTTTCAGCAAGTCTACGGCAGTGTACCGCCCATTGTTCCTTAAAAACCCAGCAGGCTGGCACGAGGTATCTGAGCAGATTATAGATGAAGTCATTGTTGAAGCTAATGACTATATTCAAGCGTTAAATGATCAATTTACCAACCCATCCGGACTTGATGAAGAAAGTACACCGGTTGCACAACAGCCCATTGAAGCTGTATCCGAACAACCGCAAGGGGCGTCAGCATAAGCTTGAAAATCCTGGGTGAGAGATCGCTAACAAGTTCTCACCCCGCTTTTCTCTTCCATATATGCTCACCCCAGGCATATGCTGCATCTATTACCCACATTTTATTGAACACCGTTTAGTGTAGAAATAATTTTTTTGCGTACAAAAATAACATAAAGTTATCGTCTTTGTTTTGCGCAAAAGACTGTGAACACAATTACTCCAGCATTTTTAAGAGAACAGATTTGTTATTTTTTCGCTTCTACAATTTCCCAGCCTGCAATAAACTTTCTCAACATCTTGATCTATTTTGGACAAGGGCGATTTTAAAGAGTAAAATCTCGCCTTTTTAGAATGGGCATTAACATCGGAGATCGGAGAAATTGTATGTCAGTCACAACCGAACAGAAAGCACAGGTCATCCGCGACTATCAGAGGACTGCCGGAGATACTGGTTCCCCAGAAGTACAAGTAGCACTTTTAACGAATAGAATCAATGAATTGATTGGTCATTTCAAAACACATGTTAAGGACCATCACTCCCGCCGCGGACTACTTCGCATGGTTAGTCGCCGTCGCAAATTACTTGACTACCTGAAACGCACCAATGTTGACGTTTACCGGAAACTGATTGAACGCCTTGGTTTACGTAAATAAAAACCATGCCTCTTCTTTTACAGTCTGACCCGAGATTTTTTAAGTTTTTTCCGGTGGAACATGATGGCGGATCAAGCGGACTGACAAGAGTCAAAAAACGAGTAAGAATTATTCATCAAAAAAGGATTGTTAATTGAAGTCAATCAAAAAAAGTATTGCTTACGGGCGCCATCAACTAACGTTAGAAACCGGAGAAATTGCTAGGCAAGCACATGGCGCTGTCATGGTAACAATGGACGATACGGTCGTACTGGTAACTGTCGTCGGTGCAAAGAAAGTAAAACAGGGACAGGATTTTTTTCCATTGACCGTTGATTACCAAGAAAAAACATATGCTGCGGGAAGAATACCCGGCAGCTTTTTTAGGCGTGAAGGCCGCCCATCAGAAAAGGAAACACTCACCTCTCGTCTGATCGACCGGCCAATTCGTCCCCTTTTCCCTGAAGGGTTTTATAATGAAGTGCAGATCGTTGCCACTGTCATGTCGTCTGACAATGAAGTAGATGCGGATATTCCTGCAATGATTGGCACATCTGCCGCACTGGTACTTTCCGGAATTCCATTTGACGGCCCAATTGGCGCTGCCCGGGTTGGTTATATCAACAACGAATACGTTCTCAATCCAAGCATCAGCGAACTGAAACAAGCACAGCTGGATTTAGTCGTGGCAGGCACACAGCAAGCCGTGCTTATGGTTGAATCTGAAGCTCAGGAATTGTCTGAAGAAACCATGCTGGGTGCAATCATGTACGGTCATGAACAAATGCAGACGGTTATCAATGCGATCAATGAACTGGCTGATGAGACGGGTGTTACTGCATGGGACTGGGAGCCAGCCGACAATGACACAAAGCTTGCAGAAAAAATTGAACAACTCGCTGAAGCGGATTTCCGCAATGCTTTCAAGATAAAGCAGAAACAGGGACGTTCTGAAGAATTGAAAGAAATTACTCAGCGCGTGTGCGATGAAGTTGGCGTTGGAACAGAAGATGGCCCGGACGACCAGCTGGTCAAGGAAATTTGTTTTAAGCTCGAATCAAAAATCGTACGCAATCAAATTCTCGACGGCCAGCCCCGCATTGATGGAAGAGGCACGCGCTCAGTCCGCGCCATTTCAATACGTAACAGCATCTTACCACGCGTGCATGGTTCGGCGTTGTTTACACGAGGAGAAACTCAGGCTTTGGCAGTTGCCACACTCGGCACCACGCGCGACGAGCAAAAAATTGATGCGTTACAGGGAGACTACTCTGAACGGTTTATGCTGCATTACAATATGCCACCTTACGCGACTGGTGAGACTGGTCGGGTTGGCACACCAAAGCGGCGAGAGATTGGTCACGGCCGCCTTGCAAAACGAGCGCTCGTTTCCGTACTCCCTTCGCCAGAAGAGTTTGGTTACTCGTTGCGGGTTGTTTCAGAAATCACCGAATCGAATGGCTCCAGCTCCATGGCTTCAGTATGTGGTGGATGCCTCGCTTTGATGGATGCCGGCGTGCCGCTAAAGGCCCATGTGGCTGGTATTGCAATGGGTTTAATCAAAGAAGGCAATCGTTTTGCCGTCCTGACTGATATCCTGGGTGACGAAGACCATTTGGGTGATATGGACTTTAAAGTGGCAGGCACTGAAACGGGTATCACCGCATTGCAGATGGATATAAAAATCCAGGGAATCACCCAGGAAATTATGCATGCCGCACTGACGCAAGCCAGGGAAGGCCGCATGCATATACTTGAGATCATGAAACAAGCCATGCCATCAACACGTGAAGACCTGTCCGAACACGCACCCCGCATTGTTAAATTTAACATCAATCCCGAAAAAATCCGTGATGTTATTGGAAAAGGCGGGGCTGTTATTCGTGCTCTCACGGAAGAAACCGGCACGACTATCGATATTACCGATGACGGCGTCGTAATGATTGCCTGCTCAAATGCAGAAGGCGGAGAACTCGCCAAGAAGCGGATTGCAGATATTACCGCTGAAGTTGAAGTCGGCAAAATTTACGATGGTACCGTATTAAAACTTCTTGACTTTGGTGCGATTGTTAGTGTCTTACCCGGCAAAGACGGTTTATTGCACATTTCCCAGATTGCAAATGAACGGGTCAATAGCGTTTCTGATCATCTTAAGGAAGGACAGTCAGTCCGCGTCAAGGTGCTGGAAGCGGATGATAAAGGCCGGCTGCGACTAAGCATGAAAGCCGTTGAAACTGAGAAGTCAGATGACACCGTGACACAGCAATAACACCAACACAAACCAAAAAAAGCTCTGCAAAGACAGAGCTTTTTTTATGAAGAAACAGACAAAATCAATATACTGCGTATTACTTGGCCATCTGTTTCTCTCTCATTTCATCAAGTGTCTTACAATCAATGCAAAGTGTCGCTGTGGGGCGCGCTTCAAGCCGTTTTAAACCAATTTCAATACCGCAACTTTCGCAATAACCATAATCACCGGTATCAATGTTAGCAATAATCTCATCAATCTTTTTAATGAGTTTTCGCTCACGATCCCGATTACGTAATTCCAACGTCATGTCAGATTCCTGGCTGGCACGATCATTTGGATCAGCAAAAACTGTCGCTTCGTCCTGCATGGTATGTACAGCACGATCAATATCCCGCCCCAACTCAGATTTTAAATCCTCCAATATCTTGCGAAAGTGCGCAAGCTGGGCCGGACTCATATACTCTTCTCCCTTTTCAGGCTTGTAGGGAGTAATTTTCTTTTGTTGTTCCTGCAGAATTTTCAATGAGTTTGCCTCATCCACGAAATTATAAAGTCGCAATATTATTAAAAAATACACGATATAACAAGTAAAATTCGCAGCTGCTAATTTATTCCTAAAATCTGTTATGTTCAAGGAAGCTATGAATTCATAATTTTACTGCTGCCGGCAAATTTCAAATGTAAAAAAAAAAACGGCACTGATCAGCTATTAATAGCCAATACTTGGCCAAGCTTAAATTGACGTTTCTCTCGCGAAAAGGTATAGTGTCGCTTCTTTCGGGGTGTAGCGTAGCCTGGTAGCGCGCCTGGTTTGGGACCAGGATGTCGGGAGTTCAAATCTCTCCACCCCGACCACGTCTTTTCTGGAAGGCGTACCCGGATTGAGAAGTGCCCGTAGCTCAACCGGATAGAGCACCAGCCTTCTAAGCTGGGGGTTACAGGTTCGATCCCTGTCGGGCACGCCACAAAATTTTCAATTTTGTCGGTTACTAAAAATTTAAGTGAATTCAAGTATGGTTCACTGTTTTCTTGATGGTGGCTGTAGCTCAGTTGGTAGAGTCCCGGATTGTGATTCCGGTTGTCGTGGGTTCGAGCCCCATCAGCCACCCCAAATACTCCAATTCATCATACAATATCTTATCTTTGGTAAATTATTGTTGGCTTCCGGGCAAGCTTCAATCATAATCCCAAACTCGGGAAGATAACTCTCAATAGTACTCCAGGAAATACCGCATGACCCATAATTTATTTAATAGCCTGCAAGAGCTGGCTATCAATCAAAATAACAAAGCCAAATTTTACTCATTACCAGCTCTTGAAAAATCTGGCCTCGGTAAAATTTCGCGTTTGCCAATTTCCATCCGGATAGTACTGGAATCGGTATTACGCAATTATGACGGCGACAAAATTACCGAAGCGCATGTCAAGCAACTTGCCGGATGGGAGCCTGAAGCCGCACGCACCCATGAAATTCCATTCGTGGTTTCTCGCATTGTATTGCAGGATTTCACCGGCGTCCCGCTACTCGTAGACTTGGCTGCCATGCGCAGCGCGGCGGAAAGAACAGGAAAAGATCCCAAATGCATCGAACCACTTGTTCCCGTTGACCTCGTCGTTGACCATTCTGTACAGGTTGACTACTACGGCAATCAAGAGGCGCTCAAACGTAATATGGAGATTGAATTTCGCCGCAACAATGAACGCTATCAGTTTATTAAATGGGGAATGCATGCGTTTGCAACCTTCAAGGTAATTCCACCTGGAATTGGTATCGTGCACCAGGTTAACCTCGAGTATCTTGCGCGAGGCGTCCATCTAAAGAACAATGTCATGTATCCGGATACGTTAGTGGGAACTGATTCACACACCACCATGATTAATGGCATTGGCGTCGTTGGTTGGGGAGTAGGCGGAATTGAAGCCGAAGCCGGCATGCTGGGACAGCCGGTTTATTTTCTAACCCCGGATGTTGTAGGCGTTAATTTGACAGGTAAGCTAAGTGAAGGCGTTACGGCTACAGATCTGGTTTTAACCATTACCGAGATGCTGCGCAATGCTAAAGTCGTTGGAAAATTTGTAGAATTTTTTGGAGAAGGAACAGCGTCACTAACCGTGCCCGACCGTGCCACTATCGCCAATATGGCACCAGAATATGGCGCCACAATGGGCTTCTTTCCAGTTGACGATGCTACGATTGAATACTTTAACGGAACTGGG
Source organism: Nitrosomonas sp. (assembly GCA_021604405.1). Lineage (GTDB taxonomy): Bacteria > Pseudomonadota > Gammaproteobacteria > Burkholderiales > Nitrosomonadaceae > Nitrosomonas. The sequence continues at coordinate 34,748 of BQJA01000012.1, read as the reverse complement.
CGCAGCGATGAAGAAATTAACGCCTTCCGGTCTTATTTCAAGGCCCAAGAATTGTATGGAATACCGCGTAAAGGGGATATTGACTACACCCAGGAACTGGAACTGGACCTCAGCACAGTAACGCCTTCACTGGCCGGCCCTAAACGCCCACAAGACCGTATTGAGATTGCCAATCTCAAATCTCAATTTTCCAATCTATTCAGCAAACCCGTTGCTGAAGACGGATATGGAAAACAAACAGAAGACCTGGATCAACGCTACCTGACAAGAAATCTCCAAAACAACAATATAGATGTCTGTATTAATCCGGACACAAGCAACCTGGATGAGAGAAACCTTCCGCCAGGAAGCAGCAGAAACGTCACTGAAATGATCAACAATCACCCCACGCCAGACGCAGTTGAACCATCAGCCATGTCAACAACTAACGGCTCGATTGAGTTAGGCCATGGAGATATACTAATTGCGGCGATTACATCCTGCACCAACACTTCAAATCCAAGTGTGCTAATCGCTGCAGGACTGGTTGCAAAGAAAGCAGTGGAAAAAGGGCTATCGGTTAAACATCATATTAAAACATCTCTTGCACCCGGCTCACGCGTTGTAACAGAGTATCTGACAGCAACCGGGCTGCTTCCTTACCTTGAACAGCTGGGCTTTAATATCGCAGGGTATGGCTGCACTACTTGCATTGGAAATACGGGGCCACTCGCTGAACCAATCGAAGAGACCATCATAAAAAATGAACTTGTATGTGCGGCCGTACTCTCCGGAAACCGTAATTTTGAAGCCAGAATACATGCCAACATCCGCGCCAATTTTCTCGCATCTCCACCGCTAGTTGTGGCTTATGCAATCGCAGGAACCGTGTTAAAAGACTTAACGACCGAACCGGTAGGCACTGGCAAGGATAACAATCCTGTCTGGTTGAAAGATATCTGGCCAAGCAGCGAAGAAATTCATGCATTGATGAAATTTGCCACTCAGGCAGACACATTCAAGCGACTCTACAGCAACCTCACTGAGAATCATCCGCTGTGGAACAACATATCGTCAGTTACCGACCAGACATACAACTGGCCAGATTCCACTTATATCGCCGAGCCACCATTTTTTCAGGATTTTACCATTAAGCCCTTGCTAGCCTATCAATCTGGCGGCATTAAAAAAGCCCGTGCACTGGGTATTTTTGGCGACTCCGTAACCACAGATCATATCAGCCCTGCAGGCGCAATAAAAGAAACTTCTCCGGCCGGGCAATACTTAGTTTCAAACGGCGTATCTAAGGTGGATTTTAATAGTTACGGATCGCGGCGCGGCAATCATGAAGTCATGATGCGCGGTACTTTTGCCAATGTACGCATAAAAAATTTGATGGTACCTGGTACAGAAGGCGGCGTCACGCTTTATCAGGGCAATGGCGAAACAAATAACGAAAGAATCAGCATTTATGACGCCGCCATGAAATATATTGCCAATGATATACCAACCATTGTCTTCGGAGGAAAAGAATATGGCACCGGATCCAGCCGTGATTGGGCCGCTAAAGGAACACAATTATTAGGCGTCAAAGCGGTTATTGCCAATAGCTTCGAGCGCATACACCGCAGTAATCTCATTGGCATGGGCGTTTTACCGTTACAATTTAAAGAAAATGACAGCACCCAATCATTGTGTATCAAAGGAAACGAGCAATTTGATCTCCTGGGCCTTGATGACATCCATCCTCAACAAACACTAACACTTGTGATTCATCAACCAGATGGCACACAAAAAAATGTCGAATTGCTATGCCGGATAGATACAGCGATCGAAGTGGATTATTATAAGCATGGCGGCATTCTGCCATACGTACTCAGAGAGCTCATAACACATTGATTTTCCATACAGCTGGAACGCAGCCTCATACTCTTGCGATATGTCAGATAACCTGGCAGTTGCCAGTTGACTTATCTTGGCATCTAAACAACTTCAGCTGGACTTGATAATCGCTCTGCTTCTCCATTGGAAAGAATAAAAACATTATTTGCCGCGTTAATAACAGCCGGTTGATGAGAAACAGCAACAATCGTCAAGTTCTTTGATAGCTGCTGCAATGTTTCACAAATTATTTGCTCACTTTCTGGGTCCAGTGCGCTTGTCGGCTCGTCAAGAAGCAATAGCTGTGGCCGATGTGCAAGTGCCCGGGCTATAGCAATACGTTGACGTTGCCCCCCTGAGAGCAATCCGCCGCGTTCACCGACAATAGCGTGCATGCCTTCTGGAAGCGCACTGACAAAATGCCATGCCCCTGCCTGTTTGAGTGCGCGTTCGGCATCTGCGGAATCCAGTGTCGATTCGCCAACGAGAATGTTGTTCAGGATCGTGTCATGCAGCAAAATTGTATCTTGCGATACGTAGCCAATCATATGTCGCCATCGGCGCAAGTTAATATCATGCAGTGGAGTCTCATCAATCAGCACTTCGCCTGATTTAGGTTCGGTTAACCCGCAAAGTAAATCCAATAACGTACTTTTACCAACCCCCGAGGGGCCCATAACAGCAGTAAAAGATTTGATAGGTATTTCGATATGCAGATTTTTAAATATTGATTTGCGGCCATAATCGAACAGGACATGATTAAGACTGATGCCCTTTTGCAATGTCGGTTCCCGTTCGCCTGTTGTTCTTTCCGCCGCAGCACGCGCATCCTCCGCTGACTTTCGTATCGCCCAATAAGCACTCTCCTGAACGGTTAACTGCTGAAACCGCCGCTGCGTTCTATTGAGCAAACCCAGGATGCGCGTCAACAAAAAAACCATCACCATCACTTCGGGTAGCGAAAGCTGCCAAACTACCAACGCCAGATATAAACCGCTTGCCGTTAAGGCCGCAAGTATTGGTTCCTGCAAGGCCATCAATGCTGCCCGGTTTATCACTTCCCGGCGAGTGACTTTTTCCAGTTGCTGTGTTTGTTCATGAAGAATCGCATCGGCAACATTATCCCTCGACATCGCTTTTAGCGACTTGACTGAACTCAACACATCAGATAAATAAGCTAATAAATCACGAAGCAGACGCGTCTGCTTGGCACCTGCGCGACGCGTCGCGCGTACCAGGCGATGCAGCACTATAAATAAAAACATTCCGATAACTAACGAAGCCAGTGTTGCCTGCCAGGAAATAAACAACGCGACGATTGCGTAAACCATCACTTGGATCGATAAAGCAATGACATTTACGCTATGTTCAAAACCGTTGGCTGCTCGGTATGCTTCTGTTGCGACGGAGTTTGCGAGCGACCCCACAGGTTGTCGCAAATAATAGTGCCAGCGGCTGGCCAGCAGCGCCTCAATAAGCTCCAGTCGCAGTGCAGTCGCAACATGCGCAACGGTATAGCCAACCTGGCGGTTAGCGATCAGCAATATTATCCCTTTGAGAAGCATGCCACCCACAATAACCAGCAGAATTATGTCCAGGGACGGCGTAAGGCCTATTTTTTGTAAAACCTGTATCATGAACTGTCCGATGCCCGATTCATAATTATCGCCAACAGCAATCGATAGCAAAGGTAGAAGCGCAGTCAGACTAAGTCCCTCGGCAACGCCTGCCGCAAGTAGCGCAATCATTACAAATGCACTACGCCGAGGAAAAACCATAATATAAGTTAACAGGGTTTGCATAAAAAAATTAGCAGCGTAGATTTTTCTGTGAATATTGGCTTGAGTTTGGCAAAATTAGTTCAGCCTGCGTCCAGCACAGCATCATGCAACACACCGTCAACCAACTGTTTAACATGCGCTGCTCGGCTGGCAAGCTGGGTGTCGTGGGTCACGATAATAAGGCTAGCATCCACCTGATGATTAAGTTCTAACATTAAATTAAATACCCCTTCGGCGGTTTTTCGATCAAGATTACCAGTTGGTTCATCAGCCAAAATACAAGCAGGCTGAGTAACCAGTGCCCGCGCAACCGCTGCACGTTGGCGCTCTCCGCCGGACAGTTCACTGGGGGTATGCGTCAACCGATGACCCAAACCCACCTGCCTTAATATTTCTTCCGCACGGTCATAAGCTTCATTCTTATATAACCGTCTAATTAGTAGCGGCATAGCAACATTTTCAAGTGCACTGAATTCGGGCAACAGATGGTGAAACTGGTAAATAAACCCAAGGGAATTATTGCGTAACTGACATCGCTGCACTTCATCCACACTGGCAATATTTTGACCCAAAATATGAATACCACCGCTACTGGGTGCTTCCAAACCACCCAATAGATGCAACAGTGTACTTTTACCGGAACCTGAAGCGCCAACAATCGCAAGCATTTCCCCCCTGGCAAGCGACAGATTTACACCTTTTAAAACCGGAACTTCCAAGCTTCCCTGGTAAAAGCTTTTGTGCAGATTACGACAACAAATTATTGCTTTATTCATACCGTAATGCCTCGGCAGGATTAACTTTGGAAGCCCGATAACTGGGATAAATCGTTGCCAGCAACGTCAGCACAAAAGATACAATCGCCACGGTTGCGATGTCAGCCAGCTGCGGGTCGGATGGAATTGTACTGATGTAATAAACTTCACGAGACAAAAATTGCACATTAAATACCCATTCTATAAATGCCACCACTGCCCCCACGTTATAGGCCAGCAACACACCACCTATGACACCCAGCACCGTTCCGACAACACCTATAAACGTTCCCTGGACAATAAATATCTTCATGATACTTCGTGGGCTTGCGCCCAGCGTGCGCAGGATGGCGATATCGGATTGCTTATCGGTTACTGCCATAACCAAGGTAGAAACAATATTGAAAGCAGCAACGGCGATAATTAACGCAAGAATTAATGACAACATTCGTTTCTCAATCTGGATAGCGCGAAAATAATTGGCATGCTGTCGGGTCCAGTCACTCGTAACCATATCCACCGGCAGGACTGATGACAGCTCACGGACGACTTGAGGCGCCTGGAACATATCATTTAGTTTTAACCGCACACCGGATACCTGGTCATCGCCCATACGGTAGAGTTTTTGCGCATCAGCCATGTGAATCAATACCAGCCCGGAATCATATTCAAAATGCCCAGCCTCAAAAATTCCAGTGACGGTGAATTGCTTGAGCCGCGGCAAAATACCAGCAGGCGTTACCTGTCCTTGCGGCGCAATCAATACAATCTTGTCGCCTTTAAATACACCTAATGCGCGGGCCAATTCCATACCGATCACAATACCGAAATCCCCCGGGACCAGCTGATCAAGCTCGCCCATAACCATCATCTGAGCGAGATCCGCCACATTATCTTCTAAAGACGGCAGCACACCACGCACCAGTACGCCTTGTACAACTTGATTATATGACAGCATGCCTTGTGCACTGACATAGGGTGCAGCCGCTTCAACCAACGGCTGCTTGACCACTGTATCCGCTACTCGTTGCCAATGAGTCAAATTTCCATGGATACTGCTTATCTGGACATGCGATGCTACACCGAGAATACGGGCACGTATTTCCTCCTGAAAGCCATTCATGACTGACATGACAGTAATCAGCGCCGTCATGCCGAGTGTAATACCCATTAGGGAGATCAGAGAAATAAATGAGATAAAATGATTGCGACGCTTGGCGCGCGTATAGCGCATACCAATGAAAAGTTCGTAGGGGGACACGAATTTAATATACCCAATATAAGCTCAACACGGAAGTTTGCCACATTTAAGCAAGGCTTAATAGACTACAAATCCACAAATGTCTCCTTATTGGCGTATCAATATGATGATTAGCGTTCCGCAGCAATGAATAATGGCACGTATGAAAAAACTTATGGAAGCAACCGGGACTACGTCTCCCAATTACTTCCATCATATAAGATTACTATTAACATGATGTTACAACCATCAATAAAATATCCGCTGGTCTGTCTGACTCGCTAATCAATGATAAATTTTTCTATCAACATTTGTTCATCATTTCTCTCCTCAACAGCATCTATCGAAGATAACGACCCAGTTGATCGATCAGAGTCTGCAGAATATGTGTTTTCTGACACCATATCAACTGCACGCTCACCAGAAAATTCATTTGAAAAAATAAACGCCTCGCTAGCAAAAAAATTATTCAACTCCACAAAATCTTCATCAAGCTGCTGCAATTCCAGCTGAAGCTCCCTCAATTCCCATTCATTAAAATTACGCATGATATCTTCTCCTGTAATTGAAAATAACGCTTTTTGAAATTCAAAGCGTTTGCTCAGGATAAAGAAGTCCAATTTCTTTCTCAGTGGGAAATTTCACACCAGAAGACAGGACAATAAAAAAAATTTTCTGCGAAAACAATAAGACGGGCCAAAACTAAAAACCGCCACGTACCACATTAACCATTTCAGCTAATCTTGCTACATCAAGAATATGCAAATCATGGCTTTTGCGAAGAATTAATTTTTTTTTAGTCAAATTACTCAGTTCGCGCGTTACCGCTTCACGGTGCGTACTGACCAGATTGGCAATTTCGGTATGCGTAGGTGCTGGAGAGATAATTGCGGTGTCCGATGTTGTCATATTTTTTTTTGCCATGCGCAGTAACTCAGCATGGATACGGTTACATACTGCTAGCGTACTGAAGTCATAAACACGCTCAGTCAGACGACGCACTTCTCCGGTCAGCCGTTTAAAAATGGCCTCGGCAAAAGGTCGATTAGAATAAATCAGGTTCTGAAAAGCCATTGCCGGCATGGATGCCAGCAAAGTATCCGTTTTTGCAACGACCGTTGCTGAACGGGTTTGACCATCAATAGCGGTCAATTCACCAAACATTTCACCGATCAACAAGTCACACAAAATAACTTCATGGCCTGACAAAGAATGATAAGTAACGCGTATTTCACCTTGAACAATAAAAAAAGCACTATTACTACTATCGTGATAGCGCACAATACTTTCATTGGTCTCATAACGATGCCAATGGCAAACCTGCGCCACTTCTTCCAGATCCGCTGAGGACAACGCCTGAAATTCCTTAATGACTGAAAGCATTATAATTGCCCGCTCAGCAGAAATTTGACGAGATGTTGCCATGAGACACTTTTATCCTAAATGAAATGGACACAAGACGTTGCCATGTTCATGGAATATAACACAACTAGCTGGACTTGATGTTAATCGGCTGCTTGATTGGAATGGGCTTACACTTCATCCATTCGACAATGTGTTGACGTATTGATCTTGTTTTCGATTATTTATTATTATAGATAACGCTACCAATCTCGGATCAATTAATTCTAAGCCTGATGATTATCCAGTGCTTTTTTTTGTATTGCTAGCGAAAGATAAGGTGTAAGCTTGGCAAAGGTTATTTTTTTACAAAAAAATAAAGCCGTGATAACTAATTTCTTTAATGGACTTAACGTTCTTTCGGCTGCCACTTTATACCAAATATCACTCTGATCTTTTATACCCAGTTTGTGAGGGTTTAAAACGTGCGCTTTTTCTTTTTCATTAGAAAGCGTTGCAACAATTTCGCCAACTGTACCGCCCCGTATACCCATGCGCAATAAATCTGGCCATGTTGTATTGCGTGGCACGCTTTTAGACAGATAACGTGACATATAAAGAGTCAGCCAGTCTGGCAAATAATTAATTAGCGGCAACCCCCCAGTGGTATGAGACTCTACCGGAAAGTATCTATAGGGTGTTTCATTAAGAAATAATATACCGCCCGGCTTGAGATAAGCCCATATCATGGGCATTATGTCTTTACGTTCTTGAGGAAGAAGATGTTCAAAAACTGCGCTCAAGAAAATAAAATCATATTTCTTTTTTCGAATTCCCTGAGGCAGAGTGCCAGGTTCCGGCGAACAAAAAAATTCTACATTCCTATAATTGTAAAATTCGGCTCTCGACCTCGCCACATTAAGAAATTTCTCCACAAAATCAATACCTGTAATCCTGGCATCTGGAAACAAACGTGCAAGAACCATGGTAGAGGATCCAGAGCCACATCCGAAATCCAGAATATCTTTTCTCAAAAAAACATTATCATCCACATAGCTAAATGTGGATTTGGCTATGTATTCTTGAACATAACTTCTTTCCTCATCCCGGGCAATTTCATCACACAACCATTCCGGACCCTTTACATCCAGAAGCATTTGTATCAGACTCACCGGATAAGATGTCATGCATGAAAATTTTCGTGTTTCCTTTTCATGGTCTGCCAGCTTGACATATATAATTCTTTTATTACATTCAACTTCCTCTATCTCCACAAGTCCATCCTTGTGCTCAAGCGTGTGCATCACTATTTCTCACTCCCTTAAATTCTGACAAACCAACCTTTTCCATCTCAGTTCCCAATTCCGCACTCAGGTCCTCACCAAACCACATCGAATTTCACCTGCCTGCAACCTTTACCAAACCAGGCATAGAATCCTGCTTTAATACCCTGAATAATTACGCGAATAATTTCGCCATTTCCGTCCGATAATTCTGCTTTCCATCAAACTACGCTTGAATAACAGATATTCTAAGCCATTATCTCCGTCATATGACGCTGATACCGTTTCGCTGAATCATGTACGTTGCAAAACAATGCTGCATCGACAGTATCTGTTCAGTACAACGCTAACCAGAAAGCAGCTAGCAGCATAAAAAGGAGCAATTTTCCGGCGCAAGCAATCGGGTATTTTCTGATGCACCTAGGCCATTCTGCTATCGCTCTCGCCTTGACTGTTTATAAAGGAGACGATGGGATTGATCATAAACCTCAACACATCCTGCATATAAAGTTGCAGCCGTTCCAGTGCGCGTAGATGGTATGCATTATACAAGTGCACGCGTGCAGACGCTGTAGCGGTAATAGGGTTTTCCGGCGGCTATGACAGTAAATGCCTTCATGCAATGGCAGTTACACTTCTCCTGCGCTGATTCGATAGACAGTGCACCAAGGCTTCTGGCTATCGATCCCTGATACCTGTCTAATCGGTATGCAACAAAAATGATGCAAGAAGCTTATTGACGAGCTTTTGTTTACAGACTGTCAGCCTCGGCTATCGACGCATGTATTATTGGAGTAATTTAATACGCCATGTAAAATCAATATCGTTACACGATCGCTGCTACATTTTGACTCAAGAAACCCTGTCAAGAACTTTTTTCATTTCTTAATCACTGAATAATTACTATAAATTTATTTAAAATCGTTCTTAACTTTGATATAGCCTATTCTTACTACTCTCATAAACTCGCTTTTGTTACGTTTGATATTATAAGGAAATATAATATAAGAGTAGATATATTAATAGTAACCATTCTCATGTGCATTTGCAACTTTCAATGAACATTAATTGTTTGCCACGGTATTGGCCGGCCACGCAGAATGGCGCACACTCTTTTTTTGCTTATTGCAGCAGTGTCCGATAGCGCCCCGTATACTATCTGATTTGTTCTGGAAGAAGTAAGCCGCCTTGCACATTAATAGCTGTCAGGATGTTATCGAGTAATCCCTGTAACTTGTTTCAGCCACTTCACTCGACCCACCAGCTATGCTGAAACGACAGCTATAACTGGCCACAGCTTCTTGTCAATCAGATTCTTAGCTTACACGCCTTACAAAGGAAAAAAGATAGGGGCAGAGACTTCCGCCAACCCTTGGGTTAATTTCAATAATAAAGGGACGATTATCGTAAACTTTGTAATTAAAACAACATACACCCTCAAAGCCTATAGACACCAGGATGGACGAAAACAGATCAAGATAGGGACAGCCGCATATTTCCTCAAAAATTACCTTGTCCTTGCCTTTAATCGGTTCGTCAGTTTCGAAGGCATATTTAATATTTATTGAGCATACGATTTTTTGATCTTTAATAAAAATGTGCGTGGCATATTCAGTTGGCCCGGCAATCAACGCCTGCGTAAAATAATCCGGATGACCGATGATTCCCGCAAGCTTCTGTTCTTGCTGCGCATTTAAAACTATATGCGTATTTGCCCCCCATTCATCAATTTTCTTTTTTAAAATATATGGAAAGGTTTGCTCACCCCCCATCTTTGGCACAAAACGCTCATAACCATTACCAACAAGCCATTTATTAAGCGAGTATTTATCGTCACACAACAGAATGGCTTCAATGCTCGGGATCGGGATCGGATTATTTTTGATTAAATCGCGCTTTCCATTTAAGTATTTCAAATCAGGAATGGTCAATGGCATAACAAGATCAAAATTTCTGATTTGTTCAGCAGGAAGATCGCCGAACTTAATTTCAAAAGGCGCAAATTGAAACCCTTTCTTGATCGAACCCTCCCAATCCTGTTTGTTGGAAAAAAGAATCTTCGTTTTTCGTTTAGAAAATAGGCGCGACAGCAGTAATTGGTATACAAAAAAAACCTTATTGTTTACCTTTGCGGCAAAGCGCCGCAATATATTCAGATATATTCTCATATATTTCAACCCGGACCCATAATAACGTATTCATAAATAAAACAAACATCACGCCAATAATAATTTGGACTTAATTGGTTTTTCGGCAAACGTACTCGCGCAAGCACCATCGACATTAATTAAACGGTCTCGAGCAGTGCCCAACACTGCTTTATTCGAACACTTTTTATCATGTTACCGCACAAATCAATCTGTTAAATATGTCCCGGTTGTCGTCTTATCTCATAAATTCAAAGCCTATCGCACTCCAGGATCACCAGGGCCACATTAATACTCAAATCACATGCTCCAGACAACGCATAAGTATCACCTGGAACTCGTGCCATATGCTTGATAACCTTGGCTTACGATTCACCATGTGCAGGCCGTGCTGGATATTCAGGCTGTATAACCGACAGAAACATTTTAACAGGCTTTTCTTTGGCTGCAGTACCTTGGAATCCCAAGCGTTGTCAGCAAATGTTTCGTTTGTATATATGGACTTTTGTAAATGTCACATAGACAAGATATATGGTGGTTTTAATCTGCAAAGTGCAGCAATAAAGTTAGTGACAGCGATAAAACGCCAAATAGATATACAAAAAATTGAACACCAAGCATGCTGTAACGGACATACCCTGGATTTATCAAGAAAAATGCATTTCTGTCGCAGGAAGTGCTCTTGCAACGACCCAGCCATCAACGACTGCGGCGCCTTGCTGACGCAGCAATTTTGCCATTTCATTTAATGTCGCACCGCTGGTCATGACGTCATCTAGTATGGCAACATGTTTCCCTGATAAATCTGTTTTGCAGACAAATGCATGACGGATATTCTTTTCGCGTTCCTGCCAAGGCAGTCCGACTTGAGAGGGTGTATTTCTTACCCGCGAACATGAATCAGGTAACATTTTAATATTGTGCTTCTTAGAAATATAGCGACCAATTTCAACGGACTGATTAAAACCTCTTTCGCGTAGCCTGATGGCGTGAAGAGGCACCGGGATAATAAAATCAGGCGGATCTGAAATGTCTATCTTTTCTATTAGGAAATTTGCCAACATCGGCGCTATTACGAGTTGTGACCGGTACTTCAAAGAACGAATCAGTGCGTCAACAGGAAAGGTATAATGAAACGCGGCATTTATGCGCGTAAAAGCAGGTGGATTTGCCAGGCATGCACCACAGACCAGGGACGTTTTGACAGGTAGCAAGCATACCGGGCAATGATTGATTGGAATTTGGGGCAACTGGCTTCGGCAGGGATTGCACAAATCATCCCTGGAGAGCGTCCCACATAGCACGCAATATCTTTGAGAAAATGCTTTTAGAATATTTAATTTACTGATTGAAAGCATTCAGGTATAAATTGTCAATGATGGCCGGCTCCTTGATATACCGATAACATACGAAATTATGAGAATCTTGGCACCTCGAGCGCAAATAAACAAATTACAGGAACCAATACGAGTATGAATCAACCTACAGTTAACTTAATAGAGAAACAATCCAATAGTATCACTGACAACGCATCAGATTCATTACAATGGCCTATTTCCCAAATTCAGATGTTGTTGGACCTGCCTTTTAATGATTTGATTTATCGTGCTCAAACAATTCATCGTCAATTTCACGACCCCAATGAAATCCAGTTATCCACGCTGATTTCTGTCAAAACGGGTGGATGTCCTGAAGATTGTGGTTATTGTCCGCAAGCAGCACGCTACCATACTGGCGTGGAGAATCAGTCAATGCTATCACTGGATACAGTGGTTACCGCAGCAAAAGCCGCAAAAGATCATGGCGCAACACGATTTTGCATGGGCGCAGCGTGGCGTGGACCCAAGCAACGCGATATCGACGAAGTAACCGAGATGATTAGCGCGGTAAAAACATTGGGATTGGAAACCTGCGCTACGTTGGGGATGCTAAAACCGGGACAAGCCGAACAATTAAGTATGGCTGGACTGGACTATTACAATCACAATCTCGATACAGCACCAGAGATTTATGGTGACATCATTACCACCCGGGATTATCAGGATCGTCTTGATACTTTGGAAGAAATTCGTAATGCAGGTATCAACGTCTGTTGTGGCGGAATTGTTGGCATGGGAGAATCCCGCCATGCCCGGGCCGGTTTAATCGCGCAACTGGCCAATCTTGACCCATATCCCGAATCTGTACCAATCAATCATTTAGTGCAAGTTGAGGGCACACCACTATACGGAACAGCAACACTTGATCCTCTTGAATTTGTGCGCACTATAGCGGCGGCACGAATTTCGATGCCCAAAGCAATGGTAAGGCTATCAGCTGGAAGGCGGGAAATGTCAGAGGCTATTCAAGCATTATGTTTTCTTGCAGGCGCCAATTCGATTTTTTATGGGGATAAGTTATTAACCACCGGAAACCCCGAAGCAGCGCAAGATCATGCCCTATTCGAGAAGTTGGGACTTCGTTCGCGGTAACTGGCTATGTTCCCCGGGCTATTTGAGCAACTTCGTGTCCGCGACGAAAAAGGCTTAAGACGGAAACGGTTAATACTTAGCGGTCCCCAAGAAGCCCATGTTACCGTTGCAGGACGTAAATATCTCGCGTTTTGCAGCAATGATTACCTCGGCCTGGCTAACCACCCTGAATTAATTCAATCAGCTTGTGACGGCGCTCACCAGTACGGCGTGGGTGCCAGCGCATCGCATCTCATTAATGGCCACACGGCCGCACATCACGAGCTGGAACAAGCATTAGCGTCATTTACCGGTTTTCCCAATGCATTGTTGTTTTCCACTGGATATATGGCCAATATTGGCATATTGACCGCGTTACTTGGTCGCCAAGACGCGGTCTTTGCTGACAAGCTAAACCATGCGTCATTGAATGATGCGGCGTTACTATGCGGCGCAAAATTTTTTCGCTATCCACACCTTGACCTGATTAAGTTAGAGCAACGATTAGCTGCATCACACGCCAGACGCAAACTGGTTGTAACCGACGCAGTATTCAGCATGGATGGCGACATCGCGCCAGTTAGCAGGTTAATAGCCTTATGCAAAAAATATCAGGCGATGTTATTACTTGATGATGCTCATGGTTTTGGAGTATTGGGAAAACAGGGAAAAGGCGTCCTGTTTTCATCAGACGCTGGAAATTTACACGCGCCAAATATTATCTATATGGCAACGCTTGGTAAATCGGCAGGCGTATCTGGTGCATTTGTCGCCGCGCAGGCGAATGTCATTGAAACATTTATCCAATATGCGCGCAGTTATATCTACACCACAGCAGCACCTGCTTTGCTGTCCCATGCTTTGCGCAAAAGTCTTACATTAATTGAACAGGAATCATGGCGACGTGATAAGTTGCAACAGAATATCGCATCACTTAAGAAAGGGCTCAAATCACTACGCTGGCAACTATTGCCCTCTCAAACGCCAATCCAACCGCTGATAGTCGAAGAAAATAATAAGGCCATATGGTTAAGTGATGCATTGCGAAAGCGCGGGATATTGGTGCCGGCAATTCGTCCGCCAACAGTGCCGCCGGGTTTAGCGCGACTAAGAATATCCTTGTCAACTTCACATAGCAGCACCGATATAGACCGTTTGGCAACTACGTTATGGGAATTGTCACAATACAGTTAAAGTCAAGTGAATAACAAAATACATGTTGAAATTCTGGGTAATGGCCCGAATCTTGTACTGCTGCATGGCTGGGCTATGCACAGCAAAATCTGGCACAGCGTCCGTGATCAGCTGGCAAAGCGTTATTGCCTACATCTGGTTGATTTGCCGGGGCATGGCTACAGTCCGCCCTGTCAACCTGGCACTTTACAGCGCATGGTTGATAAAGTTTGGGAAATTTTACCGGAAAGCTGTATAGTCTGTGGCTGGTCGTTGGGCGGGCAGATCGCCATGCAGTTGGCTATACGGTATCCAGAACGTATTTCGGCACTTGTGTTGATTGCCACCACACCTTGTTTTGTAAAACGTCCTGATTGGCCTTGGGGAATGGAAACAACCACGTTAAAGCTATTCAGGCATAATCTCGAGCAACATTACGAGGAAACGATCAATCGGTTTTTAACTTTACAACTCAGTGGCAGTTCCGATAGCAAACCTGTTTTGGCGCAGCTGCGAAAAAATTTCATCCAGTGTGGCCAACCAGACATTCATATGCTGCTGGCGGGGTTGGAAATTTTACTGACCAGCGACTTGCGCGATGAAGTAAAGCAAATTAAGCAATCAGTTCTACTGATGCATGGTGAGAATGATGTAATTACTCCGGTTTCTGCGGCCAAATGGATGCACCAACAGTTGCAGCATTCAAAACTGGCGCTATTTTCAGGCTGTGGTCATGTGCCTTTTTTGTCGGACCCAAGCCAATTTATAACGAGCCTCTATGAATTATGATCACATCCTAGATAAAAAGCAGTTACGCATTGCATTTGAGCGTGCAGCGGCAAGCTATGATCAGGCAGCTGTATTACAACGTGAAATATGTGACCGAATGCTATCACGCCTTGATTACATCAAATTTGCACCGAATACGATTCTTGATGCGGGCAGTGGAACAGGTTATGGCAGCCGAAAATTGGCGACGCGATATCCGGCTTCCAGAATGATGGCAGTGGATATTGCATTGACCATGCTGTTACAGGCACAGGCGCGCGTACCCGCTGCATGGTGGAAAAAATGGCTGCCATTGCCAGGGAGCCGCAGCGATTATGTGTGCTGTGACATGGAACAGTTACCGTTCAAAGAAGCCTGCACTGATATGGTTTGGTCAAATCTGGCACTGCAATGGTGTAATGACTTAAAATCGACGTTTGCAGAAATTCATCGCGTCCTGCGCGGCGAAGGATTGTTTATGTTTAGCACTTTTGGGCCAGATACCTTGAAAGAACTGCGCCATGCTTTTCAAAGTGTCGATGATTATCAGCACACCAACCGATTTATTGATATGCACGATATCGGTGATCTGCTGGTACACAACGGCTTTGCCACGCCAGTAATGGATATGGAATACATCACCCTGACCTATGATGATGTCGGGCAAGTGATGCGTGACTTGAAAAAGATTGGTGCACATAACGTTACTCAAGGCAGGCGACGCGGCTTAACCGGAAAAAACGCATGGCGGCAAGCAGTTAATCGGTATGAAACCTTGCGTCAACAAGAAAAGCTGCCAGCAACCTTTGAAGTGATCTATGGCCATGCCTGGAAGCCGGAACCGCGCAAAACGGTTCTGACGCCTGAAACCAGAAAACAAATAATCAATCTGAAATAACATAGCAGCCTTTTGTGACTGATAGTTACTTCATTACCGGAACCGATACTGGCGTAGGCAAAACTCTGGTTAGTTGCGCGTTACTTCATGCTTTTGCTGCGCGCGGCAGGAAGGTAATCGGCATGAAGCCAGTAGCGGCTGGCCGCGAAAATAACAAGTGGATGGATGTTGACTTGCTCATGGCCGCAAGCACAGTTTCTGCGCCAAGCAAGCTGGTCAACCCTTATGCATTGATTCCGCCACTCGCACCGCATATCGCAGCAGCGCGGGAAAATATTGAAATTGACCTTGCCGTTATCCAACGATCACATGCTGCGTTACAGAAAAATGCAGAGTTGATCATTGTAGAAGGCACGGGCGGATTTCTGGTACCGCTCAATGATAAAAATGATGGTGCTGATCTGGCGCGAATACTAAACCTTCCGGTCATACTGGTGGTTGGATTGCGGCTGGGTTGTCTTAATCATGCACTATTAACCGCGCAGGCTATACGGGCTAGCAAGCTGAATCTCGCAGGTTGGGTAGCAAACGCTATTGATCTGCCGATGCCGGCACAGAAAGAGAATATCAAAGCGTTGGAAGAAAGGCTGAATTGTCCATTACTCGGTATGATACCATTCGCAAAAGATATGGATCTGAAAAACATAGCCAAGCTACTTGACATCCAGAAGCTAACATGATTATTTAGCGCGATGCTTGTGCCAATTTGGTCTATTGCGTGTTTTTTGAAGAATTTCGTCCTCCCTCCCAGCGAGAATGATCGTGCCGCCCGCGCGCGGATCATGACAAAACATGATGTTAAGTCAAGTAACATGTTATGTACGATCTTTAAACACCGCCGGTTTAGAGTCCAATCATCGTTTTAAATTTTTCGGTTGTTTTGATGAGGGTTTCTTGTATCCCTGGCTCCCAAACAGAATGGCCTGCATCCTCGATAACAATGTATTCTGCTTGCGGCCAGGCATGATGCAAATCATCAGCACTAATAATCGGACATACCGCGTCATAGCGACCTTGTACGATGGTGGCAGGAATATGGTGAAGTTTACCGACATTATTCAGCAACGCATTTTCCGGTAAAAAGATATCGTGACTGAAATAGTGGGCTTCCATACGCGCCAGTCCCAACGCAACGATATCACCAGAAAAATAATTTACGGTTTCCGGGCTGGGCAGCAATGTCGAACACGATCCTTCGTAAGCGCCCCAGGCGCGCGCTGCGGGCATATGAATCTCCGGATCGGGATTTAAAAGGCGCTGGTAATAAGCGGCGAGAATATCATCACGCTCTGACGGTGACAGCAGACTGACAAAATTATTCCAGGCTTCAGGAAAGAAATTCCTTAGCCCGTAAAGAAACCATTTGATCTCCTGTCTTCGGCAAAGAAATATACCACGCAAGATGAAACCCAAGCAGCGATCAGGATGCGCCTCTCCATAAGCCAGCGCCAGTGTACTTCCCCATGATCCGCCAAAGATTATCCACTGATCGATACCGAGGTGCTGCCGCAAAATTTCAATATCATTGATAAGATGCGGCGTCGTATTGTCACGAATTTCCCCTAAAGGTACTGAGCGTCCTGAACCACGTTGATCAAAAACAACAATTCGATAATAAGCGGGATCAAAAAAACGGCGATGCGCCGTTGCTGAACCAGCGCCAGGCCCACCATGAAGAAAGAGTATGGGTACACCATTTGAATTGCCTGACTGTTCCCAGTACATGGTATGACACGTATCCAGCGGCAACATACCACTGTCATATGGTTCAATTTCTGGAAATAGTACAAAATGATGGTTGTTATTCATGTTCGCCTTGCTAAAAATTAAATTTATTCAAAAATAAACTGTAATACCTGCTCAATTTACCACAACTTCTTTCGCTTTTTACTTTTCCATTTTTCTTTAAAACCGTTCACTACCTTAAGGTCAAACGACGAGAATCATTATCATGTAAAAAAATAAAATTTACGCCAACTCAACCAGAACGGCTTGAGGTGTTGATAGCGTTGATATGATCCTGTTCTATCTGGTTAATACGGTCAGCATTGGCGCGCCAGATCCCATCTATCATTGGCTGGTAGAAGCGATGCAGGCTAAAACTTGGCTGCGCCGAAAACCCACGTTGCCGCTTGTGACGGGCATTGCCTGAACCCGCATCAAAAAAACGAATATCATTGGCAATAGCCCATTGTATCGGCTGGTAGTAACAAGCTTCAAAATGTAAATGTTCATAGTGATTTTCGCTCCCCCAGTAGCGTCCGTATAGCTGTTCTCCTGCGCGCACCAGCATAGACAAAGCAACTGGGTTGACCTCATCATTGCCTTCAAAAGCAGCGACGAATACGATACGGTTTGCCAGATTCTCGGCTAAGCCGTGAAAAAAACGAGGATTTAAATAATGGCTCATGTTAAGAAATTTTTGACATGTGACGGCGTAAAAATCATACATGCGTTCAAACCAGGCCTCGCGTGCTTCAAGCCCGGGAACAGTGATCAAACGAACGGCCTGTTGCGACTGTTTAAATCTTTCTCTGCGTATGCTTTTACGCCGCTTGCTTCTGAAAGTAGCAAGATAATCGTCGAAATTTGTGTAACCCTGGTTTTTCCAAATCAGCGCATGGTGCAACCAGCGTGACAAGCCCAGCGAAGACATGAATGTACCCCAATGCGGATCAACCCGCAGGAAGTGGCAACCGGAGAAACCCTGTTTTTGGCACATCGTGTTAATCTCTTCCAGCATGAGTCTGCATAACGCCAATTCATCTTCATTCTGGTCAATCAGAAAACGGTAGCCTGTTGCAGGAGTAAAGGGACTCATCCCCAGTAGCTTAGGATAGTACGGTAAGTTCAACTGCTCAGAAATTTCAGCAATTGGTTGATCAAACACGAATTCGCCACGGCTGTGAAATTTCACATACAATGCAGCGGCAGCAATCAACTCCCCGCTACGCCGCACCCCCAGATGCAGCGGCACCCAGCCTGTATTACCACCTACGCACCCGCTGGTCTCCAGCAAGTTTAACCAGTCCCAGTCAAAAAACGGAAAATTATAAGGAGTGGAAAGTCGCTGCCAGGCTGTACGATCGAATTCGGCAAGTGAAGAGTGCCATTGAAGAACCAGGTTCTTGCCGCCCTGCAATGGCAGGGTAATTTTTTTGTCTGTCAAATTGTTTCCCCAGGTCACGGATGGTTTCTGCAATAGCCGAAAAATGCTACGCTCATTTAAGCCGCATGCATTCTCGGTCCCGACAGGGCAAGCCTATCTCACGATTTCTCCGCTTCTCACCATCGGTTTATTTTAGAATGGCCGATGCAGTCAGCACTTAACCACGCCAAGCAACACCGATATATCTCCTTCAGATATACGAATAAAAGCGATTGAGACTGGTTTAATGAAGATTTTAAGCCTGCCTGCTTTTTTACCCAAACAGTCACGGCGCACTTTTGCATTGATACGTTGCATCAATCGTTTCTTTGGTAGTTGTATTTTTTGCCAAGTTCAAAGCCAGACCTGCAGGTTATACTGCAACCAATACATGATATGAATAACCGTTTAGATCATTTTGAAGTATTCCCGTGGAATAGAAACTTTGAAACAGGAATAACAATAATAGATGCGCAACATAAAAAACTTGTTTCACTGCCAAACGAGCTGGGTGGCATTTCATATTCTCGATAACGATAAACGAATGGTTTTTGTCGTTCATAATATGAAAAAGGGCTATCTTTTGAAGAAGAATCTCATAAGGCCAATTTACAACACGCCAATATAAGGCTAGAGGAGCTACCCAGCACAGATCAGCTGACAGGCTTATTTAATCGGCAGCATTTTAATCATGTATTCAAACGAGACTCAAAAGAGCCAACCGAGAAAAAACATACCTTTCCCGCATTATACTGGAAATTGATTTCTTAAAAAACGCAATGACAACCACGGCCATAGTGAAGATAATCGAGTGTTAACCCGGGTAAGTAACAAACCAATCTCTGCCAGCATCCGGGTGATTATCCTTTTCGCCTTGGCGGGGAGGAATTTGGCATTTTAGCAACAAACCTGGAGCCTCAAGGTACAGAAGAATTTGCGAAAAAGAAATTTTTAACAGTTTCTATCGGCGCTGTCTCTATGATACCAAGCGAAACTGATACGATTGACGACTACATAGCTATCGCTGATGCACAATTATACAAAGCGAAAATCTGGGACGCAATCGAGTCATTCTTAGCGACTGATTTTTACCGATAGAACAAACACGGCACATCGGAAATAACAAAAATCATGCTGTATTACCGCAGACCCTGAAACATCTTATGTGCAAAACCAATTTCCACCATAGTAATCTTCACATTAACACCTCTCACTGTTTTAGTAACTATTACAATCGCTAAGCTGACACATTGATGCCGTTCCGGATAATAGGCACCCATTTACTTATTGACGCAGTAAGAAAGATAATTATCCTGCTAACTGCAAGCGAATGAATTTCTTTTACCAGCAAAGAATCAGTGCGTTAAACAAGTTCCGGTTAGAATAAACAGAAGGATAAGTTAATTCAGCAGGATACAAGGCTGCCAAATCGATACAAAATTCTTTTATCAGCGTATATTGTTACCTGTGATTGCAGAGGACACAATGAGAAAAACCTGCTCAACACCGATGAAGAAATTTATTTGGAGAAACAAACCAGTATGAAAGAACTGCGCGGAAAAGCTTTACTCGATCATCCAGCGCTGACCAAATCAACCGCTTTTTCACGGGAAGAACGGAACCGATATGGTTTGCGTGGTTTATTACCCTATGAAATTGCCAACATCAATAAGCAAAAAGCGCGTGCACTCGAGAATATGCGCCGTAAAAACAATGATATAGAGAAGTATATATTTTTAAACGCGTTACTGGAACGCAACCAGCGTCTTTTCTATCGTATCCTAATCGATCATATCGAAGAGGTTATGCCGTTAGTTTATACCCCAACGGTAGGAGAAGCATGTAAAGAATTCGCGCATATTTTTAGGCGTCCACAAGGATTAAATATTACGCCGGCTGACCGCGGAGAAATCGCATTTGTATTGGCAAATTGGCCAGAAACCGATATCCGGGTAATTGTGGTGACTGATGGGGAGCGTATTTTGGGTCTGGGTGATCTTGGCGCAAACGGGATGGGAATTTCAATTGGCAAGGTGGCTTTGTATGTGGCCTGTGCAGGCATCCATCCGGGACAATGCATCCCAATAATGCTTGACGTGGGCACCAACAATATTCCGCTACGCGAAGACCCGTTATATCTTGGTTATCCGTTTCCACGCCTAGCGGGGGATGCTTATTTTTCACTGATTGAGGAATTCATTAGCGCAGTTCAATCACGGTTTCCCAACGCGTTGATCCAATTTGAGGACTTTCTTGCTCCCAATGCCTTTAGTTTACTGGAACGCTATCAAAAAAGAATTCGTTGCTTCAATGACGATATTCAGGGTACCGCCGCTGTCACCCTGGCGGGTATCTATACATCATGCCGCATTACCCGGAAGAAATTTTCCGATTTAACTATCATGTTCTTAGGCACCGGCTCAGCGGCAAGCGGAATTGCTGAACTCGTTTTCAACGCTTTCCGTTCCACCGGGTTAAGCGAACAGGCCGCACGCAGAAAAATCTGGTTCATTGATAGAAAAGGCCTGGTCGTATCAACCAATGAAAATATTAAACCACGCATTAAACCTTATGCGCACGCGCATGAACCACAAAGTTTCCTCAATGCAGTCGCTGACATTAAGCCGGATGTTCTGATTGGCGCGACAGGCGTTGCGGGAACATTTAATGAAAGTATCGTGCGCCAGATGGCTAAAGTCAACGAACGTCCCGTCATTATTGCGTTATCAAATCCTACTTCACATACGGAATGCACTGCGGAAGAAGCTTATAAATGGAGTGATGGTCGGGTAATTTTTGCCAGTGGCAGCCCTTTTGCAGCCGTTCAATACGGTGAAAAATTGTTCCGTCCAGCCCAAGGCAATAACGCATACATCTTTCCCGGAATCGGCCTTGGCATACAAGCAAGCGCAGCGCGACTGGTTTCTGAAACCATGTTCCTTGCCGCGGCGGAGGTATTGGCAAATGCCGTTTCGGAACGAGAAATTACCACGGGCGCTATTTATCCACCGCTCACACAAATTCGTGAAGTATCGCGCGCAATTGCGATAGCGGTTTGCCAGACTGCTTTAAATGAAGGCTTAACAGACGCAAGCTTGCCTGAAGATCTTGATGCTTACATTGCTTCTTTAATGTACGAACCAAATTACTAAGGATTTATAAGTTGCAATGAAGGTAATACTTAAATGGATTCTTATATTTTCTATCAGTATGTTGTATCCTGTAAAAGGATCGGCGTCCGGTTCGCGCTTAATCGTCCAGTTGCCATGGGATCATCAATTTCAGTTTGCTGGCTTTTACCAGGCTTTATGGCAAGATTACTATCGTGAAGCCGGTATTCATGTAGAAATACGCGGCGGATTTAATGATAAAGGAAAAATTATCAACGCGATTGATGCAATCGCTTTTGGCGACGCTGATATTGCTCCGCTGGATGGTTTGTCCCTGTTAATTGCCCAAGACCAAGGGGCGAACATTGTTGCCTTGGCGCCGATTCTACAGCGAACGCCGTGGGCTTTCCATAGCTTAAAAGAAAAACCGCTCAACAATCTTTCAGATTTACACAAAGCGTCAGTCGCTGTTTCGCCTGACAGCATTTATATTTACAAATTGCTGTTGCAGCATGGCGCGCTTGCACCTGATGCAGGATTAATAGCGGAAGCCCCGCCCACACTTGACAGTTTAACAAATGGCGCGGCAGAAGTTATATCGGGTTATGCTGACAGCAACGTTTGGCTTGCCAAACAAAAAAACATTCCAATAAATACCCTGTACGCAGAAAGCTATGGCATAGATTTTTATGCTGATGTTATTTCCGTGAATCGTGACAAATTAAATGATAATCCTGTTTTGATCGGAAAGTTCTTACAAGCGACACTACGGGGTTGGGAATATGCATTAAATAACAAAGAAGAAACCATTCAGAAAATTGTCAAAGAATTTCCCCGGAAGTTACAAGTAGCCGATATCACAGGATTTAATCGCCATTTTGCCTCTCATTTTCAACAACGTTCTCGTTACCTGCAGATCCCATTAGGGCACAATGATCCCGACCGCTGGGTGCGTATGCATGAAGCACTTAAAATAATTGGTGCGGTTAGCGGCGATTTTGACATGACACGCCAGTTATTCGCCTCCGCTCCCGTCAATGAAACGCAATATGACTGGTTGTTAATTACACTCCTGTTCACATCACTCGCAGCAGTTACTTTGTTTGCAGGGTGGCCGGGGTATCGCCACCAAGGATATATGGCGCCCTTAATTTCGGTAACTTTTATTTCTATTATTATCTATTTTGCCGCGGCGCTATCCCGAGAACATGAAATAGAAAATAGAAAACAGGAAACACTCATTAAACTTTCAAAGGTGCGCGTTCAACTTGAGGAATCCATTAACAGCACCTTTTTTTTATTCAAAGGATTCATTACACATATCAAATTAAACCCAGGCTTAACTCAAACTGAATTTGAGAAAATTTCCAAGCAATTAATCGATGACCAACCTAAAATCAGCAATATTGCCGCCGCGCCCGATTTCACCGTCCGAATGGTATATCCGCTGGAAGGAAATCAACAATTAATGGATCTTGATTACCATCAACTGCCAACGCAATGGCCAAGTATTTTGAGAGCCAAAGAAACTGGCCAGGTAGTACTTGCCGGTCCTGTACAACTCGTGCAGGGAGGTGTCGGTCTTATTGGTCGGTTGCCTGTATACATTCAGGGTGCCGCCGGGCAGCGTGAATTTTGGGGAATAGTTTCAACCGTCATTCATGTGGATGAATTTTATCGTGCAGCAGGATTATATGATGCTAGCCTGGGATTGGAATTTGCTATCCGCGGGAAAAACGGGATGGGTGATAAAGGCGAAGTTTTCTTTGGCAACGGGGAATTATTCCGCCATGACCGCTCCATTATCATGGACATAATGATACCTGGCGGATTTTGGCAAATCGCCGCAAAACCCACTGAGGATTGGCCAGCATTCTCAAAACCCGTTTTATTTATTTATCTGCTTGGTTCAATTAGCGTACTTCTTGCGATCATTTCCTTCTATATACGTAGAAGTCATGAGTATCAGTGGCGAAAAAATGAATTGCATATCTCATATCTGGCATATCACGATAGTCTAACCGGCCTGCCCAATCGCACACACTTTGCAGAAGAACTGGGACGAGTATTAGCGCATGCGAAGCGTTCTGGCAATACCATTGCCGTTTTAATGCTGGATCTGGATCATTTCAAGCAAATTAATGACACGATGGGTCATGCAGCCGGTGATGAACTATTAATAGAAATTGCAAGGCGTCTAAAAAAACGCACACGAAAAGAAGATCATATAGCCCGCCTGGGCGGCGATGAGTTTGCAATTATCCAGCGTGATTTAAAAACACCCGATGATGCCGTAACGTTTGCGCAAGAACTCATTGATTCCTTGTCACAACCCTACAATATCAAACAAACCAGATTTCAAAGCAGCGCAAGTATCGGGATTGCAATCTGGCACCCAGGAGAAAAAATTGACACCAATCTGATTGAAGAGGCTGATATCGCTCTATACAGGGCAAAAGATAAGGATCGCGGAAGCTATGCCTTTCATACCAGCGAAATGACACGTGAAAGTCAACGTCGTGTTGACCTTCGCAATGAACTTGAAAAAGCGTTAAAGACAGATGCACTTTATCTCGTTTATCAGCCCCAAATTGATATCAAAAATAATAAATTAATTGGCGTTGAAGCACTGCTGCGCTGGAAGCATCCCATTTATGGATATATTTCACCTGCTGAATTTATTCCTATTGCTGAAACTCACGGCATGATCAATCGGTTAGGGTCTTACGTATTGAAGAATGCCTGCAATGCACTGATTCGTTGGCGTAATAATGGGTTATTTCAAAAAGTTATGGCAGTCAATATTTCACACGGCCAGTTGAACAATGATGCATTCTACCAAGAACTTATTGAATTAATGGATAAAATTAGTTTGCCCGGGAACACGCTAGAATTGGAAGTTACCGAGCAAGCAACGGCTCAACCTCGAACAAACAGCGGCCTAATGCTAAACATGTTGGCAACAAAAGGGATAAAGCTGACAATGGATGATTTTGGAACCGGTTATTCTTCATTGTCCACGTTGAAGCAGTGGCCCTTTCGGCGCTTAAAAATTGCGCAAACGTTTGTGCGCGATATGCTTACTAATCCCGTTCACCGAGAAATTGTTCAGGCTACAATTGGCCTTGCTGAAAATCTAGGATTACAGGTGATTGCCGAAGGAGTTGAAAAAAAAGAACAGATGGTATTCCTCGAACAAAACGGCTGTTACCAAATTCAAGGTTATCTGTTAGCACACCCGATGCTTGAGAAAGACCTGATTGCATGGCTTGGTGAGAATTACCCAAATAAATTAACCACTCCATCCAGACCGACATGATTAATGCTGTAAACGGCATTTTCCTGAACAATCGACTTTGCATGATAGGCAATGCTAATACCTGACTCCGCCATCATTCCGATATCATTCGCACCATCCCCGATGGTGATTATCTGCTCCCGTTGCAATCCCAGTTCATCACGCACATGTTTGAGCACTTCAGCTTTTCCACTCGCATCGATAATTTCTCCCATTACTTTTCCAGTAATCCTGTGATTTAATATTTCAATGGTATTAGCCGCCGAATAATCCAGGCCCAATTTTGTTTTGACTCGATCAGTAAAAAAAGTAAAACCGCCGGATATAACCATCGTCTTGAGCCCGGCTGCTTTCGCATGTTTAAGCAATTTCTCTGCGCCCGGACTCAATTCGAGTCGTTCATCATATACTTTTTGCAACGCATCCTGATGCAATCCTTCCAACAACGCTGTCCGCCGTCTCAAGCTCTCAGCAAAGCCAATTTCACCACGCATGGTACTGCGCGTAATGGCTGCTACTTGTGATTTAATATTATGCATATCGGCGATTTCATCGATTGTTTCAATTGCGAGCAAGGTCGAATCCATATCCATTGCAATTAATCCAAAATCAGTCAGACGCTTTGCTTCATCAACAAATGCATAGTCCAGGCTGACATCGGCGCAATAAGATGCAATATCCTTCTTTTCGTTCGCATTTAATAGACGAAAGGCCTGACCAGTAATACGCTGAATTTCATCTGCGCCAGACAACTTGGCAAGCGATCTCAAGTCATGGTTCTCAATATTTATTCCTTGGATAATAAGATGCATGGATATTCAAGCTTTATAAAAAGATTAGTTGAAAGTAGGAAGGGAATTGTTCCATTCGATAATTTGGTTACGTCCCGCATGTTTTGCTGCATAAAGCGCACTATCAGCCGCTTTCACGATATCTTCCGGAAACTCAAATTTTACATTGCCATCCATATTGGCCACAACACCAATAGACGCGGTTACTTTTACGACACGTCCATCATCGAGCTGATGTGCAATTGCAGCGATACTTTCCTTTAGACGTGCCAGGAGTTTTCTTGCAGCGGAAAGCGTCGTTCCTGGCAGTACCAAGGCAAATTCTTCGCCTCCATAACGACAAAGTGTGTCGTCATGACGAACTTGACCAATAATTGTTCTTACAGTAGCGATGAGGAGCGCGTCACCGGCCATATGTCCAAAAGTATCGTTGATTTTCTTAAAATGATCCAGATCGATCATGGCAATGGTAAGGGGTAAAGCATGTTGCGAGGAAAGATAAAATTCGCGTTGCAGTGTTTCATCAAAGTATGCCCGATTTCGCGCACCGGTTAACCCGTCATGTTGCGACTTTTCCTCTAATTCACGCACCTTGGACAAGCTTTGTATGGTTAGCAATTCTTTGGCTTCTGCCATGATCGCAGATATTTCATCCGGTTGATGAATAGTAATCTCAAATAATTCTTCGACCTCGACCAATTCGGTTGCCATATTGTCGATCACGTCCATCAACGCAATGCTGTCAAGATTAAGCCATTTTTTTGCGGCCTCAGTTGCAGCGGTTATATTACCAGCGTCACCTGGATCTAAGAAATAATCAGCAACATGACGCGAAACAGCCACACAAGCAGGTATAGTTGGGCCAATTTCATTGGGTGGCGGTTGACTATGACTGGTCAAACATGCCAACGCAATGTAATCGGGTAAATGCCATTTTTTCAGCAGTGCATGTCCAAGTTCATCATGCCCGATATCGAAGGTTATTCGTTCTTTTTGCAATAATTCATCATGATTTGCTGCAGAAGAATAAACTTCAAAGTATTCCTGTGGCATCATGGCGCTAAATGCGAGAATACCAATATCCTGTAACAACCCGGCGAGGAATAAATCATCCAGCGTGATCAGTCCTGCTTTAATTCCCAGTGCACGGCTGGCAAGCGCTGTGGTAATTGAACGGCGCCAGAAATTATTGTTGTCGAATGCTGCATGATATTTCCCTGACTGTTTAATTAATGAATTTGCCAGTGAAAAAGACAGAGCAATGACAGTCACTGCATGTGTGCCGAGTATACTAACCGCCTGCCGTACATTGGTTGCGCTGCGGCGTGATTTATATATCGGTGAGTTTGCCGTTTTAAGTATTTTTGCAGTTAGTGCTGGATCTAACGCAATATATTGACAAGCTTTGTTAATGTCGGCATCGGGATCATTTGCCAGATCGATGATCTTGATCGCAATGGTCGGTAACGTTGGCAATGTCGTGCATGATCTTAAGCGTTGCGTTAGATTATTATTCACAACTTTTTCCTTATTGACGCGCGTTTTAAAATCAGGAAATGATTATTAGAAGATTTAATTTTGCAGGTGTTTTTGTTAATCGTGCAATTTTACCCTATTGGAAGGGCAGAAGAAGAAACAAATTAACTGGAATACAGTTTCAATTTCCAGCTTAATCCTTTTTCAGCAACGCATAAATTAACGCTATTGTCTGTTTATTTTGACTTTAGACAAACAGTCCAGCGATAATCAGCACTGTCAGGCTTAAGAATAATCCGCATTGAGAAAATTTCAAAGGAGTGAAAAGTGGACTTTGGCATAAAAGTTGGAACCCCGGTAAAGCAACGTGGCGATTGCATCATTATGGGTGTTTTTGAATCGCGCAAACTAACTGATCCAGCAAAAATCCTGGATAAGGCAACTGATGAATACATTAGTGGCATCTTACGACAGGGTGATATGGAGGGAAAAGCAAATACCACCTTGCTGCTACATAATGTCCCCAATACCCTGTGCAAGCGGGTATTATTAATCGGACTTGGCAAAGAACAAGAGTTTGGTGATAAAGCGTATCTTGATGCAATCCGCGCGGCATTCAATGCACTGCATAAAACAGGGTCAGTTGATGCAACTTTTTTTCTGACAGATGTACCTGTCAAAGAAAAAGACGATGCATGGAAAATTTCCCAGGCGGTTATCATTGGCATACAAAGTATTTACCGTTTCGACAGCCTTAAGAGTAAATCAGAAGAAAACAAGCCCCGCCTGCGCAAAATCACATTGAATATTGCCGACAATTCTCAGCTCGGGGCTTGCAAGGAAGCGATTCAGCAGGGACAGGCCATTGCACACGGCATAAATGTGGCAAAAGACCTGGGTAACCTGGCAGCCAATGTTTGCACACCGACCTACCTGGCCAAACAAGCCAAAAATATGGCCAAAACACACAAGCTAAAAGTGTCTGTACTGGCACAGAAAGATATGGAAAAGCTTGGTATGGGAGCATTATTATCAGTTGCGCAAGGTAGCCGTCAGCCAGCCAAACTGATTGTGGCGGAATATCAAGGACGCGCAAAAATGGAAAAACCCGTGGTATTAGTCGGTAAAGGCGTTACTTTCGATACGGGTGGAATTTCATTGAAGCCTGCCGCAAATATGGATGAAATGAAATACGACATGTGTGGTGCGGCCAGTGTATTGGGCACGTTGACAGCAATCGCAGAATTAAAACTTCCCATAAACATTGTCGGCATTATACCGGCAACAGAAAACATGCCGGACGGCAATGCGACCAAGCCTGGTGATGTTGTAACCAGCATGTCAGGACAAACGATTGAGGTGCTTAATACAGATGCTGAGGGTCGTTTAATTTTATGTGATGCGCTGACCTACGCTGAACGTTACAAGCCTGACGCAGTGATTGACATTGCCACCCTTACCGGCGCGTGCGTTATTGCACTGGGTCATGTAGCAACAGGTTTGATCAGCAATAATAACGAACTGGCGCAGGAACTGCTGCATGCTGCTGATGATGTCAATGACCGCGCTTGGCAAATGCCGCTGTGGGACGATTATCAGGATCTGTTGAAAAGTAACTTTGCTGATATGGCCAATATCGGTGGACGTGCTGCAGGAACAATTACTGCTGGGTGTTTCTTATCACGATTCACCAAAAAATACCGCTGGGCGCATCTGGATATTGCGGGTACTGCATGGAATTCGGGCAAAGAGAAAGGGTCCACTGGACGACCGGTACCGTTGCTGACGCAATTTTTAATTGCGCGCGCCAACGCAGCCAGTGAGTAACTGCATTCATTCATTGCGGATGACATCAAGCAGATTTACTTTAATCTTCAGTGCACTTTGCGATTATTTTGATAGATTAAGCGCTTGCTTATTCAATGATGACGGAAATATATTTCTATTCTGGTGCCGCTGACAAGACTTATACGGCCTGCCGCCTCAGCGCCAAGGCAATGCAACAGGGTTTAAATGTGATAATTTACACCTTGGATACTGCGCTGGTTGATCAGCTTGATAAAATGCTTTGGACTTTTTCCCCAACCAGTTTTATCCCTCACTGCCGCACTCATGATAAGCTGGCCCATGCAACACCCGTAACGCTCGGTCATGAGATAAAGCAGATCAAACATCATGACGTACTGCTAAACCTTCATGACCAGCATGCACCTTCGTTTGACCGTTTCGACCGTCTAATTGAGATTGCGGGCATTCAATCAGAAGATAGAATAGCAGCACGCAAACGTTACCGTTTCTATCTGGAAAACGGGTATAAAATCCATCATTACAAGCTGAGCGATTAACTCTCTACAATGGCTACTCAATAATGCAAGATGATGAGACTTCGACTAATTTCGACGACGACGAAATCCTGAATAAAGTAGACAACTTACTGCATAAGCATCAAATTCAGGCTAATACACCGGACGGCTTGTCTGATGTTCTGTCCGCTGGTTTAGATAGCACGCAATTTTCGGATGGTATGCTGCAGCAAGTGTCACAATCAAATCACAACGAAATCCCGACACTAACTGAAGTTGTCACGCTACATCCAGTTACTATGCCGGAACAATCTGAATGCACGCAATCATTGCAACAAATCTTGACCGCGGCTTTACAGGAAGTGGAAATTGACCTTAATACCTCAGACAGGATAGCGCTGCTCCAGGCGTTAGAAAAAAGGTTAATCCACAAACTTGATTAAAGCCGCTAGCTTTTTGCACCATCACCCAGGCAGAACCAAGCCAATCAAACGCCATGCTCGCTTTCCTGCCTTCCGTTATAATAACAGGCTTTTTGTACCCTAATACACTCTATCTTCATGGAACTTGCAAAAAGCTTTAATCCCGGTCAAATTGAAAGCCATTGGTATTCCATTTGGGAATCAGCAGGTTATTTCACTCCAGCCGAAACTGGCGACGATCCATATTGCATTATGCTGCCACCACCCAACGTCACGGGCACACTGCATATGGGTCATGCTTTTCAGCATACGCTGATGGATGCATTGATTCGCTATCACCGGATGCTTGGATGTAACACGCTGTGGCAACCAGGGACAGATCATGCCGGTATCGCAACCCAGATTGTCGTTGAACGTCAACTGGACCAACAAAATATTGATCGTCGTAAACTTGGACGCGAAGCATTCCTTGAGCAAGTATGGAAGTGGAAAGATCAATCCGGCTCTACTATTACCCGACAAATGCGACGCATGGGTACTTCCTGTGACTGGTCACGTGAGCGCTTTACCATGGACCCGGCATTATCCCGTGCAGTAACTGAAGTTTTTGTGCAGTTATATCGTCAGGGACTGATTTATCGTGGCAAGCGACTGGTAAACTGGGATCCGGTGTTACAAACCGCCGTTTCTGATCTTGAAGTCATATCGACAGAAGAAAACGGGTTTCTCTGGCACATTCGTTACCCATTGGAAGCGGATAAATCTGAAAATAACATTGAAACAGAAAGCTTAATTGTTGCCACGACAAGACCGGAGACGATGCTTGGAGATATGGCGGTTGCTGTTCATCCCGATGATACACGCTACCGGCACATGATTGGTCGCCACGTAAGACTGCCATTGTGTGAACGGAGCATACCCGTTATAGCTGATGAATATGTCGATCCGACATTTGGAACAGGTTGCGTAAAAATTACACCGGCACATGATTTTAATGATTATCAGATGGGGAAACGGCATCGCTTGGTGCCACTCAATGTTTTTACGCTGGATGGAAAAATAAATGATCTTGCACCGGTTAACTATCAGGGCATGGATCGTTTTGAAGCGAGAAAAAAAATCCTTACAGACCTGGAAATGCAGGGATTACTCGTCGAGATTAAACCGCATAAATTAATGGCACCACGCGGTGACCGCACCAATACGATTATTGAGCCAATGTTGACGGATCAATGGTATGTCGCGATGGAAGGGATGGCCCAACAGGGACTTAAAGCAGTAGCGAATGGTGATATCAAATTTACGCCCGATAATTGGCACCATGTTTACAATCAATGGCTAAATAATATTCAGGATTGGTGCATTTCGAGACAATTGTGGTGGGGGCACCGGATTCCAGCATGGTATGACGAAGATGGCAACGTAACCGTTGCGCACAATTTGAAAGAAGCGCAACGACTAGCTGGCAAGAAAAATCTCAGACAAGATGAAGATGTACTGGATACTTGGTTTTCGTCCGCATTATGGCCATTTTCAACATTAGGCTGGCCCGAGGAAACACCGGAGGTTAAGACATTTCTACCCACGTCGGTGTTAATAACAGGTTTTGACATCATTTTCTTTTGGGTCGCGCGGATGGTGATGATGTCCCTGCATTTCACAGGCAAGGTACCATTTAAAGAAGTGTATATTACCGGCCTGATCCGAGACGCAGAAGGGCAGAAAATGAGCAAATCAAAGGGTAATGTACTGGATCCGCTGGATTTAATCGATGGCATTACATTATCTGATTTGATCGCCAAGCGTACCAAAGGATTGATGAATCCCAGGCAGGCTGAGTCAATCGAAAAAAATACACACAAACATTTTCCCAATGGAATTCCTGCCTTTGGAACCGACGCACTACGCTTTACTTTTGCCAGTCTTGCCTCCCATGGTCGCGACATCAAATTTGACTTGCAACGATGCGAGGGTTATCGTAATTTTTGCAACAAGTTGTGGAATGCGACACGATATGTGTTAATGAACTGCGAAGGAAAGGATACAGGACTGGTTGACTCATCCCCGCTAACATATTCTACCGCTGACAAATGGATAATTAGCCGATTGCAGCAAGCAGAGGATATGGTTGAACAAGCATATGGCAATTATCGCTTTGATAGTGCAGCCCGTGAAATTTATGAATTTGTATGGGATGAATATTGCGACTGGTATGTGGAACTGGCCAAGGTACAGTTAAATAGTGATGATGAAGCTGTCAAACGGGGAACGCGTCGCACTTTAGTTCGCGTGCTGGAAGCCACACTGCGTGTTGCGCATCCCATTATTCCTTTTATCACCGAAGAACTTTGGCAAAAGATAGCGCCACTCGCTAGCAAAGAAGGCGCCAGTATTATGTGCCAGTCTTTTCCTAAAGCCAATTTGAAGAAGATTGACCAAAAAGCGATTAACCATATCTCGCTTCTTAAGGAAATCGTCAATGCTTGCCGGACCCTGCGCGGAGAAATGAATTTATCCCCCGCTCTGAAAGTTCCATTACAGATAACGGGAGACAAGCAAATTTTAACTGAATTTTCTCCTTATTTATTGGCCTTGGGAAAGCTGTCGGGGGTGGAAATTATGCAAGGTGATTTACCCACCGCCGATGCGCCGGTTGCTATTGTTCGCGAATTTAGACTTATGCTAAAAATTGAAGTGGATGTGGCGGCGGAACGCAAACGTCTAACGAAAGAAATTTCCCGTGTCGAGGGAGAAATTAACAAAGCAAGCGGCAAGCTTAACAATCCAAACTTTCTCGAGCGGGCGCCTGGTAAAGTTGTCGAGCAGGAAAAAGATCGTTTAGCTGGATTTAATTCAACATTGGATAAGCTAAAAGAGCAATTACACAAGTTGGGGTAGCAGATTCACGCCGAAGCAGCACCGGGAAGTATCAAAACACTATTGTTACGCTTGTTTATCCTCTAGCACCCTGGAAATGCGTTCCTTCGCCCATAAGGGCGTGGTTTTGAACTCTCACCCATCCCCAGGCATATCAATCGAAACGGTTTCACAAAAGCGCGATATTTGTCCCTGCACCGCTTCCCACTATGCACGGTTGGTAGGCACACCATGCAAAAAGAGAACAAGTGGGCCTTTATTGCCCATTTTTATCCAGGCGATTTCGAAATTATCAGGCCACACGGTTTTCCGTGCTGTGCGGTCCGCCAACTTGCAGCAATCCGTCAGTTGGTGCTTTATAGCGAAAAATTCCGTACTGGGAAGTTCCTTGCGAACGATAAACTGACATGTCAGGCACATTTCCCGCTGACCGGATTGATGGATGACTAAGCGCACGATAGAAACTGCAATTATTTGAAGCAGACGGTGATATTTCCGATTCATTTCCTTGGCGTGTAGGTTTATGCCGCCATCCCACCCCGCCGACACACTCAGAAGATTATCAGTTGCAGCTGTACAGAATTGAAAACGTTATATCACCTAAATGCAACCATACTTGACACACCAGTAGCCAGCCACGAGTCACCATCCCCACAAAAAAACCAGGGTACCGTCTGTAATAACCTTGATAGCTTGGAGAGCCATAGTCATCATTACGGTACCGGAACGGGCACATATGTTTGGATCTAGTGGTCTTTAAGCCACTTCATCATTCTCTGGCCGATTTCGCGGTTTCGTTATGGCAATTTTTTCCGCGCAGTTGCGCTAAACGAATAAAAACAATATTCATCAGATAACTAACACTGCCAACCTGGTCACCAAGTCTAGCCGTTCATTATCATCCCATTAAGCCTGTCTTAATATAACAAGCGTTTCTTTTTCAAACTTTCCAGATATTCATTCGCTGGATTATCCAACCCTTCGTACTTCCGAAGTAATTTCGTGATACGCTTCAAACAAACGCGCAAAGTACCGGTTGCTCCTTTTCAGCCCGTGGATACGATCATAATATTCTGGAAAATCATGATGTGAATCGTATTTCTCAAGCATTTACTCCTCCCCTTTCTTATATCTGACAGGTCCGACGGCGGAATTCTTTAAAACACACGCACCCTAAAAAGCCGGTATTGATCTAGATCAAAATTCCAACGGATCGATATCCAATACCCAACGAATCTTGCGCGTGGGAAAAGCTTTGAGTTTTTTATGCCATACGGTAAGAAATGTCTGCAATCGCTTACGTGAATACGACTGCACTAACAGATGCGCCCTTTCCAGTCCCTTTAACCGTGATATTTGCGCCGGAACGGGTTCATATATGTCTATATTTTCTGGGGGCTTTGCAACTGCCATTGCGGAAGCAAGAAAGTCCATCGCAGCATCCATACGATGTGCCTGAGCGCGGAGTAATGCCTGATATACAAATGGCGGAAAACCGGCTGCTTTTCTTTCGGCTAGCAATATCTGCGCCAATGTGTCGTAATCATGCCGTTTTAGCGCGTGATATAACGGATGGTCCGGAAACTCAGTTTGGATCAGCACATTACCAGGAATACCTGCGCGACCC
>BQJA01000011.1 GCA_021604405.1 Nitrosomonas sp. | reverse complement strand
TGCGCTCAATTATCAACTGACACACAAAAAAAACTTAATGCGGCTCAAAGTTTACAGAAACAGACGCATTATCAAAATAATCCCGGGCAGAAACACTGGCAGGTTGGGCACTGGAGTCTTTACAAAACAACCACAATAACGCGGGATGGTGTGTTTCATTTGTTTGACTCAAATCAAAGTAAAGGTTTGGTAGAAATTTTAATTGCCGCAACTGAAGATGATATGTTCTGGTTAGAACTAATGATCGTGAAAGATGATGAAGAACAGCATATCGCAGCCTTAATTTCTACAGCGCGTCGCGCCGGAGATCAAGCGCAATACACGGTCAAGCAGCTAAAAATGCATGAAAATGGGAATACACAACATTTCACACAAGCAGAATTAGCCGAAATCAAAAATAACAAACAAATGTCGACGGTTAATTTGTGGCTAAATTTTCTTCGTCATTCCGCGCACGCAATCGCGC
Source organism: Nitrosomonas sp. (assembly GCA_021604405.1). GTDB lineage: Bacteria > Pseudomonadota > Gammaproteobacteria > Burkholderiales > Nitrosomonadaceae > Nitrosomonas. The sequence continues at coordinate 54,302 of BQJA01000011.1, read as the reverse complement.
GCAGAAATGTCAAGGTTGCTGCAGGTGAATTTTTTCATGTTAAAGAAGTTCCGATAACGACAGCCTTATGGTTAGGAATGATGTCTGGTTATCTTTGGTATCATAACGCAGTCCCGATCTTTCCTATTGTAAAATATGATTTAACAAGCAGCGCGACACGTTGGAAGCATACGACAGAAACAGCTGAATTAGTTGATTTCGGGGATTCAGGGAAAAGAAATTATTTTTCATATGAGCAATGAATATGTATCGTAACTCTATAATGTTGCGTTCTTTTTGTATTTTTATTTGTTTATTGATGTTTTCCAGTTGTGGTACCGTTCGTCTGGAAGTTCCTAAGGGACAGGATGTCAGATTACTGATGGAAGCAGAGTCTTCTGAAATTCGCATTGAAAGGACTGTTTGGTTCTGGTTATGGGGAGCGAAACCGATTTCAGATAATTCGATAAAATCTGAAGTCGAAAAGCACAATTTCAAAGAAGTACGCGCCTACACGACACAAACGATGACGGACAATATTGTGACGCTGATAACCAGTATTGTTTCCATAACACGCCGCACGCTGGTTATCGAAGGTAATACGCATAGCGCTTTGCCAATAAATAAGCCGACATCCAACATTGAAGAGCAAGGAACATGAGTCAGCGATTATTCATCCTACTACTCACATTGAGCCTAACAGCCTGTTTTACAGTTCCTATCGATGCACCATATGGCAAGAATATAAAAATTCTACCTCCCGATGTACCTGTCGAAGTCACTAAAAGATATCAGAGATGGTATGCTTTATGGGGTATTTTCCCTTTAACTATGAGCGACACCCCTGCTGAAGTAATTGCACGTGAAAATTTATCAGAAGTTCGCGTCTATACTGAAGACTCTATTGACGATGCGATTTCAGGATTTTTCTATGTGATCGTTTTTCCAATGGGTATGCTGGTACCTCAGACGGTTGTCATTGAAGGTAACCGAAAAAAACCAGCCGCAATAGACAACACGCGCTCGCAGCCGAGCAAGGACGACGATTCCAGCGGATAAGATTCTCATTCCGGCGAAGCAGGCCAGCGCCCCCTTTCCAAGACGGACCCGCCAAGTCAGTATGGGCTATTTTTGACAGACCGCATCCTGGCAAGTGCCGCGCATATATCCACCCGCACAGCCAATTGACTTGCACAGATGACAATGCGCATCCAATACCGCTTTCAGGTCATTTTCTACAAATTTAAAGATAATCTCTCCAGTACGAAAATCATCGAGTGGTGAGTTAACAGGTACTATCTTGCCATTCCTCTGAATATAATAACGAGTTCCAACCGGCGTATAATCCCAGTCTTCAGCATTTTTAAATAAATCACCGATCAAAGGAATATCGGCGAAAATTCGGATGATCGACTCTGAAGGTGGAAGAAAAGGCACCAGGTCAAGATAGTTTTCATAGCTCTGCTGTGTGATGTTGGCGTCATAAGCCCGCGCGAAATCCGTATCACCGGGTTTGGGTGATGCGAAAGTAAATACCTGCGGCGGCGTCTGCAAACCGAGCACATCAGCTTCATTATTAAGCAACATGGCAAGAATACTCGCCATTCCGCCGCCTTTGCTGTGTCCGGTTACATATATTGGTGTTGCCGGACCGGCCGCATCAAGTTGCTTCGCAACCTCGTTAAACAAACGGTCCCATACCGCATTCACCGCCATATAAAACCCGTCATGCACTTTTCCCGGTAAGCCACTGACAGATTTTGGCGTAGAAAAAAATACATCCTGCAGCCAGTCCAGCACCGAGGGCAAATCATCCGTCGGCGGCAACGTTCCACGACAGGCGACCACAATGCCATCACTTGTCGTTCCAATCAGCACAGCGTTAATATTGTCAGATCCTCCACTAATTGGAACCGGCAGGCTTTTATATCCCACTGTACCGTAATAGGGTTGCGAAGGTAAGTACTGCCCGGTTGTTGTATTAACATTATATGCACAAGCGGCACTACTCATCATTCGGCATAGTAAGGAGGTATTATTTTTTAACATTCTCTAAAACAGTAGAATTTTGACAATCGATTGACTGAGAATCTGGAATAAAAAATAATCTTATTTATTACAATTTCCTGTTTTACAGCCAGATGGTGCTGCTATGGCACACACATTAACAATCATGGTACCAGCCAGAAACAATAAACAATACATACAAAAAAGACCCCATAATCGCCTGTTTTTAATTAAACAAAGTCAGGGAATAACATCATGTCACGATGCCGAATCACTTTTATCCCGGAAAATTTAATAATGGAACCCAAGACGGCTGTCAGTGAATAAACGTATATAAACTATAAGACTCCAACTCGAACGCCGACAATACATTTAAAATGTGTGCGTTCATTTGGAAACAAAAAATTATAGGATATCTTGATTATTTAACGAGTTAGCTCATTTAAATATTTATGCAACATCTTCCGATTTGTTCTGTCATGTATTTTGAGTTACTATAGCCGCCCATGACTAAATATGTCTTTGTGACTGGCGGCGTCGTTTCCTCCTTGGGGAAAGGCATTGCCGCCGCCTCCCTGGCAGCTCTTCTTGAAACTCGCGGTATCAAAGTAACCATGCTCAAGTTAGATCCTTATATTAACGTGGATCCTGGCACGATGAGCCCGTTTCAGCATGGTGAGGTCTTTGTGACGGAAGATGGCGCGGAAACTGATCTTGATCTGGGTCATTATGAGCGTTTTATCAGCACCAAAATGACCCGGCGCAACAACTTTACGACAGGTCAAATATACGAAAGTGTCATACGTAAAGAACGACGCGGTGATTATCTAGGCGGTACAGTGCAGGTCATTCCTCATATTACGGATGAAATCAAACTGCATATACAAGCAGGTGCGGGGGATGCGCAGGTTGCCATCATTGAAATTGGCGGAACAGTTGGCGACATTGAATCCCTGCCCTTTCTGGAAGCGATTCGTCAAATGGCGGTGCAAAAACCACGCAATGATACATGCTTTATCCATCTTACCCTACTCCCGTATATCGGCTCAGCTGGAGAATTAAAGACGAAGCCCACACAGCATTCGGTCAAAGAATTACGGGAAATTGGCATTCAGCCCGATGTATTACTTTGCCGTTCTGACCGTGGATTACCGATGGATGAACGGCGGAAAATAGCTCTTTTTACCAACGTGCAGGAAGAAGCGGTAATTTCTGCGGTTGATGTGGACTGCATTTATAAAATACCGGCGCTTTTGCACGAGCAAATACTGGACCAGATTATCTGCCACAAATTGAATATTCTCGCCAAACCAGCAGACTTAAGCGTCTGGAACAAACTGGTTGATGCACTCGAACACCCGCAATATTCGGTCACGATAGCACTGGTTGGAAAATATGTTGACTTAACCGAGTCCTATAAATCGTTGTCTGAAGCATTGATCCATGCTGGGATTCACACACAAAGTAAAATCAATATTACTTATGTGGATTCGGAAGATATTGAGAAAAATGGCGTTGATTGTCTGGCAGGCATCGATGCGATACTTGTTCCCGGCGGCTTCGGTAAGCGCGGTGTTGAAGGTAAAATTTCAGCAATTCATTATGCGCGCACTCGCGGCATTCCCTATCTTGGCATATGCCTTGGCTTACAACTGGCCGTCGTTGAATATGCCAGGAATAAAGCAAAAATGGCAGGTGCGCATAGTACAGAATTCAATCCGGATACCCCTTTTCCTGTTGTAGGATTAATTACTGAATGGCGGACACGCGACGGCCATATTGAGACACGCAATAAAAATTCGGATATCGGTGGCAGCATGCGCCTAGGTGGCCAGGAATGCATTCTGAAGAAAAACACATTGGCCTGGAAAATTTATGCTACAAAAAAGGTAACTGAACGCCACCGCCATCGGTATGAAGTTAATGCTGAATTTTTAACAAAACTGGAGCAGTCCGGCCTGTCTATCAGTGGTTTGTCAAAAGAGGAAGGCTTGTGTGAAATGATTGAATTAGCGGAAAACGAGCACCCCTGGTTCCTCAGTTGCCAGTTCCATCCCGAATTTACCTCAACGCCTAAAGCAGGTCACCCACTTTTTAATTCTTTTATCACAGCAGCAATCGATTACTCAAATAAACCCGCAATTTCAAAATAGAGAACACATAAGTTGTTTTATGCAAAGAAAATATCCGTGAACAAACGGACTCCGTTACTGTAGACGTCAGTAGGATGTCTCAATAAAAAGTCGAGAAAATTTTTTAGTCGATACTTACCGTTACTAAATTAACATTAATAACACTAATTATTACAGGAAATATGTAGCATGAGCGCAATTGTAGATGTCATCGCCCGCGAAATTTTGGATTCTCGTGGAAATCCAACCATTGAAGCCGATATATTACTGGAGTCAGGCGTGTTGGGCCGGGCTTCCGTGCCATCGGGTGCATCAGTGGGCACCAGAGAAGCGGTTGAACTACGGGACGGAGATGTGCAGCGCTATTCTGGCAAAGGGGTACTCAAAGCTGTAGAAAACGTCAATACCGAAATTACCGAAGCCATCATGGGATTGGATGCAACCCAGCAGAGTATTATTGATCAAACGCTAATCGATCTTGATGGTAGTGAGAACAAATCAAGACTCGGCGCCAACGCGACACTGGCAGTTTCACTGGCGACAGCTAAGGCCGCTGCGGAAGATTCAGGTTTACCGCTCTATCGTTATCTAGGGGGTGCAGGGAGCATGTCCATGCCGGTACCTATGATGAATTTGATCAATGGCGGCGCGCACGCCAATAATAACATCACCATGCAGGAATTCATGATTATTCCGCTGGGCATGCAAAATTTCCACGAAGCCGTCCGCTGTGGCGCAGAAATTTTCAGCACCTTGAAAAAGCTGATTAACGAAAAGAAAATGCCCACCACAGTCGGTGACGAAGGTGGGTTTGCGCCCAATCTTGCGAATAACGAAGCAGCATTACAACTCATGGTGCAGGCTATTGATCATGCGGGTTACCAGCCAGGAACAGATGTTGCGATCGGGATCGACTGCGCCAGCTCAGAGTTCTATCAAGATGGCAAATATCATTTACCATCAGATGGTTTGAGCTTGACCTCGGTGCAGTTTGTTGATTATCTGGCTACCTGGGTGGATAAATATCCGATTATCAGTATTGAAGATGGAATGAGCGAGCATGACTGGGATGGCTGGACGCTACTGACCAGCAAACTTGGCAAATCAGTCCAGTTGGTCGGTGACGACATATTTGTAACCAACCCCAGAATTCTTGAAGAAGGGATTGTGCAAGGTGTTGCCAATTCTATACTGATTAAAGTCAATCAGATTGGCACACTTACCGAGACGCTGACAGCGATCGAAATGGCGAAATGTGCAGGCTATACGGCTGTCATCTCCCACCGCTCAGGAGAAACCGAAGATACAACAATTGCTGATATTGCCGTAGCCACCAATGCATTACAAATTAAAACAGGTTCTTTATCCCGCTCTGACCGCTTAGCCAAATATAACCAATTACTGCGCATAGAAGAAGATCTTGGTGATGCGGCAAAATATGCAGCACGGCGGGCGTTCTACCAGCTAAGATAATGAAGCTTCTCGCCCTGTTCTTCATTGCTTTAATTGCCTTGCTGCAATACCCATTATGGTACGGCAAGGGGAGTTGGCTAAGGGTCTGGGAACTGGATAAACAAGTGAATGCGGCCCGCCAGACTAATCATGAACTTCAAAACAGAAATACCATACTCGAAGCAGAAGTCAATGATCTTAAACAGGGCTTAGATGCAATTGAAGAGCGGGCACGCAGTGAATTGGGAATGATCAAACAGGACGAAATGTTTTTCCAGATATCAAAAAGTAAACGGCATAATAAACCGCATGTTGACGCTGACAACAACATTGAGCATATTGAAACGTCGCCAGACTGATCGACCACGTTTTTATTCCAGGCCAAGTGGATAAATTGCACTGTACTTTTTTTTAAGATATTCAATAAAATATTCCGGGTTAAGCGATTCACCCGTTACCCGGCAAACCAGATCATGTGGCGTAAAAAGACTGCCCTGGCGATGGATTTTCTCATTTAACCATGCCTTTATCGGCGCAAAACTACCCTTTTCGATATTTTTCTCTACATCGGAAAGTTCATTTGTCATGGTTTGATAAAACTGACAAGCATATATTGCACCCAGCGTGTAAGAGGGAAAATAACCAAAAGCACCGCTACTCCAGTGTGAATCCTGCAATACACCTAACGTGTCAGTGGGTGGCTTGATGCCAAGATACTTCATCATCAAATCGTTCCAGACTTCTGGCAAATCATCCACGGCTATTGAATCATCAAATAAGCCCTTTTCAATTTCATAGCGCAAAATGATGTGAAGTGGATAAGTCAATTCATCCGCTTCGACACGAATAAAATCCGCTTTACAGGTATTGATTGCCCGATAAAAAGCATCGGCAGTCGCATCTTGCAAATTATCCGGAAAAGTCGCTTTAATCGTATCGAAATAATGGCGACAGAACAATTCACTTTGCGCAATCATGCGCTCCCAGAACAGAGACTGGGATTCATGGATGCCCATCGTAAGTGATTCAGATACCGGCAAATCACGTCCTTCCAGCATCCGTCCTTGTTCATATAATCCATGCCCTGTTTCATGAATAACCGCGTACAATGACTCAATAAAATCATTTTCTTGATAACGGGTCGTAATACGAACATCGGTAGGATGACTGCCACCACAAAAGGGATGCACCGATACATCCATACGCCCGCAGTCAAACTGAAAGCCAATATCCTTGCTAATCTTGCGAGCCAGGGCTTCTTGCTTGTCAACCGGAAAAGTTCCTTGCAAAAAAGAGTTGTCAGGTTGATAGTGCGTGTCTTGAATAGATTGAATAAGCGGAATTAATTCCGCTTTAAGCCGTTCAAAAACCGGCGTAATATCAGCCATTGTCGTGCCGCGCTCAAAATTATCGATATTGGCGTCATAGTGATCCATGCCTGGAAATGCACATTGCGCCCATTCTTTTTTTAGTTCAATGAAACGCTTCAATAGCGGCGCAAAATCAGAAAATTTATTGTCCCGTCGTGCTGCAACCCATACCGTGTGCCCCTGAGAAGACAGTCCGGCCATTTCCTTTACCAGTTTCTTGGGTATTTTGGTTTCCAGATCATACTTCCGCCGCGCCTCCCGTATATTACAAATTTGCAGTGTATCAAAATATGCCGAATCTTCCGCCTCAAGCGCAGCCAAGCAATCTCCGAGCCGCGGGTCTGTCATACGCTCATGAATCACACCCGCAAGCGCGGAAATTTGCTGTGCCCGGGCTTCGGATGCGCCAATCGGCATGACAACTTCCTGGTCCCAACCCAACGTACTCATGACGCCATTGAGATAAGAAACTTCAGATAATTTTTCTACAAGGCTTTGATAATTTACGCTAGTCATTGAAAGTTTCGCTTTTTATATTGATACATGATCGGATTTGATAAAGCTGCAACGCCCTTCTAAAATAATAGAACCACGAAGCAAACATCTTCCTCCAAGCCTAAAAACCACGGTCGGACGGCATCCGGCAACCGCTTCCCTATGATGTCTGTTATTTGTTCTTTTGTCCAACGCGTATTGAACCAACAGCGCGATAAATATAGTATCCTTAATGCAGCAGTGACTTGTTGACGTTGGTGGCAACTTACGGATAGATAATAAAATATAACTGCCCAATTTTTCCAGCAATTTCACTCGCGCGATTCAATCATATCTTCAATAACTGAATAGCCGTGTTAAGCATGCCGCATGATTGCTTAGCCATCATATGGAGGAACATTGAAGTCAGAATTCATCCGAAAATATAACGACGAGTTACTGCTATCTATCCACATACCCAAGACTGGTGGTACGGCTCTTCGAGAAGTGCTGTTGGCCCGGTTTGGTAGCGATCTGTTCCTGGATTATGGATATGTTACAAATATTGATAATACTGCAACAGCTATCAGCGCAATACACACGCACAACCCATTTGTAATGTATCAGGATATCCTGGAGAAGCCCAGGATACTTACGATTTTAAGAGAACCCCTGGAACGGGCAATCTCGCATTACTATTACTGGCTTAACTTGCCACCTACTGAAGATACCGAGGCACATGGAGAGGTCTATAAAAAATATTTTCTTGACCAAAAGCCGGATCTAATAAAATTTCTTTTATCGGCTGACAGGTGGATGCATAATATCTATACGCAGCATTTTTTATACCCGCTGAACAGGCCTGATGATTTCTGGTTTGTTGGTTTCCTCGAAACATTCCATGAGGACATCGCGGATTTGCAGAGATTGCTTGGATTAGAAGTAACATCTCCTCCCGTCAAAAACGCCGGTAAAAAACCGCCAATTATATTACGTAACTCAATAAAACGTGATTTCTACGAGATAAACAAAAAAGACAAAGAATTTTACGATATGATGCTGGCCGAGCGGAACAAACGGAAAAAAGCCATGGGTGCGTGGACAAAACAAAGATTATTGTCTTGCCAATAACTTATACAATACTTTAAAGAGAAAAACCGGCTGCAGCATTACACGTGATATCGGTTGGTTAGGTGTGACTTGTGTTTAGCAAATAAAAAAACACCGGACAAAATCAACTGATCTCTGCGCCAAATCATATTACTTCATTTATTGCGACCGGAATCCGCTGACGGCCAAATTGTCCCGCAAACTTTTCAAAACATCCCGCAATACGTGTATTGCATTCAAGACAATGGCCATCCGGGGTTACATGGTATTGTTTAATTTCATACCAATCGCGCACGATTAAAGCGCTCCCGCATGCAGGGCAATAAGTGGTATCTCCTGCAGAATAATGCGTATTTCCAGTATAAACATACAATAGCCCTGCATCCAATGCTATCTGCCGTGCCCGGACAAGCGTTTCTGCCGGCGTGCAAGAAATAGCGGTCATCTTGTAGTCCGGATGAAAAGCACTAAAGTGCAGTGGTACGTTCACACCAAGTTCCTTCGCAATCCATTTGCTCATCGCACTTATTTCATGTGCGGAATCATTGAGACCTGGAATTAGTAACGTGGTAATTTCAACCCATACCGCCGTCTCTTTCTTAAGATATTGCAATGTATCCAGTACGGGCTGTATATGTGCACCCGTTTGTTTAACATAGAATTTATCTGTAAACGCCTTGAGATCAACGTTGGCCGCATCCATTCTGGCAAAAAAATCACGGCGCGGCTGGTCATGGATGTAACCGGCGGTTACCGCCACAGCTTTGATGTTCCGAGCATGACAGGCGTCTGCAACATCCATCGCATATTCTGCAAAAATCACCGGGTCGTTGTATGTAAAAGCGATACTTTTGCAGCCCAATTCCTCAGCGCTTCGCGCAATGGCTTCCGGACTGGCCTGGTCGGCAAGCTTATCAAAACTGCGGGATTTGGAAATGTCCCAGTTTTGACAGAATTTGCATGCAAGATTACAGCCAGCGGTACCGAATGAAAGAATACTGCTACCCGGGTAAAAATGATTCAGAGGTTTCTTTTCAACAGGATCAACACAAAAACCAGAGGACCGTCCATAGGTCGTAAGCACCATCGCATTGCTAGCCCGACCGCGGACAAAACAAGCGCCACGCTGACCCTCATGAAGCTTGCAATCGCGTGGACACAAGTCGCATTGAATACGTCCATCCGCTAACCTATGCCAATATTTTGCCGGATACTGGTCTGCAAGACTGATTGGCTCGTCCATTTTAAATCTCCTAAGTTAAATCGGTTTCACGCCATTTGTGCACCGTGTAACGTGACAGCTTAATGTCTTCTGCCCAGAAATCACCCGGCAAACCGGCTTTGAGTTTCAGTTCAGCGAAAAACTGCTCAGGTTCCTCCAGTACTTCCCATACTTGTGGTAAAAAGGTGCTGCGATGATGGCCATACTCAAAAACGATACCATCCACACCAGGTCTTAATTGCACCAAGGCATCTGATTCGTCAGTAAAGTCAAACGGCTGTGGCGTAGACAGTAAAGAGACTTCAATTCTCACAGCCGCAAACTCTTCTCTTGCCAGCGGTGGAAAGCGTGGATCGTTTAGCGCGGCACACACTGCATTATGTTTAATATCAGCCAATAACGGCTGGTGTGCCTGCACAGTACCGACACAACCGCGCAACGCATCATTCTGCATCAGTGTAACAAAGCTCGCACCCCACTCAGTCAGCCATGACGCTTTTCTATCCAAAACAGCGGCTACGCGCGAGACATTCACAGCATTTGCAATCGCATCTCTTGCTATAACGGGCAGCATCCTGCCATGTTCAACTTGCATACCGGGTTTCTCCTGTAAAAGCCAGTGCTGCATAGCCCACAACTTGATCACGTGATCCGGCGGTATCGCCAGAGTTTCGCAAATCCAATAAATGAGGAACCAGATGATGCATCTGCGCTGCCACGATGAGACCACTGATAGGTGTACCGCCGCAGGCATGATCATGTGAAATGGGTTGACGCAACTGCAAAATGGATTGCACAGTTTCATGATCAACGCGCCGTGCGATTTCATAGGGTAAATAATGAGAAAGATCGGAACTGATAACGATTAATGTTTCCTCGCCGCCCCAGAGCGTGTCCAGCACCTCAGCCACTTCATCAGCCGACGCCATGCCAACAGCCAATGGCAGCAAAGTAAATTCAGGCAGTACGCTTTGCAGGAATGGTAACTGCACTTCCAAAGAATGTTCCTGTGCATGGGCTTCAGCGCTGACAATGACTTGTGGTAAATGGGCGATGGCTTGCGCAGCCGCTGAATCCAGTTTTACCTTACCCAACGGCGTTTCAAAAAAGTTTGCCGATGATAATGCCAGGCCATGAACTGCAACGCAATGCGTTGGGCCAAGCAGTATCACGCGTCGTATCTGCGCAGCAAAAAGACGTAGCGTGGCATAGGCTGTCGCGGCAATGGCACCCGAATAAATATAGCCTGCATGCGGAACGATCAGCGCTTTGGGTCTTAAATTGTGCGGTTGCGCCTCAGCAAGCAACTGTCGCACACCTTGTGCAAGCCGCTGCGTATCAGCGGGATAAAACATGCCCGCGACAGCAGGCGTTCGTACATTCAACATGACATCTTCTTAGCAAACGATATAATAAAGATATAAGGGCTCGTCCAGTAGAATCAAGAAAATAAATTTTGACTTGCTATATTGATATAAAAACGAACGCAGCAAATATATTATGGTGCCTTTATGAGTCTACCAATCGGTTATAACAAACAGATTATTTCTATAATGAAGCTTTCTCAGTGCAGTTTTTTACTGATATTAATAATGTTGTGGCTGCCCATAGCGGGTGCTGTTTCCGCTGTTTCTCCTCACTGCACACATCAAAACAATGCCGGACACGGACTGAATGACAGTATTCGTTCCATCACCAACAATGGTCTGCATAACATGGCTCACCAGCAACTCATGGATGACCGCATGGCTACTAACCAACTCTGTGAAGTGAATACACTTTGCCATGCAAGCTGCAGTACGCTGGTTTCCACCGCCCATTCCACTTATAGTCCTGTAAATAATTCTTCTGTCCGTCAATCAGTAGACATCAGCGCAGCCTCATTTATCCCTGATCTGCCGCAACACCCGCCTCGCGTCTATTCCTGCTCCACGCAACACTAGAAACATAGCGATCCAAACAGCAGACCATGTCTGCACTGTTTCCAGTACTAAACCAGCGCATACAGAGAATTTTAATTAACCAAGCGCCAGGGTCCGCAGTTAATTTCTTGTGATGCTGTATTTTTCTCGATCTTCTTTTATCCATCATAAATACGTAACTATTATGTATAACATTCTCCGAATCTTATGTGTCATAACCACGGGAATATCGATGGTTGCGAACAGTGCCAATGCCAGTGAAAAGCAAGGTGTTTTGACACTGAATGCAGCGACAGAACAAGCCGTTCAAAACAACCCTGATTTAGCGCACATGCGTGCACGCGCCCAAGCTATGGCGGCGATCCCATCACAAGTCAGCACCCTGCCTGATCCTGAAGTCAGTTTCAATGCCAGAAATCTGCCAATCGATACGTTAAATACCGGCCAGGAAGATATGACACTTATCGGGCCAGGGATTTCACAACAGCTTCCATTTCCCGGAAAGCTTGCTCTGCGTGGCCAAACAGCTGAATTTGAAGCGGCGGCAGCACTACAAAATGTAATCGAAGCCAGGTTATGGCTGATCAGTAATGCAAAACAAATCTGGTGGCGGATTTTTTTTCTGGATCAGGCTATGCTGATTGTGAAAAACAATCAGACTTTACTAAATCAGTTTGTTCAAGTCGCGCGTACCAAGTATGAAGTTGGCGAAGGATTACAGCAGGATGTGTTGCTTGCACAAGTAGAACTTTCCAATCTGCTGGATCAAATTCTGATACTCCAAGGCGCTCGGCGCAACGCCCGTGCGCAAATCAACGCATTACTGGATAAACCAGCCAATGCGCCTGTTATTTTGCCGCAACAGGTTGACGAACAATTACCCGCCATTCTGCCGGAAAACATGTTGTATAAATTGGCAAAAAATTCCAGAGCACTACTCGCAGCCAAACATGAATCCATTAACGCTGCTCAGAGCCGACTGGATCTGGCCAGGAAAGATTACTATCCGGATTTTAAATTTGGCGCTTCCTATGGATTTCGCGGTGATCGCCCGGCGGGTGGTGACCGCCCGGATCTGCTAACACTAAACATGAGCATGAATATCCCAATTTTCCTTGACCGCAAACAAGCCAAAGCGATTGATCAGCGAAACAGTGAACTGATGCAGCAAAAATACAAACTGCAAGACGAATGAAATAAAGTTCGCGCGCAAATTTCTCAAAGCTATAGCGATTTTCTGCGCGCCAGTGAACAAGTCACGCTATTCAAAACCGGCATCATTCCTCAGGCAAGACAGACTGTCGCCTCCATGCTGGCCGGCTACCAGGTCAATAAAGTCGATTTTCTGAATCTGGTACGCAGCCAGATCACGCTATTGAACCATGAAATGAAATACTGGCAGGCCTTTACCGAGGCTAACCAATCGTTGGCGGAAATTGTGGCAGCTGCCGGAAAGGAAGAAATTTATGAATAAAAAATCACTTGCCATGGTTGCTTTTTTGTTCGGAGTAGCGATTAGTATCGGTATCTGGTTCGCCAATCAACAACCAGAAAGCAGCCCTGCGGTTGATTCATCAACCACTAAAATACCCTTATTTTACCGTCACCCGATGAATCCATCTGTTACTTCGCCGATACCCGCTAAAGACAAAATGGGAATGGATTATGTGCCGGTCTACGCCGGCAACGGTACAGAAAAAAGCGGTCTCCCGCCTGGCCAGGTGAAAATCGATCCCGTCACAACGCAAAATATTGGGGTACGCACCACCGCGGTTAAAAAAGATATTCTTTCTCATGTCGTGCGCACCGTCGGACGGGTTGACTATGATGATGAACGCATTGTGCGATTACATCCAAAAGTTGAAGGATGGGTCGAAACCCTGTTTGTCGATAAAACCGCTGAACATGTCAAACGGGACCAGGAACTTCTCAGCATTTATTCACCACAACTGGTGGTCAGTCAGCAGGAATATATTTTAGCCCTAAATAACCGGGCCAGTTTGGCGAAAAGCCCCATCGAAGATATCCGCCGCGGTGCAGAAGAATTACTGAGCAGCTCGCGCGAACGATTAAGGTTGCTGGACGTACCGGAACATCAGTTGCATGACCTGGAACGTCACCATAATATTCATAAAAACCTGCATATTCATAGCCCGGCTTCTGGCATTGTGGTTAATATCGGCGCGCGTGAAGGGCAATATGTCACGCCCGCCACGGAAATATATATGATTGCCGATCTGTCCACTGTCTGGGTCTACGCAGACATTTACGAAAACGAGCTGCCATGGGTGAAAACCGGCGATCTGGTGGAAATGCAACTGGCAGGAGTTCCTGGACGTATTTTCAGCGGCCATCTGGCATTTATTTTCCCTTATGCCGAAGCCGAAACCCGCACTATTAAAGTACGTCTGAATTTTAATAATCCTGGTTTACTATTAAAACCCGATATGTTTGCTGATGTTACGATCTACGCCAGCAAGCAAGAAAGTGCACTGGTGATTCCATCGGAAGCCGTAATCCGTTCCGGGGTCCGTAACAAGGTACTGGTTGTTCGCGGCCCGGGGAAATTCGAACCACGCACAATTACCACCGGTCTGTCGACCGACGGAAGAATTACCGTGACACAGGGTTTGCGCGAAGGTGAAGAAGTTGTCATTTCTTCGCAATTTCTCATCGACTCCGAATCCCGCTTGCGTGAAGCCACCGCAAAAATGCTGGAACCGGGATTACAAGCAATAGAACCGCTCAATCCATTACAGATTGAAGAAGCGCCCCACCATCATGATTAACAGAGTAATTAATGCTTCACTGAATAACCGTTTGATAGTGCTACTGGCCGTTGTTGTGCTGGCCGTTGCGGGATTCTGGTCATTTAAGAATATTCCACTGGACGCTATCCCTGATTTATCCGACGTTCAGGTCATTGTATTTACTGAGTTTCCCGGGCAGGCGCCACAAGTCGTGGAGGATCAGGTCACTTACCCGTTAACCACTGCCATGCTGGCGGTGCCACATGCCAAAGTAGTACGTGGCTATTCGTTCTTTGGCTTATCGTTTGTATATATCATTTTTGATGATGACACCGACATGTATTGGGCCAGATCGCGTGTATTGGAATACCTCAATTACGCCAGTGAACGGCTGCCGCGAAATGTCAACCCGTCATTGGGACCGGACGCGACTGGCGTTGGCTGGATTTATGAGTACGCGCTGGTCGATAGAAGTGGTAAACATGACCTGGCGCAATTACGATCCCTGCAGGATTGGTACCTGCGTTATCCATTACAAACCGTTCCAGGTGTTTCGGAAGTCGCGTCAATCGGCGGTTATGTCAGGCAATATCAGATTGAAGTTAACCCGAATGCCTTACTCGCCTACGACATTCCACTATCCAAAGTGAAACACGCCATTCAACGCTCGAATAATGACGTTGGTGGACGCCTGATTGAAATGGCGGAAACGGAATATATGGTGCGCGGTCTCGGTTATATCCGCACACTGGACGACATTAAGAGCATTCCAGTCGGCATTGATAACAATGGCACGCCAGTGCGTTTGCAGGATGTGGCACAAGTACAAATTGGGCCTGAATTACGCCGAGGCATCGTAGAGTTAAATGGCGAAGGGGAAGTCGCCGGCGGCGTAGTGATCATGCGTTACGGTGAAAATGCGCAAGCGACCATACAAGGGATCCGCGAGAAACTGCAGGCACTTAAACAAGGACTTCCGGAAAACGTTGAGATTGTACCGGTTTATGACC
Organism: Nitrosomonas sp.; assembly: GCA_021604405.1. Classification (GTDB taxonomy): domain Bacteria; phylum Pseudomonadota; class Gammaproteobacteria; order Burkholderiales; family Nitrosomonadaceae; genus Nitrosomonas. The sequence goes on along the minus strand of BQJA01000011.1, from coordinate 38,874 downwards.
GCGGCGCCCTGATTGAACGCGCCGTGGATACGTTAAATACCGCACTGATTCAGGAACTGATCATCGTCTGTATACTCGTTGGCTTGCTTTTACTGCACTTGCGTTCTTCCCTTGTCATTGTAATTACATTACCGCTGGCAGTACTGATGGCATTTATTATGATGAAATGGCAAGGTATCAATGCCAACATCATGTCTTTAGGCGGCATTGCCATTGCAATTGGCGATATGGTCGATGGCGGTATTGTGATGATTGAAAATGCCCACAGACACTTGAGCGCTGCGATCGCCAGGAAAAAGGCAGAATTAACCCAAAAAGAACGCTGGCATGTGATTGGCAAAGCATCACGTGAAGTAGGCCCTTCGCTATTTTTTTCATTACTAATCATTACTATCTCTTTTATCCCCATTTTCGCCATGCAAGCACAGGAGGGCCGTTTGTTTAGCCCACTGGCTTACACAAAGTCCTATGCCATGGCAGCGGCAGCAATCTTAACAATCACGGTGATACCCGTATTAATGGGTTATTTCATTCGTGGCAAAATTATTGCGGAGAAAAGAAACCCGGCTAATCGGGTTTTACATTCCATTCATTCGCCAATCCTCAGACTGGCGATGCGATGGCGTTCAGTTACCTTAATACTGGCCACGCTGTTACTGGCCTCAACCCTTTTTCCGTTGTCTAAAATTGGCAGTGAATTTATGCCCCCTTTGGATGAAGGCGATATTCTATATATGCCAAGCACATTTCCCGGCATTTCGATCACCAAAGCCAAAGAACTATTACAGCAGACCGATAAAATTCTGATGACTTTCCCTGAGGTTGAGCGCGTGTTCGGTAAAATTGGCCGCGCCGAAACCGCTACCGACCCCGCACCCCTATCGATGATAGAAACAACCATTAGCCTGAAACCCAAGTCAGAATGGCCAGACCCCAATAAAACCACCCAGGAACTGATGACGGAAATGGATCAGGCCATCCGCTTCCCGGGACTTACTAATGCCTGGACCATGCCGATTAAGACCCGTACCGATATGCTGTCAACTGGTATTAAAACACCGGTTGGCATCAAAATATCCGGACCGGACCTGGACGAATTGCAACGTTTATCGGAACAGATCGAAGACATAATGAAAACCATGCCGGAAACGCTTTCTGCTTTTGGTGACCGGACCGCTGGAGGATATTATCTGGATTTTGATATCAAACGTGAAGCAGCGGCCCGTTATGGTTTAACAGTCGGTGACGTACAGGACATCATTCAAAGCGCCATCGGTGGCATGAACATTACCGAAACCGTAGAAGGCCTGGAGCGCTACCCAGTCAACCTGCGTTATCCGCGGGAATTACGGGATAATCCGGAGAATCTTCAACGCACCTTAATTCCTACCCCTACCGGCGCACAGATTCCGCTAACGCTGGTCGCCGAATTGACACTGCGACGCGGACCGCCATCCATCAAAAGTGAAGATGCACGCCCCAATGCCTGGATATATGTGGATCTCAAGACAACTGATATCGGCGGATTTGTCACCCGGGCAAAAGCAATCGTAGAAAATCAGTTAGCTTTACCGGCTGGCTATACCATCAGCTGGTCCGGCCAGTTTGAGTACATGGAACGAGCCGCTGAAAAACTCCGTATGGTCGTGCCCCTAACACTAGCACTTATTTTCTTTTTACTCTATCTGACCTTCCGTAATCTGGTGGAGCCCACAATCGTTATGTTGACAGTTCCCTTTGGTCTGGTTGGCGGCATCTGGATCGTCTATGCGCTCGGATTTAACCTCTCCGTTGCAGTTTATGTCGGCTTTATTGCATTAGCCGGCACAGCGGCAGAAACTGGTGTCATGATGTTAAATTTTATTGACATTGAAATCGCCAAATTACGCAGACAAAAACAAGCACTTTTATCACCCACAGAAATCAGGAAAGCAGTTGAAACAGCAACTGCACTACGTGTTCGGCCTGTGTCGATTACCGTTTTTTCTACCATGATCGGTTTAATTCCCATCATGATGGCTACTGGCAGCGGTGCCGATGTTACCCACCGTATTGCCGCACCGGTATTGGGTGGCATGTTTACAGTACTCATCCTGACACTGTTGGTTTTTCCAGTTATCTATAGTTTAGTACTGCAGTTTCAGGAAAAACGCAAACAGCCAATCAATGACGCAGCTCAGTTAATAGATTAATTCTATTACACAATGATCAATACCATGCTGGTGTATGGTTTATTCAAATTTCAAAAGGTGCACAGGTTATAAAAAATACATCATCAATACAAGAAATCATTGCTGTAAAAATATGCAACAAGGTTCGCTTCTGACACAACAAAAGATGGCCTGAGCACAAAAACCATTTGTTTTCCCAGAACTTCAAGCAAAAGTTCATAATAAGTGGTATCTAATCATAACTGATTAACTGAAGTTAAGCATTTCTCATTTATCTGGCTTCCAAACAGCCCTATAATCGGTGTGATTTGTATACGTCTCAATCCAAAAAAACTTAAAAAAATATATTATTATAAGAAGGCCTTAGCCTTCGAATTTACAGCAATGGTTTCTATGACAGTTTCTAATAAACTTTCTTCTTGCACCAGCAATCAGGAAATAGCTTCCTGGGTGGAAGCGAATATATCCGGACTTTCATCCAGTGAAAGTGCAATGATCAGGCACGCATTGAATTACTCCTTGCAGCTGTACGCCGATCAAACACTGCCGTCTGGCGAACCAGTGACCCGACACATGTTGAGTACAGCAGAAATACTTTTTAAACTGAAAGTAGATAGCGATACCCTGGCGGCTGGAATTCTTCATTCCATAGCCAATTATCAAGATGATTACATAGAAAAATTGCAGTCTGAGTTTAGCCCCATGATTACCCATCTGGTCGATGGTGTGCAACGTATCAGTCGTATTCAGGCTTTTCGCACCCAACCGGATACAGCGAAATATGGCGCGCAAATCGAAATTCTTCGCAAAATGCTGCTGGCTATGGCGGAAGATATCCGAGTCGTGATCATTATACTGGCAAGCCGTGTACAGACGATACGATATGCGGTTGCAAACGAGATTCCGGGGCGTAACGGGATTGCGCGCGAAACACTGGATATATTTGCACCATTAGCAAACCGGCTCGGTTTATGGCAGATAAAGTGGGAGCTGGAAGATTTATCGTTGCGCATTATCGAGCCCGCACGTTATAAAAAAATCGCCAGACTGCTGGAAGAAACCCGTGCCAGACGGGAGCAGTATATTGCACAAGTCGTTGCTGAACTACGGCATGAACTGCAACAAGCTAGCATTCGTGCAGAAGTTACTGGCCGCCCCAAGCACATTTACAGCATACACAAAAAAATGAAACATAAAGATCTGGATTTCAGCGAAATCTACGATGCGCGGGCAGTACGAATTCTGGTCGATGATATAAAAAATTGCTATGCCGCGCTGGGTACCGTGCACAATTTATGGACGCCCATTCCAAAAGAATTTGACGATTACATTGCCAAGCCAAAAGGTAACAATTATCGCTCTCTGCATACCGCCGTGACTGGCCCCGAAAACAAAGTGTTGGAAGTACAGATACGAACGTATGAGATGCATCGCCATGCCGAGCTGGGTGTCGCTGCGCATTGGCGCTACAAGGAAGGAACACGACGCGACGCCCGCTACGAGGAAAAAATTACCTGGTTACGACAAATCCTGGACTGGAAAAATGATGTGTCGGATGCCGGAGAACTCGCCGGGCATTTCAAAACCGCATTATTTGAGGACTCGGTCTATGTGTTGACACCGCAGGGCAACGTGGTCGCCTTGCCCAAAGGTTCGACACCTGTCGATTTTGCTTATCATGTGCATACAGAGCTTGGGCACCGTTGTCGCGGCGCGAAGGTAGATGGTGTGATCGTTTCGCTTGATTACCCACTGCAAAATGCCCAGCAAGTAGAAATTATACTGGCCAAGCAAGGCGGTCCCAGCCGGGACTGGCTTAACCCAGCGCTGGGTTATCTCAAAAGCCATCGCGCTCGATCAAAAGCCAGGCAGTGGTTCAATCGCCAGAAACTTGAAAGCACGCTGGCACAAGGCAAGACGATTGTTGAAAAGATGCTGCAACGCCATGGTATGACAGCATTCGGCCTTGACAAGTTTGCCGCCGAATTTCATTTTACCAGGCTCAACGATTTTCTGCTCGCGGTCGCCAAAGGGGATATTAACAATCGTCAGTTGGAAACGGCTTTAAACAGCCAGGCAGAGCCGACGACGGAACAACCGGATCTGCTTGCAAGCAAAAAAATGATTGTTCGTCCCACCACACAGCAAACAGGGAACAACATTTTTGTAGTTGGCGTCGACAACCTACTCACGGTCCTCGCAAAATGCTGCAAACCCGCCCCCCCGGACACTATTGTCGGTTTTGTCAGCGCACGTGGACGCGGTATTATGATTCATCGACAAGACTGCCGCAACCTGTCCCGGCTATCAAATGAGAGTACACAGCGTCTGGTCGAAGTGGACTGGGGTTCATTGAATGACAAACGCTTTCCAGTTGATGTAATCATTGAAGCGCATGATAGACAATGGTTGCTGCGGGATATTACCGACATTTTATCACGCGAAAAAATCAATGTTATCACATTTAATGCGCAAAGCCGGCATCATGCAAAGGCCACGATACAATTAACCGTAGAGGTCAGAAGCGTGGCTCAATTATACCGTGCGCTCGAATTGATAAAGGGAATACCGGACATAATTTCAGCTGTACGTAAATAAAAATCACCCTTCCATTCCCGGCACATTTCATTTAATTTATCCGAAGTATTGCGTGCCAGGCCAGCAGAACTCGCAGATACAGGCACCCAAAGCAGTCAGACACTTATTCTCAGTTAGTTAACTATTCGATAACATTTTCGTTTTCGTTTTGGAGAATCAAAACTTACACAGTTACTTCGCTGTTCTGCCTTGGAGCTTACCGCTGCCGGTACAGTCCAGTTTGTTAATAATCCTAGTTTTCATCCTGTACCGAAACACTTATCTAATAAGATGGCAACAGATATTACTCTGGACTGTGAGCTGGCATCACCCTGCAGAAATATGCAAGTGCAATGAGTCTTAGTTTGGTGAAAAATATTGGTATATTAGCGGACACAAAAAAAGAGTCAGTGACTGCCAGTGTATCGCTTGATGATTATAACGGGTACTGCCTACGCGTAACGTAGCGCGTATTTTGCCACTTCAGGTGAGATGAATCGTTCAGTAAATTACTCGGACCGAATGAAGAATCATATTAATTAATTATACTATCAGTCTTGTTCCGCTCAATTAATGCATAGGCGGAATGATTGTGAATAGATTCAAAATTCTCCGACTCCACTACATATGCATCAATGCGTTCGTCATTATTTAATACCTCAGCGACATCCCGCACAATGTCCTCAACAAATTTGGGATTATCGTATGCCCGTTCGGTGACATATTTTTCGTCCGGGCGCTTCAGCAAGCCGTAGAGTTCACAGGACGCCAGATCCTCAGCTATCCGGATAATATCTTCGACCCAAACAAAACAATTCGTACTTACAGAAATCGTCACATGGGAACGTTGATTGTGCGCGCCATAATCAGAGATCTTTTTTGAGCAAGGGCACAGGCTTGTCACTGGGACGATGACCTTCATGGTAAATTCGTATTTATCTTTTTTAATTTCCCCAATGAAAGTTACCTCATAATCCAACAAGCTTTTGACACCAGAAATAGGTGCGGATTTATTGATAAAGTATGGAAATGTCATTTCTATATGCCCTGACTCAGTTTCCAGCTTTGTCATCATCGTGCGCAGAATGCTCTCAAAGGATTCCACAGAAATTTCACGCTCGTTGCCATTGAGTATCTCCACAAAACGAGACATATGTGTCCCTTTAAAATTATGCGGCAAATTCACATACATATTAAAAACGGCAACAGTATGCTGCACCCCCCCATCTTTATCGGCGACTTTAACCGGATGACGTATCGCCTTGATACCAACCCGATCAATGGCAATGCGTCGAGTATCCAATGTACTTTGCACATCGGCTATGGGCAAATCTACCTGTTTGTTCATATTATTCTCACAATATATGTAAAAATTCAGCTGACTCAGTGGCACCGATTCAACAGCCGGTATTACCGTCGAGTATTCGTAATAGAGTCAACTGGGTGTTAAAAATTCCCGGCACTACTTCAAAAATCACTCTCTTTCCAAGACCGGATGTTGCGACACCTAGACAGACAATATTTTTTCAACGGATTGCATGATGCCCTGCTTGTCCAATCCACAATTAGCCAGCATCTGAGCATGGTCACCTTGGTCAATATAATTATCTGGCAGCCCCAATTGCAACACCCTGACGCTGAGCCCTTTGCTTTCCAATGACTCCAGAACCGCGCTGCCAGCACCACCCATAGTGGTATTTTCCTCAACGGTTATCAGCAGGCCATGGTCGGATACAAGCGATGCAACCAAGTCCTCATCCAATGGTTTAACAAAACGCATGTTTGCCACAGTGGCGTCCAATTCCTCCGCAGCTTCCAGGCATGGCGCCAACATACTGCCAAAGGCAAGAAAAGCAATCTTCTCTCCCCGGCGACATATTTCGCCACGTCCGATTGGTAATACCTGCATCGCTTTCTGCACTGTCACCCCAATTCCTGCGCCGCGTGGATAACGGACTGCAGTGGGCACATCCATTTGGAATGCCGTATAAAGCATCTGTCGACATTCGTTTTCATCAGCAGGCGCCATCACGACCATATTTGGAATACAACGCAAATAGGACAAATCAAAACTACCCGCATGAGTCGGACCATCCGCACCAACCAACCCGGCGCGATCGATAGCAAACATAACCGGCAAATTTTGCAACGCAACATCATGGATAAGCTGATCGTAAGCACGTTGCAGAAAAGTTGAATAAATTGCAACCACGGGTTTCAAGCCATCACAGGCAGCGCCAGCCGCAAAAGTAACCGCATGTTGCTCAGCAATGCCAACATCAAAATAACGATCAGGAAATTGCTGCGAAAATTTTACCAGCCCTGATCCTTCACGCATCGCCGGCGTGATACCAATGAGCCGGGGGTCTTCCGCTGCCATATCACACAACCAGTCGCCAAATATTTTGGTATAAGTTGGTTTACCCGGCGGCTTAGCGGTTATCCCTTTGCTCGGATCAAACTTGCCAACACCATGATAGAGAATTGGATCTTCTTCCGCGACTTTGTAACCCGCTCCCTTACACGTTACAACATGGAGAAACTGCGGACCTTCCAGATGTTTGATGTTATCCAAAGTAGCAATCAATACATCCAGATCATGGCCATCAATAGGTCCGATATAGTTAAAGCCGAGCTCTTCGAACAACGTACCTGGCGTCACCATCCCTTTCATATGCTCTTCAGCGCGCTTGGCAAGTTCCAACATGGGGGGTACGGAACGCAGCATTTTTTCACCCGCGCGTCTTGCCCTTGCGTAAAAACGTCCAGACATCAGTTTGGCCAGATAATTGTTAAGCGCGCCGACCGGGCGAGAAATTGACATGTCATTGTCATTCAAAATGACGAGCAGATTGGCGTCCATAACACCTGCATTATTCAGCGCTTCAAACGCCATGCCAGCACTCATGGCGCCATCGCCAATCACTGCGATTGCACGTCGATCCGTTTTATTCAACTGCGCCGCTACCGCCATGCCTAGCGCGGCACTGATAGAAGTACTGGAATGGGCAGTACCAAAAGCATCATATTCACTCTCATCACGCCGCGGAAACCCGGCGATCCCATTATGCATTCTCAGCCTATCCATCGCTTCGCGACGGCCTGTGAGGATTTTGTGCGCATATGTTTGATGGCCGACATCCCACACTACCCGATCATTTGGCGTGTTAAAAATATAATGCAGCGCGATGGTTAACTCAACGGTGCCAAGATTGGACGACAAGTGCCCGCCGGTATTGGCGACTGATTCGATCAAGAAATTGCGCAGTTGTTCTGCAAATTGCGGCAACTGCTTGCGTTCCAGTGCGCGCAACTCTAGAGGTGAGTTAATAGTTTCTAACAGAGAATACATTCAAATTCAAAAAACATAATAGTAAAAAACCAACGCTCAAAACTCACGTTGAATAATAAAATCAGTTACTTGTTTCAGTCTTGCGGCTTCTGTGCCAAAAGTATCCAACGACTGAAAAGCGTCACGTCGTAATTTTTCGGCTAATTCGCGCGCCTGACTTACACCCAGAATACTGACATAAGTTGGCTTGCCATTATCGGCATCCTTTCCCGCTGTTTTGCCCAGCGTTGCTGTCGTAGCTTCAGCATCAAGCACATCATCGACAACCTGAAACGCCAAACCAACACATTTTGCAAAATGATCAAGACTGCTTAGCTGCTCATTATGCAACTGGCCGCCACAACGCGCACCGAGCATCACTGCCGCCCGGATTAACGCACCCGTCTTGTGAATATGCATAAACTCTAACTCTGGCAGGTTCAACGACTTGCCAACACTCGCCAGGTCAACTGCCTGACCACCAGCCATACCTCGTGAACCCGAAGCCTGCGCAAGCAGTTTGATCATTTCCAATTGTATTTGCGCTGAATCAGCCAGACACTGTTCCGCCAGCAACTGAAAGGCCAGACTCTGCAGACTATCGCCTGTTAACAATGCTGTCGCTTCATCATACGCTACATGGCAAGTCGGTTTGCCGCGCCGCAATACATCGTCATCCATACATGGTAAATCATCATGCACCAAAGAATAAGCATGAATCAATTCAACGGCAGCGCCCACAGCCGTTACACGCATCTCATCCGCATTACTTAATTCACCAGCCGCAAATGATAGCAACGGGCGCACCCGCTTTCCGCCTCCCAGAACAGCATAGCGCATCGCATGATGCAGTCGTTCGGGCGCGCAGTCGGCAACGGGGAGCCGCTCTTCCAGGAAAGTCTCGATACGTACCTGGCGACTTTGAGACCAGTTTTGAAAGTCAGCGATCATCAGCACCAGGCGTAGAAAAATTTTTCAGCATATCCGCTTCAAGTATACGTACTTCTTGTTGTGCGTTTTGCAATGTTTTTTGACAGTATTGCAGTAATTCTGCCCCACGCTTATAAGCGGCAAGGGAATCCTCTAATGACATTTGTCCAGCTTCCATCCGCGAAACGATACTCTCCAGTTCGGCTGATGCTGCTTCAAAACTTTCGGGCTGGGAAAATGTCGCAGGTTTGGATGGCTTGGTCATAAAATACCCAACATATTCTTCTATGTTTATATTAAAGAATATGTCACTGAAAGGTAATAAAATAACGCATTTAACGGTCTCTGGTCAATCCTATTTTATTCCTCATCCGGTAAGCGGGTACTACTAAATGGTTAATAACGGGTATCAGTTTTGCCACGAGGATCACTCGCCACATACGATTGGCGCGATTCTTTATCAAAAAAAATGAGCTGCATATTTCCCCATCGTCTTTTTTCGGTTTTGACGACATGACCTTTCTCCACCAGCTTAGCAATCCATTTATCATCGAATGCATCTGATTCTATTTCCACTCGGTCCGGCCGGTACTGATGATGAAACCGGGGACGAGAAACCAGTTCCATTGGACTGACCTGCTGATTGTCCACATAGTCAACAATGACTAATAAGAGCATACTGATAATACGTGAACCACCGGGCGTACCGACAATCAAAATCCCCTTTTCATTTTCCAGAAAGGTTGGCGACATACTGGATAATGGACGCTTGCCAGGTGAAATGTTATTTGCCTTTCCACCATGCAGGCCGTAAACATTTGGCATATTATCGCCGATTGAAAAGTCATCCATTTCATTGTTAAGCAATACGCCCGTCTCTCCCGCGACAAAACCTGAACCAAAAAAAGTATTAATGCTCATTGTCGCCGCCACCCGGTTTCCCTCACCATCCATGATCGAAAAATGAGTTGTTTCAGCACCCTCTTCAACCATTGATTCAACACGGTCAGGTTTTGAATAAACCCGGTCAACGCTTATCTTACTCGCCCGTTCGCGCGCATAATCTTTACTCATCAGCTTCCGTTCCGGCACATTGACAAAATCACTGTCACCCAGATAACTGGCGCGATCCTGAAAAGCATGGCGCAACGCTTCGACGATTAGGTGCGTTCTGTCCGATTGGTTCAAAGTGGACAAGGAAAAGTTCTCAAGAATGTTAAGTCCTTGTGCCAGGGATAATCCGCCGGCCGAAGGCAAGGAAGCCGTCGTGACCTGGGTTCCACGATAGGTAAATTTTACGGGTTTACGTTCAACTATTCGATAACGGGACAGATCCCTAGCTGCCCAGATTCCACCGGCCCCGGTAACAGATTGAACCATTTCTTGCGCCACATGACCACGGTAAAAACCGTTTTTACCATGCTTTGAAATTGCCGTTAAAGTCGCCGCAAGTTGTGGTTGGCGAAATATTGACCCCGCTGCGGGAGCCGTCCCTGCAGGCAAGAAAATACGCGCCGCATTGTGATCCCGGCGTAATTTATTTTGATGATTTTTGATTGCCCTGGCAAAACGTGCATCAATTTTAAACCCGTCACGCGCCAGCCTGATTGCCGGTGCGAGACTCTTCGCCAATGTCAAGTTACCGTAATTGCTTGCAATATGCACCAAAGCCGCAGGCGTACCCGGAATCGCCGCAGCACCTGGCCCATTCAATGAAGCGCCGCGAATTGGCTTATTCTCGTCATCCAGGTACATTCGCTCAGATGCTTTTCCCGGCGCGGTTTCACGTCCGTCTATCATAACATCCCGCTTATCGAGTGCACGATGCAACAACCAGAATCCGCCACCACCCAGACCCGACGAATAAGGCTCCACCACAGCCAATGCCGCGGTAACCGCCACCGCAGCATCAAATGCATTGCCACCTTGAATAATCACTGCCTCACCTGCTTCGGTAGCCAACCGGTGAGCAGAGGCAATTGCCGCCGAATTAGCGGAAACAGTAGTAACGCAACACAGCAGCGAAAACATCAATAATCCGAATAAAATTCGCGCCTGTTTAAATTCGCCTGCCAACCTTGAACTTGTAATCAGTTTCATTGTATTTATTCTTCCGTCAAAACCCATGTTGATACCTGCGCCATCCTGTGGCAATATGCCACAATACATCAGACACTGGCTAACATTGAATCAAATCAAATTTGCATTCACATACAGTTTAGCTGTTTTTAAGTGTAGTTATTCAGTATCATGAAATCATTTTTTGAACCACTGAATGATTATTTTTTCTAACTTTCAATACAAAATGAGCAAACCTTGAGCGAATATTTAGATCAAATATCCGGCTACTTTGAATCCGTTCCATTATGGCCTTTTCTTATATTTGGCGTCATAGGAATTTTTTCCTTAGGTGTCGGCGTCGTTAACCGCAGACGGCGGTTGGACGCTATTGAAAATTTTCGCGATATCCTGGAAACAGAACTCGCAGGCATGTATCCAAGACCCATTAACTGGCCTGAAAATGTTAACAAATATCTTTGCGACAGATTACCTGAAATGCAGGAAAATTTTGCAACGTTGCGATTATTTATTCCTCAGGAAGATCTGCTTCGATACAACGAAGACTGGAACAAGTTCCATGATTTTTGCTTTGAAATAACTGACGAAAAATTAGCCGAAGCCGATCAATCTCCGGGGACCGAACCACACCCAAAAGAGGTTTTTTGCACGCTTGTTTCTAATCTTCTGCAGTACACAAAAAAGCCCTAAAATCTTTTGCACCATAAAAACATGGAACATAGATATCTCGCGCCCATGTTTGACTTGAATCGGAGTCATCTTCTTTCGCTTAAACGTCAACAGGCGCGCACTCATCATTCCATGAAGCGTTCCACGCATTAATTGCAGTCCAGCATCCTGATATTAAAAATGTGATTCTCACATCTCTTCTTTTTGGCACCGTTAGCCGCTGTTTACCCGGAGTTTCCCCGGCGTAGTCGCATACTTTTTGCGGGTTTCTTTATCAATGCAGCGAAATCTGTGCGTATTATTCCCCAACATATAAACTGCGCTGCGTATAATTTAGCTGTCTTAAACGGCTATAATACGCCATGAACGCAAATAGGAAGGAAACAAATAACGCATCATTGACAGTACGCCCGGTAACTTCTCGTCGAGAAATGGGGAATTTTATTGATGTGCCGTGGCGCGTTTACTCGAACATTCCGCAGTGGATACCGCCGTTACGCCTGGAACAACGCTTGCATTATTCCAGATTTAACCCTTTTTTAAAACATGGAGAGTGGCAGGCCTGGGTTGCTTACAACAATAATCAGCCGGTAGGAAGAATCAGCGCACAAATAGATACCCTTCACCGCCAGCGCTATGGCGCAGATACCGGTCATTTTGGCGCGTTGGAATGCATCAATGACCCAGCCGTATTTTCAGCACTCCTGCTTCATGCAGAAGCATGGTTGGCCGCACGGCGCACCCGGCATATCAGCGGGCCGTTCAACCTCTCTATTAATCAGGAATGCGGCGTTCTTGTGGAAGGGTTTGATTCGCCGCCTGTCATCATGATGCCACATTCCCCCCGGTGGTATAACGTCTTACTTGAATCGAACGGTTATCAGCCGGCCAAAGACCTGTTGGCTTATCGGGTCAATGTTGATTTTGAAGCGCCGCGTGTAATGCGTGCACTTATCCGGAAATTTTCAAGCCAGGTTCGCCTAAGGCCGCTCAACCACAAAAAGTTTTATGAAGAAATTGAAATATTACGGAATATTTTTAATGATGCATGGTCTGAAAACTGGGGATTTGTTCCTTTTACTGAAGCTGAGTTTGCCGAGCTTGGCAAAAGTCTTCGCTTGTTGGTGCCGGATGACTTCATCCAGATCGCTGAAGTTAATAATATACCCGCAGCGTTTATGGTGGCACTTCCTAATTTCAATGAAGTATTTACGGAACTGAATGGCAGATTATTCCCTTTTGGCTGGCTAAAACTGATGAAAAAAATAAAATTACGAGAAATTCATACGGCCCGAATACCATTAATGGGCGTTCGCAAGCAATTTCATCATACACCGCTTGGCATGGCATTAGCCTTCATGGTGATTGACGCACCACGGCGAATTGGCCTTAACAGGGGGATTAAGGAAGTTGAAATGTCATGGATACTTGAAGATAACAAGGCAATGCGCGGAATGCTGGACAGCATTGGCAGTAAACAGTACAAGCGTTACCGTATTTATACCAAAACACTGCAATAAAAAATGATGAAATAGCAGCCGAATAATCACCAATAACTATAATTTGCTAGATTTAAAATGAAGCACACAAATCAATTTGCTGCAGTGGTGCTTGCGGCCGACCGTACTGCAAACGACCCGATTACCCAGCACACGGGAGCGGCCTGCAAAACGATTGCACCCGTTTGCGGCACCCCGATGATTATCCGCGTACTGGATGCGCTTGAAGCCAGTGACCATGTGAAGTCGATAACAATATGCGGACCGCCTCAATCTGTAATACCTGATTGTCCGGAATTAAAACAACGAATCGAGACCGGACGGATTACCTGGCTGCCAAATCTTGATTCGCCCAGCCGTAGCGCTGAAAAAGGTTTCGAACTTGTAGAACTTGATACACCAATATTGCTAACAACCGCAGATCACGCATTGATAACGCCTGAAATTCTGCAATATTTTTTAGCGGCCTCTTCGTCAGCAAAGTGCGATGCGACGATTGGGCTTGTCAACCATGAGAATATCGTTGCCGCCTTTCCAAACACCAAGCGTACCGTCACAAAATTCCGCAACGGTGACTTCTGCGGCTGCAATCTTTATACATTCAAACAGCATGGGCGAAAATTGGTTACACGTTGGCGACAGGCAGAAGATATGCGCAAGCGTCCGTGGCGTTTAATTGCACAAATTCTTGGTCCCTGGACTGTACTCAGGTATTTGCTTGGATTCCTGACCCTTGAACAGGCGCTAAGTTCCGTTACCAAAAAAACAGGCATTCACGTGCAAGCGATTATGTTGCCTTTTCCACAGGCAGGAATAGATGTCGATAAAGTTGAGGATTTGTTGCTTGCTGAGACTATCCTCGCTAAGACCACGCCATCTGATTACATTAAGCACAAAACCGCAAAATAAAATCACACCAAAAATTCTCACCCTGAATGTTTGAATCGATAACGCCGGTTTTATGAACATAATAGAACGATACATCACGCGCGAAGTTTTGATCCCGTTTACAGTGGTCATCACAATACTGGCGGGACTCTTTGCCAGCTTTAGCAGCGCCCGATTTCTCGCGGGCGCGATTACAGAATCGCTTGGCTTTGCCGCGATGATTAAGCTGGTGCTACTCAAGACGTTGATTGCGCTTGAAGTGCTGGTACCGATCGCGCTCTATGTTGCGATCATTATCGGGCTAAGCCGATTAAACAAAGATCAGGAAATTAATGTGCTGCGTGCTGTGGGTGTTAGCAGGAACCGTATCATATATATTGTGCTGATGATTGCTATTCCTGTCGGTATTATTAGCGGCATGCTTTCCATTTACGCCCGTCCCTGGGCATATGCTGAGAGCTATATTCTCGATGCCCAGGCAGAAGCCGAATTAAACACCAACCGGTTCCAGGCAGGACGTTTCTATGGCAGCGAGGTGAGCGGTAGAGTAATTTACGTACAAAAAAAAGACGAAGCAGACAAAGAAATGGAAAATATATTCCATTATATAAAAAAGGAGAACAGCAGCGAGATAGTAATCGCCAAAGAAGCCCGGCAGCCACAAGTCACACTTCAGCAGCGGCCGCGAATCCAATTATATGAAGGTCATATTTTTGAACTGACACACGCCGCAAAAAAAGACAGCGTCATTAAATTTGAAAAACTGACTTTTTTTCCTGATAACGATAATGAAGTGAATTATCGACGCAAAGCCGCCACAACAGCACAGCTATGGGATTCAGACCAGCCCCGGGAAATTGCTGAACTTCAATGGCGGCTATCCCGTCCTGTCGCGACAATTTTACTCGCTCTCATCGCCGCATCATTTATTCGCACCGCCCCGCGTCAGGATAAGGGGGATAGAACCTATTTTGTTGCGGCAATCGTTTTTGCAATTTATTACAACTTGAGCGGATTGGCGCAAACATGGGTAGAACAGGGCGTAGTTGGTAGTTTACCCGGCATTTGGTGGTTATATATATTAATCCTGACCGCTGTCGGGCTGCTGTTATCAGAATCAATCAGAACAAAATTATCACGCCAGTGACTATCATTCATCGTTACATTGCCACGCAAATTTTTATTGGCCTGATCATCGCCACCGCTGTTCTTTTGCCATTATTCAGTTTCTTTGATTTATTGGATCAACTTGATGATGCAGGTAAAGGAACATACCGTGTCCAAGACGCATTTATTTATACTGCAATGCTGCTGCCACGAAGATTTATTCAGATAGCACCGTTCATCGCTTTACTGGGGACTGTTGCAGCTTTGGGGAAACTGGCAGTAAATTCAGAACTGGTTGCGTTCCGCGTCGCGGGCCTTTCTCCGACTCGTATCAGCTTTGTACCGCTTAGCGTCGGATTATTACTGCTGGTTTTTATTGCGGCGCTGGAACAGTTTGTTGCGCCCCAGTTACAACAAAAAGCAATTTCTTTTCGGGCGGTCGCGCTGGGGCAAAGCGCCGAATTGGGCTGGAATCTTGGGATCTGGAGCCGAAATGAACGGAATATCCTGCGAATTGGTGAAATGCAGCATGCCAAGAAAGCAAGCGATATCGAAATTTTACATTTCGATAAAAACAGTCACCTGCTGGCGCACGTGCATGCTGAATATGCCGACATCGTCAGTAATGATTTCTGGAAGCTAACTAATGTCACCGTCAGAACCTTTTCCAACCAACATATTTACGCTACCAGTGCCGACTCAGTGAATTGGAAATCATTTCTGAGTCCGGAAGACATCGCAACCTTGACAAAACCACCCGAAAGCCTGTCTCCCACCGAGCTATTCCGACATATAGAGTTTCTGCGCACAACCGGCCAGGAAGCAGATTCCTACGCGTTGGCCTTATGGCGAAAAGCTGGCAGCGCGATCATGACGATCGCGATGCTCCTGCTTGCTATTCCATTTATTTTCGGATCTATTCGCTCGGGTCTTGCCAATAAGCTGGTTTTTGCCGCCATTACCGGAATTGTCGTCTATTTATTGGATCAAATTATTGCGAATGCAGGCCTGCTATATCAATTAAATCCCGCACTCACTGCACTTTGCCCTGGTTTACTTATGATTCTATTGGCCATGCAATGGCTGCGGCGTATTTTTTAATCCGTCGGAGTCCTGTCATGAGTAAAATATATTTCCGAAGTCACCATCTGAATATAATAAAATTATCTTCTTGAATTATGGCAATTATCCGTATTAAAAATTTATTATTGCGAACTTACATTGGCTTCAAGGAAGAAGAGTTAACGAATAGGCAAGATGTCATCATTAATATGACAATTGATGTTGACCATAACAACGCAATTATAAAAGACGCTATTGATGGTTCATACAATTATCGAACCATCACTAAACAAGTAATCGCCCTGGTACAGGACAAAAAATTTAAAATGCTTGAAAAACTGACGCAGTCCATTCTGGATGAAATCATGGCCAATAAAAATGTTCGTTTCGCCAAAGTAGAAGTTGATAAACCACACGCATTACGATTTGCCGAGTCGGTTTCAATTGAATTAGAAGCATTAAGATCTAATCCCGGCAACAACCATTGACTTGCATGCCGAAAGAAACCAAACAATTTAATAATTAGCCTATAGTTTTACTGAGCCTGCAAACTCACACACCGGGCGAATAACACAAAAATACCAAAAACACACAGTTAATCATGCCTATTAATATCATCACTTTTCTTTATATTATAAATAACCTTACGATTCATTTTTATCGCGTCCTGCGCCAAAATCAAAAGGCAGAGCGTTTTAACCACCGTTCAACTGTTGCCGCAGAATGAATGATTGCATCATCGGTATCGGTTCAAACATCAATCCGGAAAATAATATTCCTGAATCACTGGCTCTTCTGAAACAGCAAGTCGAAATAATAGCCATTTCCTCATGGGTAAAAACGGCGCCAATCGGCATAACCGACCAGGATGATTTCATTAATGGCGCTGTCAGAATCCGCACTGCCCTTTCGCGTGATAGTTTATTTAATTATCTAAAGAAAATAGAAGACAAACTTGGCAGGGATCGCACCCTCCCGAAATTTGGACCCAGAACAATTGACCTGGATATCGTAGTTTGGAATAAAATTATCATCGATAACGATTACTATACGAGAGATTTTATGAAAAATGCAGTCAATGAATTGTGGCAGGATTAGACACAGACGCGAGTAAACGCTATTGTCAATAAAAAAACATAGACTTGCTGGCGATAACACGCCATGCTAGCGATGAACTAATATCTGTTGTAAGCTGAGCGGTATCTACTTGTGGTTAAATCCGAGATTGCCGCCACTGGGCCGCAACTTTTTAAACATCAATAACAACTTCTTGCATGTCGAAAAAAACCTATATTTATATTATCGGTGATAGCGAAACCGATCTTTGGGGATTAAGTGGCCGCGAACGTTTACAGCGTATGATCGGGACTTCCAAGCAGTCAATTACCCTGGTTAACGATCCTGAAAAAATCCCCGGCCAAGCATCTGCATTACTTTTAAACGCAAGTTATCTATATGAATCCAGGGTGTTGGCGTCATTACTTGATTTACAATCGAATATGGTTCTATACAACGACAAAAATATTCCAGTCGCTGTTAGAACGGTTGGTAACAGGGTTCACGGCGTACTGTCGGGACTCGCGCATAATGACAACAGGACATTTTCAACTTTACCACGCTACACTATTCAAGACTTAAGTCTGGGCTTCCAGCAGAATCTGAAAAAAAAGGACACACCTTACGTCTTACCGATCAGCAAAAAAAATCGCAAAACCTTAGAATCAGAACTGTTTGCCGGGTCGTATAAAGGCGTCACTGACCTGGTGACCAAATGGCTTTGGCCAATACCCGCTTTTTGGTTCACGAAATTATGCGTTCGTTATGGCTGGCAGCCAAACCACGTCACGCTGGCAAGCCTTGTTTTGGCTATCCTGACTGGTGTCGCTTTCTGGTTCGGTTTTTATGGCATCGGCCTGATAATGGGCTGGATGATGACTTTCCTGGACACGGTGGATGGAAAATTGGCGCGTGTCACGATTACCGCCAGCCGATTGGGAGACGTATTGGATCATGGATTGGATCTTATTCATCCCCCGCTATGGTATTGGGCCTGGGGAATCGGGTTAGCCGCTACCGCAACGCCCATCACTGATGTATCGATCTTACTGTGGATCATGTTATTTGGCTATATTGGTGGCCGTTTGTGTGAAGGCGCATTCCTGCTCTGGCTGGCGCCATTCGATATTTTCATCTGGCGGCAAATGGATTCATTTAACCGGTTGATTACCGCCCGGCGAAATCCCAACCTGATATTGTTGACCTTTGGCTGGATGATTAACCGGCCAGATATTGGTTTCATATTAGTCGTCGCATGGCATCTAATCTCGACACTTGTGCTGATTGGACGTCTGACCGCAGCCACACACACCCGGATCCGCCAGGGCCCATTAAAATCCTGGCTAACCGATATTGATCCTGGTCGCGACAGAAAAATACTGGCAGTGAAAATTTTTACCCGCGCACCGATTCGTTCTTAATTTAATGGCAAATCAAACGCGTATTGATGTCCTAGAAACCGGTGTACACCGAACTGGCATACTTTTCAATCCGCTGGGCGGGCAAGCGCGTAAACGAAAAAAAGCCATTAAACAAATGCTAACAGTCATTCCTCACGCTATTTATCAGGAAGCAACCAATTGGCCCGAGTTCAAAGCATCGATAAATAGTCTGCTACAAGCCGAAATCAATTTGCTGGTGATTATCGGCGGGGATGGGACGATCCATGCAATACTGGATCTTTTGTTTACGGCCCGCTCACCTGAGAAATGGCCAATTCTGGCCATTATCGCAGGTGGCACAACCAACATGACATCCCTTGAACTGGGTATTCGCGGAAAACCGGAACGCGCCTTACAGCAACTCAGCAACTTACTGTCACAATCACAATCACTTACTTCATCTTTGGTTAGGCGCCCTGTATTATGCATTGAGCAAACGGGCACCAAAAAAAATTACGGCTTATTCTTTGGTGCCGGACTCATAGCGCGCGGGGTAAAATTCTCCAGAAGCAACGTCAAGCAATTGGGCATTACGGGTGGAATATTCACCCTGTTTATCATGTTACGTTCTCTTGCCGGCATGTTACTTGGGCAACACCAAAATGAATGGGCACCCGCCGATATCAAGATGACTGATGCAAACGGAAAAGTCCGCAACAAAACCTGTCTGTTTGCGCTCGTCAGTGCATTGGACTGTCTGTTACTTGGCATTCGCCCTTACTGGGGAAAAGAATCCGCACCCCTTCATGTCACGATGGTGGATCAACAACGCAGACATCTCTGGCGTTCATTGTGGCCACTACTATCCGGACATGGCGACAGACTTAAAGAACAGAATGGATATCACAGCCAGAATGTCACCAGTATTGAATTAATGATGGACGACGAATATATTGTCGATGGTGAGCTTTATCGAGCGACCATCCGGAATGGCCCGTTACGTATTTCCGCAACTGATCCCGTCACCTTCTTAGTCATCTAATCAGAGAATAATGGCAAACAATATACCCGTTTCCGCACAAATACCACCTGCTGAATTGATGACAGCGGTGGCATTGCAGAGTGGCAACTCTGTATCAAAAGACTTTACAAATCTGGCTGAAGCGCTGACTGCACGCTTTGGTGATTCACTTGACGCTGTTTTACTTTACGGGTCTTGCCTGCATTCCTGCAGCCTCGATGACGGCATCGCTGATCTCTATGTGGTCGTCGATAATTACCGCCATGCCTACTCTAAACGCCATTTAGCCCTGCTCAATGCATGGCTGGCGCCCAATGTGTTTTATCTTGAAGTGCCCAGCCAGGAAAGAACGTTACGCGCAAAATACGCAGTTATTTCTATGGCTGATTTTGAACAAGGCGCCCGTCATTGGTTTCACCCTTATATCTGGGCGCGCTTCGCTCAACCGTCACGCCTACTCTATGTGCGGAATGAATCAAGTCGCCAGCATATTCATAAAATCCTTGCATATGCCGTAATAACTTTCCTCAAAACCAGTGCGGCCGCCCTCGACAATTCTTGTGAAGTCAATGTGGAAGAAATATGGACGCACGGCTTAACGCTAACTTACGCAGCAGAATTACGCCCAGAGAAGAAAACGCGTGCCCGCTACCTGGTACAGCGTAACCTGGATGATTATACACAGTTGACAACCGCTGCCCGACCCGCATTAAGCGCAATACTGGAAGCGCTGCCGAATGGGCATTATCACTGCCTTGTCAGTGCCGCTGAGCGCCGTCGCGCGGCAAGGCGCTGGCGTCTCCGGCGCTGGCAGGGGCGCATCCTTTCCATCTTGCGCTTAACAAAAGCAACCATTACTTTTCGGGATTGCTTAGATTATGCGGCGTGGAAGATTGAACGTCACACAGGTATTCAAGTTGAAATCACCCCAATGCTGCGCCGCCACCCCGTGCTTTGGGGATACAAAATCATGTGGCAACTGATTCGTCGTGGCGTATTACGTTGAGAATCTCTCCTGTTCTTGACATATAATTTACTGCAAAATTAATATAATTTTTGGTTTCATTATAAAAATCGATGTTTGCCAAAAATTTTCTCACTAGGAGCTATCCATGTACTATCCACAACGCCTACTCATTCTGGCCACTTTTTTTGTATTGGCAGCTTGTACGACCATGTATTACGACGGCCTAGAAAAAATTGGCATTCCTAAACGCGATGTCATGGTTTATCGTGTTGAAAAGGCACGGGATACACAGGAAGAAACTAAGGAACAGTTCAAGTCGGCACTGGAGCAGTTTACGGCTGCCACCAATTTCCAGGGAGGCGATCTTGAAACCGTTTACAATAAGTTAAACGATGAATATGAAGCAAGTGTTGACAAAGCCGAAGAAATCAACGAGCGTATTGCGGATATAGAGGAGGTTGCAGAAGCCTTATTTGCGGAATGGGAAGAAGAAATTACGCAGTACAGTAATACTTCACTTAAACGCAGCAGCCAACAAAAACTGAGCGGCACAAAAAAACATTACCGGCAGCTTATCGCTTCAATGAAAAACGCTGAAGCTAAAATCGAACCTGTACTGCGCGTATTCAAAGATCAGGTGATGTTCCTCAAGCATAACCTCAATGCCCGGGCTATCACATCATTAAAAGGAGAATTGCGGACTATTGAATCAGATGTATCCGCGTTAATCATTTCAATGGAAGAGTCCATTAATGAAGCGAATGCATTTATTGATACGATGGAAAAAGAATAGGATTCAGGGTTTTTTTCACTCAGGGAATCCAAGACATTTTTATCCTCGATGAAATCCGCCACAGCTTACATTCTGATTGTTGATGACGAGGAAAGTCAACGGCATAAACTTCGCAAGCTGCTCCTGGAAAATGGTTACCAGGTAACAGAAGCCATCAATGGAAAGGAAGCACTGGAAAAAGCCCGGCTTACCCCCCCCGATCTCGTTATCTCAGACTTGTTAATGCCTGTAATGGATGGCTACACGTTACTATGGTATTGGAAAAAAGACGAAAAACTAAGATCAATTCGTTTCATCGTCTATTCAGCCACTTACTTGCAAAAAAAGGACCAACAGCTTGCACTGGATATTGGTGCAGATGTATTTATCTCAAAATCTGAGAAATCAGAATTACTTATTTCCCAAATTAAGAAACTTCTGACCAGCAACAGCCGCAGCGAGCTAACGCATAATAATAACAAAATGCTCTTCTTGACTTACCATGAAGTGCTCGTCAAAAAATTAGAAGACAAAATGATGCAGCTCAGGCAGATTAATCATCAATTAGAAAAAGATATTACCATGCGCAAGCAGGCCGAAGAAAGATATCAGCAGTTAGCCGAACGTCTGGCGCTGGCAACTAGCAATGCAGGTATCGGTATATGGGAATGGGACGTCACCAGCAACAGCTTATTTTGGGATGACCAGATGTGTTACCTGTATGGCATCAATAAAGAAAACTTTGATAATACATATGATGCTTGGGAAAAATGCATTGTTCCAGAAGATATCGAACAAAACAGTGCCATGATAAAAGCTGCACTAAAGGGTGAACAAGAGTATGAAACAGAATTTCGTATTCACCGGCCGGATAACTCTGTACATTTTATTGCAGCTGCTGCCAGAACCATCCGGGATGCGGGCGGGCATCCAGTACGAATGGTCGGCATTAACTATGATATTACCAAACGTCATGACACAGAACTGGCTTTATTGAGTGCCAAGGAAAATGCAGAGAAAATTTCGACTGAACTGTATACCTATCTATTGGCTATTGGCCAACTTGCGCTCGTCTCTGTCTCCGATCATGCCGGATGCATCATTCAGGTCAACGATAAATTCTGTGAAATCACCGGTTACAGGAAAAATGAATTGCTGGGAAAAAATTATCGCATACTCAATTCCGGCACACATCCTGATAGTTTTTTCACGGAAATGTGGACAGCGATAACGCATGGCAGCACCTGGCAGCAAGAAGTCTGCAACCGAAACAAGCGAGGTCGCTTATATTGGGTAAATTCGACAATCGTGCCACTTAAAGATCGTACTGGAAAAATTACCCGTTTTATATCGGTTAATGTCGATATTACGGCGCAAAAACAAAAGGAAGTCGCACTCAAAGAACGCTTAAAAGAAACCCACTGCCTTTATGCGATTCGTCACGACATGCTGAAGCAATTATCGACCAAGGAGTTTTGTCAAAAAATTATTGGCCACATCATTCCTGCCATGCAGTTTCCTGAATTGACAGCTGT
Source organism: Nitrosomonas sp. (assembly GCA_021604405.1). Taxonomy (GTDB): domain Bacteria; phylum Pseudomonadota; class Gammaproteobacteria; order Burkholderiales; family Nitrosomonadaceae; genus Nitrosomonas. The sequence continues at coordinate 15,828 of BQJA01000011.1, read as the reverse complement.
TGCAATTCAATTGGCAGACAAAAAATTAACTTCCGAAAATTATCGAGAAGGCTTATCACATAGACTGCATGCAGAGATTATGACTAACAACGAGATCTGTGGCGAGTTGCAGGTATTCTACACTGAAAACAAACCGTTTCAGATACCCGACGAGCAAAATCTTATTAATGCAATTGCAAATGATCTGCAAGTATGGCTGGAACGTAAACAAATTGACGAAGCCAAGGAAAAAAGTGAAGCGCTGATCTGGCAACAAGCCAACTTTGATGCATTGACGGGTCTGCCGAACCGCCGTATGTTTCAGAATCGGTTAGAACAAGGAATAAAAAAAACCAAACGTTCCGGACTACCCTTCGCCCTGATGATATTTGACCTCGACCACTTCAAGCAGGTTAATGATACCTATGGTCACGGCACCGGGGATATTTTGCTTCAAGATGCAGCCAAGCGCTTGAATAGCTGTGTGCGTGAAACTGACTTCATTGCACGCCTGGGTGGCGATGAGTTTATTGTGATTCTATATGAGCTTGAAAACCCCAAAATCGTCGAACGCGTCGCTCACAAGATTCTAGCTAAACTGGCCGAACCGTTTCAGATCAACAACGAAGTTGCGTATGTATCGTCCAGTATTGGTATCGCTCTGTATCCAGAAAACGGCAACGACATGGATACACTGCTCAGGAATGCTGACCAGGCAATGTATGCCTCCAAAAAACGAGGGCGCAATTGTTTCTCCTATTTTACCCCGTCGATGCAGAAATCAGCGCAGGCCAGGTGGCGACTTATCGATGACTTGCACAATGCCTTATCCAATAACCAGTTCCAGGTATATTATCAGCCGATTGTGGAGCTATCCACAGGCACAATCCGCAAAGCGGAAGCGCTGATACGCTGGCACCATCCGACACATGGCGTGATTAGTCCCGCTGAGTTTATTCCTGTCGCTGAAGAAACCGGCATGATAATCAGTATCGGTGACTGGATATTTCGCCAAGTGACGGATCATGCGAAAAAATGGCGTTCAACAAGCCAGACATCGTTCCAGATCAGCATTAATGTTTCTCCGATACAATTCCATAATCAAAACTGTGATCTGAATACTTGGTTCAATCATCTTCATCAACTTGGATTGCCTGGTCAAAGTATTGAGCTGGAAATTACTGAAGGATTGCTCCTTGACACGAATACAAATGTAACCCATCAGTTACTCCTGCTGCGAGATGCCGGCATTCAGGTTTCGATCGATGATTTTGGAACCGGTTATTCATCTTTGTCATATCTTAAAAAATTCGATATTGATTATCTAAAAATCGATCAATCCTTTATTCGTAACCTGACAGACGAATCTGACGATATGATACTATCAGAAGCGATCATCGTCATGGCGCACAAATTAGGACTGAAAGTAATTGCCGAAGGAATAGAAACAATGCAGCAAAGGGACTTGTTACTTGCCGCTGGCTGTGATTATGGTCAAGGCTATTTTTTTTCGAAGCCTCTGCCGCCTAAAGAACTTGAAAAGTTATTAGCAATACAGCAGCGCTTCGTTTAGATATTATCAAAACGATACCTGCCCTGAAATTAACCAATTATTCACAAAACCGAGGACCCTAAGAACCGCATAGAATAATCAACGGCCTTGATATCTTTTGTAAGACTGCCAATAGAAATTCTATCGATACCCGTATCTGCGACAGCACAGACATTATTCAATGTAATGTTCCCAGATGCCTCCAGCACGACATTCTTACCCGCTAACTGCCTGGTCAGAACAACCGCTTCACGCATATTATCAAGGCTGAAATTATCCAACAGCACCATTTCTGCACCCGCTGCAAGTGCAGCACGCAATTCATCAAACGTCTCCACTTCAATTTGAATAAAACTACCGGATGGCACGATTTTTTGCGCACACATCAGGGCCTGTTTAATACCCCCGGCTGCGATGATATGATTTTCTTTGATGAGAATGCCATCATACAGGCCATAACGATGGTTAATGCCGCCCCCACATTTGACCGCATATTTCTGTGCAATGCGTAAACCTGGCAACGTCTTGCGCGTATCAACGATAACTGCCTTTGTTCCTGATATTGCATCCACATACCGCCGGGTAAGCGCGGCGACGGCGGACAATGTCTGCAAAAAATTCAGCGCTGTGCGTTCCGCGGTTAATAACGGGCGTGCGTGTCCAGAAACTTCACATATTTTTTGCTCCGCATACACTACATCACCATCTTCGGCAAACCAGTGAATTCTGGTATCGGGAGCCAGTTGCAAAAAACATGTTTCAAACCATTGGGTGCCACATAAAATTGTGTCCTCACGGCTGACAACCGTCGCTTTCAATTTTTTTTCGCAAGGAACCAATAAAGCGGTGAGATCCCCCGCTCCAACATCTTCGGCCAGCGCTAGTTTTACATTCGAACTGATTGCATTTGCTAAGCTCATGAAATACTCAAAATAATCATTTACTATACATTAATACCATGAATCTTCCTCAACTTAAAACCACCATTTTCAAGCGTAAAGAGGGAAATATGTTTAACATAATGGATTTACAGACAATCGAAACATAAAGGCAGTATGGTTGGGTTTGGCACCACGCATGCTTTACGTGAACCAGGTTCGATTATTTTTGTAAAGGCTGCCTTCCCGATACAGGAAGAAGACCCGCTACCTACCCCATCACTTTCTATTGGCAAAGAATATTGCAAAAAAACCTTTTAGGCCAGATCCACCATCAATATCAGCGGCATGAGTTATGGCGCACTTTCTGCGCCAGCAATCCGGTTCTTATCACTGGGTGCGGCGAAGTCCGGGTGCCGGCTAAATTACAGGAGAAGGCGGACTCGCGCCCTACCATCAAGCAGGCGATTGCGATCTCATTATGCGAACTGTGACACTGGCAAGTATGGTATCCGCGACGAAAGCGGCAACTTTTCGCCAAAACGCGCTAAGCAGCTTGGCGAAATTTTTAAAGCATTTGAAATAAAACTTTCCCAGGGAACAAAACCGGGCAAAGGCGGGATTTTGCCATACACGCGAATTTAGGCGAGAACATGTGCGAATTGTTGAAACTGCGGGGAAAATCATCGCGCTCAACGTTATGTACGCCTACCCAGAAGCGAAATGCACGTGATGACTGATAGATCCTAACAGCGCCTTGCCAATAAATACGATGCACTCTTGAAATTTTATCCTGCTTCCCCCATGTAGCAAATCAATTAACTTTTATGAAAAAAATCCATGCGCTTTGACAAATTAACAACTAAATTCCAGCAGGCGCTCGCCGATGCACAGAGTATGGCTGTTGGTCAGGATAATCCGTATATCGAACCGCAGCACCTGCTTCTTGCTCTGTTGCAGCAGGATGATGGCGGCACTGCTTCTTTGTTGCAACAATCTGGCGCCAATATTGCGCCGCTGCGCGACAAATTAAAACAAAGCATTGAGCGCCTGCCCAAAGTCGCGGGCACAGCCGGCGAAGTCAGTATCTCACGTGACCTTGGCAATATGCTTAACCTTGCAGATAAGGCGGCACAGAAACGTAGCGATCAATTTATTGCTTCTGAAATGTTTCTGTTAGCAATCCTTGAGGATAAAGGTGAAACCGGCAGACTGCTTAAAGAACATGGCGCCAACCGGGCGGCACTTGAACACGCTATCCATACAGTTCGTGGTGGCGAGAATGTGGCAAGCGCGGAAGCGGAAAGCAGCCGTGAGTCCTTAAAAAAATTCACGCTGGATCTTACTGCACGTGCACGTACGGGCAAGCTCGATCCAGTTATCGGTCGTGACGATGAAATTCGCCGCACCATTCAGGTGCTACAGCGACGCACCAAGAACAATCCAGTCCTGATTGGCGAACCTGGTGTTGGCAAAACCGCCATTGTAGAGGGACTTGCGCAACGGATCGTGAATGACGAGGTACCGGAGAGTCTTAAAAATAAGCGGGTGTTATCACTTGATATGGCCGCATTATTGGCGGGCGCCAAATTTCGTGGTGAATTCGAGGAACGGCTTAAAGCAGTCCTAAAAGAAATCGCCCAGGAAGAAGGCAACATTATTTTGTTTATTGATGAAATGCATACCATGGTGGGCGCTGGCAAAGCAGAGGGTGCAATCGATGCTGGCAACATGCTGAAGCCTGCACTCGCGCGCGGAGAATTGCATTGTGTGGGCGCAACGACCCTGGACGAGTATCGTAAGTACATTGAAAAAGATGCGGCGCTGGAACGGCGATTCCAAAAAGTCCTGGTCGACGAACCTACTGTGGAGGCAACGATTGCGATCCTGCGTGGCTTGCAGGAAAAATACGAAGTCCATCACGGTGTTGACATCACTGATCCAGCCATTGTTGCGGCCGCTGAGTTGTCGAATCGTTATATTACCGATCGTTTCTTGCCGGATAAAGCCATTGATTTGGTTGATGAGGCTGCCGCACGGATCCGTATGGAAAGAGATTCGAAGCCGGAAGTGATGGACAAGCTCGATCGTCGACTGATTCAACTCAAAATCGAGCGTGAAGCAATTAAACGAGAAAAGGATGAAGCCTCGCAAAAACGCCTTGGGCTGCTGGAAGAAGAAATAAACAGGCTCGAACGCGAGTACGCTGATCTGGAAGAAATTCTGAAAGCTGAAAAATCCCGCGCACAAGGCTCTCAGCAGATCAAAGAAGAACTGGAGAAGCTTAGAAATGAAGTTGAAATCGCAAAACGTAAAGGCGATTTGGAAACGGCTTCCAAATTACAGTACGAACGTATTCCGCAGCTAGAAACCCAGCTTGCCGAACAAATTCAACAGACCGAATCAACCGAACAGCAGGCGGAAGAAAACAAACCCAAGCTGTTCCGTACACAGGTTGGCGCGGAAGAAATTGCCGAAGTGGTCTCGCGTGCCACGGGAATTCCTGTGTCAAAAATGATGCAGGGCGAGCGTGAGAAACTTCTACTGATGGAACAAACACTACACCAGCGTGTTATCGGTCAGGATGAAGCAGTACGACTGGTATCTGATGCGATTCGCCGTTCACGCGCCGGGCTTTCCGACCCTAACCGCCCGTACGGCTCATTCCTGTTTCTTGGCCCTACCGGGGTGGGTAAAACCGAATTATGCAAGACCCTGGCGTCATTCTTATTTGACTCGGAAGATCACCTGGTACGTGTAGATATGTCGGAGTTCATGGAGAAACACTCTGTGGCGCGGCTGATAGGCGCGCCACCCGGATATGTTGGTTATGAAGAAGGCGGGTACCTCACCGAAATCGTACGCCGAAAACCTTATTCTGTGATATTGCTTGACGAAATAGAAAAAGCACATCCTGACGTGTTTAATGTTCTGCTTCAGGTGCTCGATGACGGACGTATGACGGATGGACAAGGCCGTACGGTGGACTTTAAAAATACCGTGATTGTCATGACGTCAAATTTAGGCTCGCAAATGATTCAAGTTATGTCCGGCAACGATTATCAGGCGATTAAACAAGCGGTAATGGGTGAAGTGAAAACGCATTTCCGCCCCGAATTTATCAATCGTATTGATGAGGTCGTTGTTTTCCATTCCTTGGATGAGAAACATATCAAATCGATTACGCAGATTCAATTACAATATTTAGAATCTCGCCTGGCCAAGATGGAAATCGAGCTGCAGGTATCAGATGCTGCTTTGACCGAACTGGCTCGAGCAGGTTTTGATCCTGTATTCGGTGCGCGACCGTTGAAACGCGCGATTCAGACACAAATTGAGAATCCGCTGGCGAAGCATATCCTTGAAGGAAAATTCGCCGCCAAGGATACCATTCAGGTAGACTTTAGTAATGGTGCGATGTCATTTGCTAAACAATAATGGCGGCTGATAAAGATAAACAGCCACATTTAGATGGATAATGTGCTTGAAACGTACACGATTAAGGTAAAATACTGTTTTGTACTTGGTAAACAATCTCATGCTTAAAGGTAGTCTGGTTGCGCTTGTCACACCGATGGATGAAGATGGAGGTCTGGATCTGGCAAGCTATCGTGCGCTGATTGATTTTCATATCGCGCAGAAGACGGATGGAATTGTGGTGGCCGGAACAACTGGCGAATCTCCCACTGTAGATTTCGACGAACATCATTTGCTGATGCGAACAGCAGTCGATCATGCCGCCGGACGCATACCGATCATCGCTGGCACTGGCGCGAATTCTACTCGTGAGGCAATTGACTTATCTGTTTTTGCCAAGAATGCAGGGGTCGATGCTTGCTTATCAGTAGCGCCATACTACAATAAACCGACACAGGAAGGATTGTATCAACACTATAAAGCAATCGCGGAAGCTGTCGAGATTCCGCATATTTTATATAATGTACCAGGCCGGACCGTTGCGGATATCAGTAATGACACCGCATTGCAACTGGCCGAAATTCCAAATATCGTCGGCATTAAGGATGCAACGGGCAACATTGGACGGGGATCAGAGCTGTTGCATCGTGCTCCGCAGAATTTCGCCATTTTCAGCGGAGATGACGAGAGTGCATTAGCAATGTTATTGCTGGGTGGGCATGGCGTTATTTCGGTTACTGCGAATGTCGCGCCAAAATTAATGCACGAAATGTGTGCAGCAGCTTCTGCAAACGATTTGATAACCGCTCGAAATATCAACAACCAACTCTTGCGATTGCATCACGATTTATTTGTCGAAGCAAACCCTATCCCTGTTAAATGGGCAGTTGCACAAATGGGTTTAATTGGCACTAATATCCGTCTACCATTAACTCCATTGTCAAATCAGCATCATGAACTTGTCCGGGAAGCAATGAAACTGGCAGAAATTGACATCGTTTAAATGAATATAAAGTCGAATATAAAATGGCAGCGCCAACTCGTACCTTGCATTGTATTAATGTCATCCTTAATTCTTACAGGCTGCCATCTCTTTACAGAGCAAAAAACCATTGATTACAAGTCGGCGGGCAAATTACCGCCTTTGGACGTTCCGCCCGACTTGATGGCGCCGAACGTTGATGAGCGATACAACATTCCTGACACCAATTCATCAAATGCAACTTTTTCTACCTATAACCAGGAGCGTGGCAACCAGCCTGTTACGATGTCGTCTTCACTGCTGCCTATGTCAGACCAGGGTGCTCATATTGAGCGCGCAGGCACGCAACGCTGGCTGGTTGTCCCGCAACCTCCAGAAACTGTCTGGCCGATCGTGAAAGAATTCTGGCAAGAACTAGGATTCTTGATCAAGATAGAGAACCCAGAAACCGGAATCTTGGAAACAGACTGGGCCGAGAACCGTGCAAAAATTCCGCAGGATTTTATTCGCACTATTCTTTCTACCGTTCTGGATAGTCTGTACTCGACTGCTGAACGTGACAAATTCCGCACTCGGCTGGAACGCGGCCAGGGCGGCACAACCGAAATTTATATCAGCCATCGCGGTATGGATGAAGTTATTCAAGGCGGTAGCGCCCAACGCACAATCTGGCAACCCCGCCCGGCAGACCCGGATCTCGAAGCTGAAATGCTATCCCGCTTAATGCTGCGTTTTGGCGTCGAAGAGGAACGTGCAAAACTTGAATTGGCGACGGTGAATAATACGGCGGCCCAGGCAAGGGCGTATATTAATCCCGAACAAAAAGACGTGCTTGTAGTAAAAGAGTCTTTTGATCGTTCATGGCGTCGTGTTGGACTGGCGCTGGACCGTATTGGTTTTACCGTCGAAGATCGAAACCGCCTGGATGGGATGTATTTTGTACGCTATGTTGATCCCGATGCAGATAGCCATAAAAGCAGCGATGATGATGGGATTTTATCAGGCCTCGTTTTCTGGAACAGAAACGATGCACCTACAGCGGAAAAATACCATATTCAAGTGAGTGAAACGGGTGCGAACAGTAGCAATGTTAAAGTGTTGACTGAAAATAACACCCCTACAAACGCCAATACAACAAATCGTATCCTTAATTTACTATATGAGCAACTAAAATAACTTCGCTTATTCAAGCAATGAATGCGCATAAAAAAACCACCCTTTATGGCGGTTTTTTTTATGCGAGGATTTGATTGTTATTGACGCGGATCAACCCCTTCCGCTTCCTCACCTGCCATTATCTTTTCGTAATTTTCTTTTTCAGATTCGGGAAGCGCCTGTTCTGGCCTTCCACAGGCAGTTAAAATAAACATTGCCAAGATTGCTAGAAAAAGAGAAAGTCTCATTATTAAAATATCCTTATCAAAAATTGTTTTTAACGGTGTGCGTATGGTTAGTATATAACGAAAGCAGTCGGCCATTCAAGCGTAACACCCGCCCCTTACAGACAGAAAAACTGCCTCTAACAAAAGCATTTTATAAACGATGCGCACGGTTTCATGGAAACAGCCAATCATATGATTAATTTAAGCCTTAAATAGCATTAGAAATAGACAGTTATTTTATTTTCGCTATCTTGTGATTCATTCTGGCACCGCTAATAACCATTGCTAATTGAAAATCAATCTGATGGAAAAATATGACTGCGATAACACAAAACACAAAGTCTTTCGCGAGCGGACCAGGAAACCCGGCCGGCTAGTGCAACCCAACATTTACCTCTGTATTATTAGCGGTTCATGGTGTCAATATTGACCGCATCTTCCAGCGCCAACTCGCCATGCAGGCTGACACTCATCTGGAAAATCTTCTCAACCCCTTCTTTACCAATTCGCTTACGGAAATGCACTAACTCTGTACTGTGGCACGGCAATTCTCTTTGAAACTCTCTCATGCCACAAAAAGCCTGGTAGTAAGGGTTGCGCTTCCACTGTACAACAACTGCTTCATCACTCAGATCCTCCAATTGCTTGAGCAGCAACAATCCAACCATCAAACGTATCGGTTTACTCGGTGCACCGACAGTTTTTTGGCAATGAATTGAGAAAGCTTCTTCAAAGTGATGCCAGGGAATAGCTGTGGATAATTTGAGTAGTGGGTCATTTGGATCAAGCTGCAAAAGCAAGTCGGTTCCAAATAGGTTCGTTTGATGGGTGGAACTACTTTTTTTGAGCATTTTTAAGCATCATTTCGACCAGAAAATAATACGTTATTTTACCATCTTCGGTCGAAATGATCACTAAAAATATAAATATTATTTAATGTTATCAGTTGGTTGATTGGTTTCTCAGGGACGACTAATTTACACTATTCCACTGTTTGATTAGGGTTGCTATCGGTCAAAAGCAGCCAGTCAACTTCTTTCAATTATACAAAATGTTAATATACAGGGTGTTGAGTCGTTTCAAGAACAGCAAAAAAGTTTATTTCGCTAGCTTCAGATTCTGAGAAAGAAATTATAAGGTTAATAAAAAAGAACGTATAACTCAACACAACACACCATAATCAGGCTTATTAAGGGTAATGGCGGCAATTCAAATAAAATAGCCATAATTAAATAAATTGCGAGGCCTAATACAGGCCGTCGATTGATTGTCATACAATAGATTTGACAATAGCCCACTTTGTTGCTACTAATGCCAAAAGTATGGAAGATATACGGAAACGATATCATTACTTGCTAGACAGCATAGAGGGACAGCCGAATTAATGAACAAATTCGACCGGAAGACGCACAACGCCAATGGGACTACCTATATTTCGTGATCAAAGATAACGAAATGAAGATTGTAAATGCGAGGAAGTTAAGGGGTGTGTGACCATTTGGCTCGGCACGATCATGTTCACAGTGCCCAATCTGTCTCTCCTATCGGATTCGTGGCAAAGCAGGCTGTTTGACCGATTTCGTCAAGAATGTCGCCAACAAACGCCGGTGCGATAACAATGCCGGCTTTTTAGGAGATACATTATGTCATCGAATGACAGCGTTACTCGCAAGCCATTACCTATTATTCTGATTCGCGGTTTCGGTGGCCTTGATATTGAGGATGAGCAGGCCCTTACTTACCAAGGTTTCAATGTCGGGACCGTTTATCCACAAAAACGCGGCGAGAATTACATTTACGAAGGCTTTATCTTGCGGCTAATGAAGTCGGAACTCGGCTATCGCGATGCCACCAATGTTATAGGCTATTACCCGCATGATGTACATCAAGCTCACGAACGGGCCGGCAAGACTAGGAAAATGCCCAAAGAGTGTTTCGCCGGTGATCGCGTTATTATGGATGCTGCAATGGCCGAGCGCCTTTTGACCGAGATGCCCGATCCCCTTCGAACAATCTGGGTGCTGCGCTATTATGATCTCGGTGACCGCACACTTGAGCGTTATGGCAAGGCTCTCAAAAGGCTGGTTGAGCTGATCCAGGCGGTTGCCCAATGCGTCCATGGCGAAAGTACCAAAGTCAACATCATCGCCCATTCTTTGGGTGGATTGATCACCCGCCAATGCGTCCAGATCACTTACCCGAGAGCCCGCCGCAAGGCCGAAACAGACATCAACAAGATTGTCACGTTAGGCACTCCGCACCAGGGCGTATCGTTTCAGGTGCTGAGCCAAATTGGCTGGCTCCCGATCGGCGCAAGCAATGAACTCGAAGTCTTCTCGCCCGATAAGCAAGCCGACGAATCGTTCGATCTCTCGTTCAAGAATTTCGCTAAACACTTTCCGACCGAACGAATGCTGACCGTTGTCGGCACCAACTATCGGAGCTACGATATCGGTGTCGCCTCATTCCTTAATCGGCTGTTCAGCCAGGCTGGTGAAGGCGGCCGTGCCTATAATCGCAGCGACGGTCTAGTCAAGATCACCAACGCTCAGATGCCAAGCTGTCCAAGAACGTTTGTCCACAAGTGCCATGGTGGTTCGGATTCGTTGGTGACTGCGCGCGAATCTTATGAGGTTGCGACGCGTTTCTTCCATGGCAATGTGCGGATTCGTCTGCGTTTGTTGAAGGGGAAGGTGCTACGCGGCATGGACTGGATCGGCAGCAGCGAATTCTTTTTTGGTGTCAGCGTCAAACCGCGTTTTGTCGATTTCGAACTTTTCCACCAAAGTCGCGACGCGGAAAATTGTTACGGACCGTTCAATGATGTCGATCTCAACAAATTGCCCGATGATACGGTGTTCGGTTGGGCCGGCCCCAATCGGCTTATCTGGGAAGGTTTTCTCAAGATCAAAGAGGACAATCTCGCCGACGATAGCGGCTTGACGCTAATGAAGCGCAACCGCGATATGGTGTTCCGTACCGACTTTTACATTGGCGAGCGTGATACCTTCGGCATCGGCTTCTCGGACAATGTCGTATACCGCAAACAGTATTACGTGCGCGTGGTCCAGACCAAGACTAACCACCCACCAACACTTTGGCTCTATAACGGCGAGGACTTCGAAGGCGGCCACGCTCAGGCTCGCACGGCCAGCAAAGCTCGAAAAGAAATGCAGCCCGATAACGAAGGCTGGGTTTTCGAAGTCAAAGGCACGGGCTTTGAGGGAAAGTTACGAATTGAGTTGGACCGGGTGCCGGAGGTAGGCTCACCAATTCCAATGAAGGTCCAGTCCGATATCACTGAAACTTGACGGGTTCAGTTTTTCTACAAACCCCAGATCAACACACTCGGCAACCCAACCTGGGCAGCCCGACACGCTTTGGGAAAGCATTCGGCATCAGGCAAACAGGGCTCATGACAACCGCGTATCAGCAAGCACCCAGCATCTCAGAATGAGGAGCAATAGTCGGCAGGTGACTGGGAAACTGCAAAACCATTGATCGTAGAAAATATTCAAGTGGCCTTGTATTGCCGTATTCGAGTTTAGTAGTAACAACGTGAGTATTTATATTGTTGTTTTGACCAATTGGTATGCTGTCATTTGGTAACATGGGGCGAATGGCTTCTTCCGACCCAATGCAGACGGTGAAATAGCGCCAGTTTTTGCAACACGAGCCACACCCATTGTCATTGCTCCATCCTCGCATGAATCACCTTTCATTCGTGACCCGCCTTAGGAGTTCTTCCACGGGCAGAAGACCACATCAAAAGTGCAAGCCCCGCCACTGCAGAAAAAACGGATGCGAGGAAGATTCCCAGCTTAGCGCTGCCAATTAGGCTCTTGCCGAAAGCCATGTTCGCAATGAACAGCGCCATGGTGAAGCCGATCCCGGCGAGCAAGCTGCCGCCGATCAGTAATCTCCAGGTAAGCTCTGGGGGGCGAATCGCAATGTGCAAACGTATAGCCAGCCAACTGAACAACAGAATACCAATAGGCTTGCCTAGCACAAAACTTGAGAAAATCGCCACAGTGACCGGGCTACCAAGGTCGTTTAAAGTTAGTGGCAACCCGGCATTGGCAAATGCGAACAGGGGCATAACGACAAAACCCACCCAAGGATGTATCGCGATCTCCAAGCGCTCTACTGGAGAAAGCGTTTCACGCGCGGCAATTTCGGCCATTTGCAAAGTCTGTCGATCCTTCGTGTCCCTGCTGTTTTCGCTGCTGGCTGGATGCGCGATAACCTGACCCAATATCGCGTACAACCGCTCGTCGCTGACCCATCGACGCGCTGGAGTCATCAGGCCGAGCATCACACCAGTGATGGTAGGGTGGATTCCGGACGCATCCACTGCAAGCCAGATGAGTCCACCAACCAGTACGTAGAGCGGAAAGCCGCGAAAGCCGAGCTTTGCCATGGCGCGTGTAATCACTAAGCCAAGCGCAGCCACCGCCAACGGCCACCAGACAATGTGGCTACTGTAGCCGATGGCGACGACAAGAATGGCACCTATATCGTCAACAATCGCCAAAGACAGCATAAACACGCGTAAACTTTGAGGGATGCGCGAGCCAAGCAGTGCCAGGCAACCGATAACAAACGCCGTGTCAGTTGCCATGACAGTGCCCCACCCATTCTGGCCGGGTTGTCCTGATTGCAATGCCAGATATATCGCAGCGGGGACGATCATGCCGCCCAGGGCGGCTGCTATGGATAGCGCGGCCATGCGAGGCTTGTTCAACTCTCCGAGAACCAACTCCCGCTTGAGCTCCAATGCGACAAGAAAGAAAAACAGCGTCATCATGCCATCGTTGATCCACTCTCGCAGCGAACGGGTAAACTCAAGCGAGCCAACCTGAAGGCCTACTTGTATCTCCCAGGCTTGTTCGAACGAGTCGGCCCACGGTGAGTTGGATAGAACGAGTGCGGCAACAGTGAACAATAGAAGAATAGCCCCAGCGGCTGACTCAATGTACAAAAAGCGCACAAAGGGACTCTTCAGCCGATCAACAAATTCCTTCGGTAATTGGGTGGCTTCGGGATTTTCTTGCTGATCCGTAATCATAAAAAGTCTAACCGTCTGCCAAGCGCTAACGAAAAAATATAGTTTCCATACTATTGGCTTTAATAGCAAGAAAGTTGTTATGTTTGTCAGTTCAAGTCCGACTACTAAAATTTTTTATTGTATTTCCAGCGTTAACTTACGGCCCACCGCAGCAGTGGCTCATAGCATTGCATGAAGTGTCACGTTTGTGCTTGACGGATCAGACAATCTATCCAAAGTTTGTCGACAAGTTTTCATTCGTTTTCAGGCAAGCTCTTTTTCATTGTCTGGTGTAGGTCGGTCTTTTGTTAAATCCAGGCAACAAAATCATTTCTACGTCTAAATTCCGGAGTCTAGTCTTAAAATAGATAATATTGTTTTATATCAATATCTTTGAATAAACTCTGTTGATGATTGCACACCTTTACGTAAGATGACCCTATTTTCGAATTCGCTTGACTTTCAGCACAGTCAGAGTATAAAAGTTTGTAGGTATTTGATTCAAAGCTTTTGCAATATCGGCATCTATGTGCAATCTTCGATTCAGGTAGTTTCTCGGGAGTTTATCCCATTATTTTTAAAAAGGAAGTAATCACATGGCAGCAGGTATAGTTAAATGGTTTAACGATGCAAAAGGTTTTGGGTTTGTTACACCCGATAATGGCGGTGAGGATTTGTTTGCGCATTTTTCCGCGATCAACATGAGCGGCTTCAAAACACTGAAAGAGGGTCAAAAGGTTACCTTTGACGTGACGCAAGGCCAAAAGGGCAAGCAGGCATCCAACATCCAACAGCCAGTCTGCTTGATCGGCTACTGAGTTAAAAAAGTCCGACTCTTCTGCGCCGGATTTTTTGTTTTGATGAAGCATTCATGCGGAATCAACCGATCCATGCAGCCTTTCCCCGCTCCAACGCTCACGCCGCTAACGATGAATAACCGCTCATGGCCGAAAGCGACCCAGACTGTGTGAAATCTCGAAATCTGTTTTTATTAGTCCGAAGTAAGGTTAAAACCACCGCCTTTAAGGCGGTCAGATTTATCTTTTATAATTTTGGACGTACCATGATACTAAGAATAGGGGAGTATCATGGAGCAGCACCTCCCGCTAATTAGACCCACATTTGCTGCAAAATCAAATTTATGAATTTTTTGCGAAATCTATATTTTGAGGCAAAGCAAAACCATCTGACTCAAGTCAGTTTTTAAAATTGGCTACTTTCCCCTGGAAAATATTCTTCGAACATACTCTGTCCCGGTTAGCCATTAAGACGAATCATTAAAGAGTGGTACGGTTGGTTTTATTCCAAAGGCGATTGTTTTATACAAAGTCTCCCAGTCCGGCAGGAGATAATGGAAGAATAAACCGCGCATTTTCTCCCAGAAATATTTTTTTCGCTCTGCATTGTGCTTTGCTTGTTGAAACAAGGCGCAACAATGCTGCTGTACCTGATCGACCAGGAACGCCAGCATCATCAGATAGGCAAAGACAGTGGACAAATGCCGATAACCGTGGCCAAAGTTATGTTCGAAGTGGTAGCCTTGTGTTTTCAGGGTGTTAAATGTTTCATTCTCGATTTTCCAGCGTGCACGCCCGGCACGCATGAGTTGCATAAGGTTCTCAGGTGTGATCGTAATGTCTGTAACCCAGGAGAAATACTGGGTCTTGCCGGAAGGATGATGTGCCCAGTATTCCAGGAAATTAACCTCAAGATCAAAATTGGCATCGTTTAGCGGAACGCCATTGAGAATGCGAAAATTGTGCCTGATACCCTTGCCGTCTATGAATTCATGGGTTTTGGTTCCTGCAGTGGTATTCACCCAGTCAAACAGAAATCGATGGTCGGTCTGTTTGGCACCGAGGATAAAACGCAAGTTCAGTTTTTGAAGATGACGGATATGCGGTGCATTGGAGGCCAGCCCATCTTCTACGATAATGAGCTTCATGTGCGGATGTTCTCGCCTGAGAGCGTTCAATAATCGCGTTGCTGCATTGCGTTCACAATCGTTTTTACGTTGTCCGTCTTGCTGCATAATCGGTTCCGGCGCCAATGGAAATACTTCAGGTTTGTCTGGATGAACCAGCGCTGCGCTGAGCATCTGATGATAATACGTGACCCGGTCATCACGGTGATGCTTCTGGCAGCATTGTTCACAATGAACCTGCGAAGAAGAAAAATAACCCGTTCCGTCAATGGATAAAAGATAATAGTCATCCAGGTAATCAAACCCTTCCAATCCCTTGCCGCGCTGAAGCAAATGAAATATGCGTCTGAAAGGCCGACGCAAAAACGCAGGAGAAACAGTATCCAATCGTTCTCGCAAGTAAGTGTCTGATGGTACGCGAGCAATGCCATACAAAGATTTCAGGTTATCTTGAACCAATTCATCATTCCGCCCATGATCAAATTGCAATAATGAAGGATACTTCAAACTAAAAACCGCGAACCCCGACATCAAACAATCACTCAGGGAAAATGCTTTGCTATTTCCATTATCTTCTATGCGGTCAAAACAAGCACGAACTGCTTTGATTAAACCGGGCGCGCTTAAATGCCGGCGAAAGGCGTATTTCGGCATAATACTCACCTGT
>BQJA01000010.1 GCA_021604405.1 Nitrosomonas sp. | reverse complement strand
GCTTTACCAATTTCCTCCAAGCTAAAGCTTTGCTCGTCTAAAACGGGCACTAGTTTTCCAGCATCGACGATTTCAGCCAGCCTGATTAGTATTTTTTTATGCTCTTCGCGCTTATAGTTATATAGCATTGGAATAAGCATGAACACGACATGTATTGACAGACCTTTGAAATGCGCAACACTCAAATCCAGCTCGACCATCGAAACGGTGGTGGCTATCTGGCCGTTTAACGCTGCAGCCTCAAATGAATTTATCAAGTTCGGACCGCCTACCGAGTCGTATACGACATCAAAGCCAGCGCCGTTAGTATATTTAGCGACATAGTCGGCCACCGTTTCTTTTTTATAGTTGATGGATGCAGCACCCAGCTTCTCGATCAAGGCTGACTGTTTAACTCCGCCTCCAGTCGCGTACACATCCGCGCCAAAATGTTTTGCTAATTGTAAGGCAACATGACCCACCCCGCCGGACCCGCCATGCACCAGCACTTTATGTCCCTCTTTAATACCAGCGCGCATCAAGCCTTCATAGGCGGTAATACCAACCAACGGTAATGCTGCCGCTTCACGCATAGTGAGTGTTGTGGGCTTATGAGCAACAAGCTTTGCATCCGCAACCATATATTCAGCGAGCGCACCTTGCAGGTTGGCCAAACCGCCAGCGCAGCCATAGATTTCATCACCAACGGAGAATTCACTGACACCCTCGCCTACCTCTTCTAC
This sequence comes from Nitrosomonas sp., assembly GCA_021604405.1. Classification (GTDB taxonomy): domain Bacteria; phylum Pseudomonadota; class Gammaproteobacteria; order Burkholderiales; family Nitrosomonadaceae; genus Nitrosomonas. The sequence goes on along the minus strand of BQJA01000010.1, from coordinate 54,153 downwards.
CGTCCCGGAAAAATCCATTCCCAGTACTGCTGGCAGGTGTGGCGAAATTGGTTTCAAATCTTCCCCCATACTGCGGATCATTGTATCAACAGTGTTCACACTTGTGGCCGCGACCTTCACCAGAATATGGCCTTCTTTTACTGTCGGTTTTTTAATTTCGGCGACCTCAAACACATCACTATCACCAAATTCCTTAATTATCATTGCTTTCATTGTCGTTCCCTATAAGTGATTGGTTAAACTGTCCTAAGCCATTATATTTATATATTTTATGTTGACAATACATCATAATGTGGAGTTAGTTTATATATTTTGTTGATAATAAATAAAATTGTGAATGAATCAATCTGATCACGATAGGTCCCGTAATAACGCTCAATAATTTCATTCCTAATTTCTTGACCAACCATGACCTTGGCAATTAATAATACGGTTATAGGTATTATAGATTTCACGGGCGCCTTGGGATCGGAGATTTGCCCAAAGCCCGGCCGTGGAAGCAATAACAACGAGAACGAAAAATGAATGATGAATTGTTGATTGATTTACACAAGGGCAACGCCCGACAAGGTCCGGGTGGCGACGAGCAGACAAAGTTGGCATTGAACCTTGCAGGCTTATCGAATGCGTCTCAGCCATTACAGGCCGCTGATATTGGTTGCGGCACTGGGCACTCGACACTGGTACTTGCAGAGCAGCTGAATGCCACCATTACTGCTGTTGATCTGTTTTCTGATTTCTTGGACGTTTTAACGGCAGATGCTGAAAAGCGAGGATTAGCAGACAAGATTACGACATTGGCCTGCTCGATGAATGACCTGCCATTAAAGGAAGGCAGCCTTGATGTTATTTGGACCGAGGGCGCGATTTACAATATGGGCTTTGAAAAAGGTATTACTTATTTCAAACGCTTCCTAAAGCCCGGCGGGATATTGGCAGCGTCTGAAATCACATGGTTGACGCAAATCCGGCCAAGGGAAATAACCAATCACTGGAAAGCCGAATATCCAGAGATAGCCACGGCGGCACAGAAAATCCAGATTTTCGAGGAGCAAGAGTTCATGTTGAAGGGCTACTTCCCTCTACCTCAGTCCTGCTGGATTGAAAATTACTACATCCCGTTGGAGAACAGTTTTGATACCTTCTTAGCGAAGCACGATTCCGGGGAAGCCCAGGCAATTATTGATGCGAAAAAAACAGAAATCGCGCTCTATAAAGCGTACCGGGACTACTACAGCTACGGCTTTTATATTACTCAAAAGATTTAATATGCGTGCAATTTTTCATCTGACAGAAATATGCCCAAAATAGAGAAATATCACGTAAATGAATCATAAAGAGGAATCGATTGACTGAAATTATCGTCCGAACCGTATTCGAAGAGATGGCCGCCTTATTGGTTATGTCGGCCGTTATCGGCTTCCTCGGCATCCTTCTGCGGCAACCGCTCATCGTCAGTTTCATAGCAGTCGGCCTGATCGCCGGTCCATCAGGCTTCGATGTGGTGCGCTCCGACGCACAAATCAGCCTGCTTTCCGAGTTGGGCATCGCGGTTCTGTTATTCCTCGTCGGTATCAAACTCGATGTGAAGCTGATCCGATCGTTAGGGGCGGTTTCCCTCATGACGGGACTTGGTCAGATTTTTTTCACGTCGATATTCGGCTTCCTGATCGGGTTGGCGCTCGGACTCGACACCATAACAAGCCTCTATGTGGCTGTGGCACTGACATTCTCCAGCACTATCATCATTGTGAAACTACTCTCCGATAAACGCGAGATCGATTCTCTTCACGGCCAAATCGCACTCGGCTTCCTGATTGTTCAGGACCTCGTGGTGGTACTGGCAATGATCATACTGTCTGCTGTTGGCATCGGAACAGGCGAAGGCCACGGAAGCATCAATATACTGACCGCACTGGGATCTGGCGTTGCGCTGGTCGGACTGGTTATGTTGTTCGTGCGCTATGTGGCAGACCCTTTGACCGAACGGCTGGCGCGCGCACCTGAGTTGCTGGTTATTTTCGCAATCGCTCAAGCAGCGATGTTTGCCGCCATTGCGGACTTTGTCGGCCTGAGCAAAGAAGTCGGCGGTTTGCTTGCGGGAATCTCGTTGGCCTCGACACCCTACCGGGAAACGATTGCCGCACGACTATCGCCGCTACGGGATTTTCTGTTGTTGTTCTTCTTCATCGCATTGGGAGCTACATTAAACCTGTCACTCCTTGGGGCGCATGTCGCGGGTGCTGCCGTTTTCTCGCTTTTTGTCTTGATTGGAAATCCACTGATCGTTCTCGCGATCATGGGGTATATGGGCTACCGCAAGCGTACCGGTTTTTTTGCCGGTTTGACGGTGGCGCAAATCAGTGAGTTCTCGCTTATTTTTATCGCAATGGGGGTCTCGCTCGGACACGTAACCGAGGATGCGCTCGGCCTGACCACAATGGTCGGATTGGTGACGATTGCAACCTCTACCTACATGATCACCTATTCCCACCAGCTTTACCGGCTGTTTGAGCCACTACTCGACGTGTTCGAGCGAAAAGGGTCGCCGCGCGAACCCGGCGGCGACACGCTGTACGGCGCGCGAGAATATGACTTGGTCATTTTCGGGCTAGGACGACTCGGCACCGCAATTGGGCTGCGGCTCAAAAACAAGGGGCTGCGCGTGCTTGGCGTCGACTTCAATCCGATGGCAGTTCGTCAATGGCGGGAACTGGGACTGGAGGCGGAATATGGCGATGCGACGGACGCGGAATTTTTGGCGGGATTGCCGCTTGATCATGCCCAATGGATTGTTTCGACGATACCCATCCACCCGACCGGGCTGAGCCACGAGGACACCCGAAAGACGCTGCTCCAGCTGACCCCGGCAACCGGATTCCGCGGCAAAATAGCGGTTACGTCTCACAACAGGTTGGACACGGAAGACCTTATGGCGTCCGGTGCCGATTTTGTACTGGAACCGTTTCAGGATGCGGCCGATCGCGCCGTCGAGCTGCTTTGCGGCGGCGAGGAAATGGAACGCACGACTATGCCTGAGAATTAATGATCCGTAACGGGTACTTAAAGGACATCATTTTTTGAACAGCGGCGTCCCCGATCACCGCTTTCAAGAAATCAAACAAGGCCGGATTCAACTTCTATATGATAGCCGGCGATGATAAATAATGGGCGAAACATTGTTGCATTTTCAGGTCATCCCACTCCGACAGCATTCAAAGCACTAACGGCAGTTCCCCTTGCCGCAGGACTTCCGTTTTCTGCAATGAATCCACGGGCGCAAGCGTGCTGACCCGCACGCCAAGCAAGCGCAGTTTCTTCTCAAGCCTCACGCGCCGCAAACAGTCCGTTGCCGCTTGACGTATAGAAACCGGATCATTGGTATGAGTCATCAGCGTATTATCCCGTGTTACTGTCTGGAAATCCTCAAAACGTAGTTTTATGCCGATAGTGCGCCCGGCATAACCCTTGCGCTGGAGGTCTTGCGCAACGCGAGTACAAATGGCAGTAAAAGCTTTGGATAAAACAGGACGGTCATGGCGCGGGTGAAGGTCTTGGTCAAAGGTCGTTTCCCGACTGATGGACTTGGGTTCAGAAAATATTTTGAGCGGGCGATGGTCAATGCCATGCGATACCTCATGCAGCCAGGCAGCATAGCTTCGGCTGAAATGCGTTTGCAGAAAATCCGGTCCGGCCTGCGCAAGCGCCGCAATGGTTGTGATACCCAGGGACGCCAACTTATTCGCAGCTTTTGGGCCGATGCCGTTAATCTTGCGCACGGATAAAGGCCAGATTTTATCGGTGATATCGGCCATACGGATGATAGTAATGCCATCCGGTTTATCAAGGTCGGAACAAATCTTTGCCAGCAGTTTGTTTGGCGCAATTCCGATAGAACAGGTCAGGCCGGTCGCTTCAAATACAGCGTGTTTGATTTTTTGGGCAAGGACCGGACTGTCCTCCGATAACCCGCCAAGATCGATATAGATTTCATCAATACCGGTATTTTCGATCTCTGGGGCAATCCGGGCTACAGCCGCTTTAAACAATCGCGAATAATGACGGTAACGCTCAAAATCGCCGGGAAGAAGAATTGCATCCGGAGCAAGACGCGCGGCTTTCATAATGCCCATGGCGGAATGCACACCTAAAGCGCGGGCTTCATAGGTGGCCGTGGTAATAACGCCGCGCCCGACATAGTCGCGCAATTTATAAAATTGCCGGCGTCCGTCAGTTTGTAATACGGGCTGACGCTTACTCCGTCCGCCGATCACCACCGGCAGGCCGGTTAATTCCGGGTAGCGCAAAAGCTCAACCGATGCGTAGAACGCATCCATATCGAGATGAGCAATACGGCGTGATGTTACGTTTCGTGTTTGCATGGCATCCGAATGGCGCAAGTTATCACACTTTAAAAAATATCACCGTACCATTTGTATCACTATTAATGATTACCTGCATCTTTTGTGTTTAAAACATCGAATTTTGTGAAAGCGCCTGTTCCCAATCTTTGCATTTGACAGCCGGTTAAGCTCTCAGTAGATTCAATTTCCCCGGGCAAAGGTGATTTTCTGTACCGCCCACACGATATAAATGACATGTATCCTGCTTTAATTAGCGCCGACAATACCTGGGCGTTATGGGCCATTTTGCTGGGCTGCGCAGCTTTTGGCCTGTGAGCGGAGCGCACCGGGATTGGTTCGCGCTTATCTGGGCCGGTTATTACCATGTTGATTGCTTTTGTAGTGTCCAATCTGCATATCATTCCCGCAATAGCACCAAGTTATGAAGTAGTCTGGAACTTCCTTGTGCCGCTGGCCATACCTTTATTACTGATTAATGCCGACCTGCGCCGCATCATCACCGAATCCGGACCCACGTTGATCACCTATATAATTGGAGTTTGCGGTACGGTGCTGGACGTCCTGGTAGCATTTGCAATGCTGCCATTGGGTCAGGCATGACTGGCAATTGGCAGCCGTTTTTACCGCAACCTACATCGACGGTTCCATGAACTATGTCGCGACCGCCAAAGCCGTTGGATTGGACGACGGCAACTTGCTGACGGCTAGCATGGCTGCCGACAACTTGATGATGATCTTCTATTTTCTGGTTTTGTTTAGCCTGCCCTCCATGCACCGCCTGCGTTCACTTTTTCATGAACGCCCATTAAGCCGCTGCAGCTTGCCGAAACAAAACTGCATAATGAAACTCCACCAGCCGGTGAGCGCAATATTCTGTCCGGTATGGCTGCCAGGTTCATCGTAGGCAGGCGCAATTCCAGGGGTGCCTAATCCCAAATTTAACGCTTCTTCCTGGCTGTCATGGCATTGCGAATTTCGTCAAGTACGGCAGTTTCCTTAATTGCGTATGACCCTTGTATGCCGGACTCTGTATCTGACCGCTAATCCGGAAAGGCGGTTACTCAACGCTGTCCGTACCGAACTCATCTTGCAGCCGCTGTTTAAGTATGTTGTAACGCTGCATGGTTGCGTCACTCGAGGTCTCTTCAGCAATACTGTAAAGACGCATTCTGGTCAACTTTTCATTTAATCTGAAATGCACCTCGATCCTGATGTTGGGATCGTCCCGGGCCTTGAACTTCTTTTTATAGTCGTCATAACTTTGCGCCATGACTTGCGCATCGGCGTTATCGAAGCTTAGCGCCAGGGGCTCAGCATCGTTTTCAGCAATTACTTCATAGCCGAGATCATCCAACAGCGCCATCACTTCAGCGGGCAAGTACTGGACCGCCGGCACATGGCGGGTATCGAGCGTCAGTTTCTGTCCACCACCCGCACAAGCCGACAGCAACAAAACCAGGACTGTATAAAGCATGGCACATTGAAGCACCGATTCAATAGATCTGATACCACGCATCACTGACAAAAGCCTATCTCCCAGTCTGTTTGTTATAATTCTCAAGCTCACCGGCATCGTTAAAGTCCAATCGCCTGGTGGCATTGGCTTCCGTTTTGTTGTATATCAGCATACGAAAATCTTCGGCGGCAGGATTGCTGCGCTTGCCCTGGCAAGTTGAATTTTACGTCGATGCGTTAACCCTGCCTTGCCACACCCGGACCGCTATGATCCACCGCCAGAACCGGATCGATATGGCAATTTCGGGTCAAATCCCGGATGCGATATATCGCACTGATGCGCATATCCTGTGCCATCCAATCGCAATGTACTTAAATCCTGGCATGCTGTCAAACGCACAGACAGTCCGTCAGGAAGCTGTTTTTTAAACACTCAATCGAACAAAAACTGGCGATCACTTGACCTATTCAGAAACACTGGAAATAGAATGCTTCTCTATAAAATATTGAACCGGATAAAACCGTTTTGCTTTTTTCTTCGTATTACTGAGAATAAGTCCCAAGCTAAAATTCGATAAATTACGCTGATTGACCTTGATAAGCATGGAGCATAACAATGACCAGCAAATTTTCGCATACCGGCATCATTTCCGGCGTGCCTGACAGAAATACGGCTACGACGGAAAAGAAGCAACCAACGTTACCATACAGTGAGAACAGTATCAGAAGATTACTGCAAAATGTTCCGGTACCCCTGGAATTCAAAAAATCGTTGCAAACCATCATTCCTGTTCCTCATTTTCAACTTTCTGAATTAATACATTCACAAATTGATGGTCATGCTCTCTGTGAAGATTATTCGAAATCTGAGTCAGCACTGCACCAGGAATCAATCGATATGCCTGCAGCGCAAAATAATAAAGTGCAATCATTTCGTTTGACGGACACCCGGGTTAACCTGAACCTGCTCGAACATGCCGCCACAGGATTGCAGTGCTTCGAAGGGCGCGCACTGTCGGCTATCGTCACGAATACGTATTTTTTGGAATCTTGTTTCTACCCGCCTGTTTACTGGTGTCCGAAACCGGATAAAGAACCGTGTCGTGGCATGTATATTTCATACGCGAAAGCGGACGAAAAAACAGTCAACGCGTTGATTAGAATAATGGCTGACTGCGGGCTCCCAGTAAAGCTTGCACCTGGCAATCAGTGGTGCGGCAAAAAAAGGTGTTGCAATAATATAAAGCAAGAGACCTTTCACAGACGGGTTGTGTTGGCCGATCGGACGAAAGTACCGTGGAAAATGTCAAGAATCGCCGCAATGATTGACGGCGCGATCGCGCCGCCAAATGCAAAGAAAGGTAAATCAGCATTCTGCATTGCAATCAATGCAAAGCCTGCCGCCATTGACTGGTATGAAAAAAGCAGTCCAAAAGAGGATACGCAGTTCAATCCGCTACGGCTGCCGCCAAAGGGTGGAACCGAAGAATACAAAGGCGGTTCTGCCGCAACAGAGCCTCCTGGAAAAACTTTTCAGCGAACACGTTGCGATTTACTGGCTCATGTTATCGCGGAAAATTTCTGGGGGCGAAATTGCTATGACACATTTAAAAACTATAACTACGCACATCGGCTTGCGCTTATTGAGGAGAACTGGATACGCAGAGCTGATGGTCGTGACGAAATGATATGGGGCCTGGATCCACAGGGGGATGAATGGAAAGGTCTTCCGGGTAAAGCAAGTAATGCAGCCGGTTTACAGCAAATGGATGAACAACTGGATAAATTATGTAAAACGCCAGCCACCGTCACCTGTAGCAACAACTGCCCTGGCGGCCGATGCTGTGCTGATCCTGTAACACCATTTGGCTGGCAATCATGTAAAGATATCTGTAATTGTTAAGCTGGTATTATTGAATTCGCTCAATTCCATACCGGTTTTTCCGCCTAATCAGTAAAAGTAATATGCTTTGGTTCTAACCTGATCCAGGCGGATAACGGTAAATTTAAAGACAACCAGTCGTTGCGCTATCATTTAATATTACGGCTATTCTTTGCTGCTCATCAGAAAATCAGCATTCTCCGATAGCTTTATTCCTTGTCAAATGGTGCCAGGAAGTCTGCGAGAAATTCACGAATCTCATCAAAGTAATCACTACCTGGCACGATCCCGCCAACGCGATTTTCTATTTCGTCCAACTGGTCATGGAATTTCTGGTAGTCCTTTTTATCTCCATAACCAAGTGCTTCAGCCATTTCTAATTGCAAATGGGCATCCGCAAGAAGGTTAACGATCGCATCATTTTCTGCTTGAGTTCGATTAGTTTTTTCTGTCAATAATTCTATTTTATCAATATCTTCGCTGACCCGAACGATAGGCAGCGGAATAATATAATCTGTTACAGTCAACGAATTCAACGCGTTCTGTAAATCGGTTTTGGCTGTTTCATATTGTTCGGCATCAATGCGCGGAATAACATCTTTTATTACCTCTGGGTAACTTGCCAGCGGGACATTTGTCACACTGACGACAATTTCGCTTGCCAGATCATTCAAAATGTTTCGTGCTTTCTGGATCTCATCATCTTCGAGATAATCCATCGCCTGCTTTTTGGCTTTTTCAATATCTTCCAAATAAGCATATAAATCATAAACAGTAATTTTAACGTCAATGGCCGCCAGGCCTAAATCAGGATCCCGTGACAGCACAACTTCTAATTCACCCAACGCCTTCTCCAAAGCATCCAACGCGCCTTGCTTGTTTTCATTTTCCAGCGCCAGTAATGCTTTTTTTGTATCGGAAATCGCGGCAACTGCCTCTTTAATAATTTCTTTTCGTTTTGAACTGATCTGGTCACCAACAATTTCCGGATCTTTATTGCTATCGTCCCGGGCTTCTATTGCGTTATTTGACTGAACTGGCATTTTATCCGCTGCCGCATGAAGCGAAGATGTGAATAGAAAAATAAAAATCAGGCCAATTTTTATCCAATATAAACTTATTCTCTTCATCATAAATTAAACTCCTGTGATAAATCGATTGATTATTCATTCATTATTGCAGTCATGATCGTAATTTAACGGTAAATTATGACTGGACACGCAATTCGTTATAAAGTTTCCTGGGCGTGAAATAGTTCAGAAAGGTGGTGTAAAACAACGCTTCTCTCAGGTTAAATGACCCAATTTCATTGCTATCTTATTCAGCCGGCTTGACAAAGAACCAGGCCCAACAATGCCCGGACAATAAGATTTTTTTACTACAAGGACAATCACACGGTCCTAAATTGATCGACAGAAGGAGCTGTTAAGGAGCGGAACTGGTGCGTCTGATTCTGTCACATACCTTGCAATCAATCTGGACCGATTCGCAGCCGCATTCGTCGTGTTATAAGTCTCCTTCAGCCACCAGCCAGCGCAGTCCGTACGCGTCCAGGCTGAGGCGGTGCTGATCAGTTTGAATGTCTGCGCCATCGGCGAGCAGGTCAACCAGTGGACCGGCAAGTCCGGCATGAAAGGGCAAGTCTTCTTGAATAGTCTGCGGAAACTCACTGAAGTTAGCGAGTACCAGTAAACGATAGTCATGGTGGTGCCGCGCGAATGCCAGTACGTGTGGATTGTCGGTCCACATGGGATGAAACAGGGCGAAATTGTGAAAATGCGGATGGGCGCGTCGCACATTAATCAGCTTAATCAGGGCATTGAAAATGCGCCCCTCCACTTTTCTCATGTCGTGACGAAGTGCCGCTTTGGACCAGTCCATGGTTGGTCGGTGCATCCAGCGACTGTCGGCGGCTTTGTCGGGATCCTGCAGATAGCCCGTGTCATTGCGCAGACCCAGTTCGTCGCCCATGTAGATTAACGGAATTCCGCCGCGCGCCATCACCAGTCCGTAAAGTAGCATGATGCGGTGTATCGCCAGCTCAATGGCTTGTTCGTCGTTGGCTTCCAGTGCCTGTTGCAGTCCCGTCAATGATGCCGTGGTGCCGCTGATACGCGCATCGCCAGTGTTTGGGTTGAACTGGAAGAATACACCACGCGCGAAAGAACCCGGAAATTGGCCGGTATAAAATTCGTTAAGAAAATGGCGGTGTGCCTGTGGATTCTCACCGACGGCGGCGAGAATCTCATCACTCATGGCCCAGCCGATGTCGTCGTGATTCCGTACATAATTGATCGGTGCAGCACCGAGCATCAGGCGTGGCGCTTGATGAATGGACTTGGTAAACAAGGTGGTTTTGCGCGTGGCCAGAGCGCTCCACAGATTGACCATTAACTGATTGTTGTAAGCCAGTTCACACTGTTTACCGACCGTAGTTTTAACGCCTACGTAACGGATCAGATCATCCGGCGGCACAATGGCCTCAGCTTTTAGTATCACCGCCGGCGCCACGACACGCAGCAGGGCCCGGTATGCCTGTATGATATGAAACACTTCCGACTGATTCTGGCAGTTTGTCCCCATCTGCTTCCACAAAAAAGGCGCCGCGTCCAGCCGCAGCACTTCAACACCGCGGTTGGCCAGGAAATACATGTTCGACAGCATCTCGCGGAACACCGCGGGATTCGCATAGTTCAAATCCCACTGATAATCATAAAAAGTGGTCCAGACCCATCGCCCTCCCCCGGCCATATCCGGCACATAAGTAAAATTTCCCGGCGCTTCATCAGGAAAGATTTCAGGCAGAGCAGGTTCATAGGCATCGGGTAGTTCCCGATCGATGAACGTGTGGAAATACGCCAGATACTCGTCGTCGCCAGCTAGGGCGCGTTGCGCCCACGGATGCTCTTTGGCGGTGTGATTCAATACCAGATCTACACACAGGGACATCCCGCGGCGGCGCAATTCCGCCGTTAATGCATCCAGATCGTTCATGGTACCCAGCCGGGGGGCGACAGCGCGGTAGTCCATGATGGCATAACCGCCATCGTTTTTGCCGGGACGGGGTTTGAGCAGAGACATGATGTGCAGATAACTGACGCCCATTTCCTGCAGATAATCCAGTCGGTCCTGCACGTCGCGCAAGTTGCCGGCAAACTTTTCCGGATAAAATACGTAGCCGATCATATTGGGGCGTTCATACCAGTCCGGAGTCAGTTGCCGCTCCAGATCCAGCAGACGCAGCGCTTCGGGTCGTTCCAGATAGGCATCGACTACGCAATCAAAAATGGCATCAACCTGTTCCTTTACGTCAACACGGCCGCCGTAAAGCTTCAACAACGGTTCGCGCACGTCTTCGTACCAGCGCTCCAGGCGCAGCCAGAAAACGTTCGCGTCCCAGGCTTCGAAGCGGTGCGCCAGCCTTGCGGCGTGGTGCGCTTTAAACGTCTCAAAAGCAGCGCGAGCAGAGGGCGTCATTTGCAACAAGTTATTCATGCATTATTTGGTAAGGAATAGGAAAAAACAAACGCCCCTTTTTATTAAAAAGAAATTTACTGAAAGTCGGATTGGCTGTCAAATACCCTGACAGGCAAGCAAATGACTTAGTAACGCCGACATAAGCAATAAAAAGAGCAATCGCACCATGCTGTTTGTATGAACTCAGACTAAAACAGTCCCAGCTCTGCATGCCGCAATCTTTTCTGGCTTGAACTTGACAGGCGCCAGCATCCCCTTGCGCGCCCGGTGTGACACGAAGGATTGCAGCGCTTCCCATTTCAGTACCAATTGCGCTGGCTTGCCACGCTGGCCCGTTCCCTGAATCTGGAGGGATGAGCCTTTCGGCAGCACGGTCGTAGCGATCAGTGATTCGCCATTATTCAAACCAAGTATGATGACACCTTTGCCACCCGACAATTCCTTCATTTCGCTGATCGGGAACGACAGCAGTTTGCCATTGCTGCCAAGCGCCACGATCAGATCACCATTGGCGATTTTTACAGGCTGCAGCAAGCTATCCGTTTTATTCAGCGTCATAAAAGCCTTGCCAGCCCGCTGGCGTGATACCAGGTCTTTTAACGTAGCAATAAAACCGTACCCGCCCGTCGAGCTAAACAGATACTTCGTATCCGGATACGTCGCACACATAACGACCGTTTTCGTTTTTGACGGCATATCCAGCAATGAAGCCACTGGTACACCATCGCTACGGCCACCTGGAATATCCGTTGCAGACAGGCTGTAAGCACGCCCCCTGCCATCCAGTACTACGACTGGATAAGCCGTGCGCGTCTGTGCAAAAGCCAACAACTGATCGCCGTCCTTAAACGAGAGGGTTCTTATGTCCACTTCATGGCCACTACGCTGGCGTATCCAGCCGTTTTTAGACAGGATGACAGTACAGGGTTCATCCGGCACGGTCATCGCCTTAACTGCGATACGCCCTGCAGGTTCAATCAACGTGCGGCGATCGTCACCAAACTTCTTTACATCGTCTCCGATCTCATTGATGATCATATCGCGCATAGCAGTTTCACTGCTGAGTACCAGCTTCAGCCCTTCTTCTTCTGTTTTCAGCACATTTATTTCATTCTCTATGCGGATGGCCTCCAGACGGGCCAACTGACGCAACCGAATTTCCAGAATATCGTCTGCCTGAACGGCGGAAATCCCAAATTGCAGCATCAGGTCGGCCTTGGGATCCTCCGCTTCGCGAATGACTCGGATGACTTCATCAATATTCAACAGCACGGCCATCCGCCCTGCCAGGATGTGCAGGCGCTTTTGCACTTGATCCAGCCTGGTCTGGCTGCGACGGGTGACAGTAATAAAGCGGAATCGCACCCATTCGGCAAGTAATTCCAGAATGTTCTTCTGATCCGGCCTGCCATCGAGTCCGATAGCCACCATATTTGCCGATATCGTGGATTCGAGGCTGGTATGCGCCAGCAGCAAGGCGATGAATTCCTCCTGTGGCATACGCGAAGAACGCGGTTCCAGTACGATGCGTACGGAAGCATCTTTACCGGATTCGTCACGCACAGTTTCCAATGCCCCGAGAAACAATTGTTTCATCTGCTTTTGCGCAACCGACAGATCTTTCTTACCCTTTTTCACCTGCGGATCTGTGTATTCTCCAATCTCTTCCAGTACTTTTCTGACTGAAACGCCCGGTGGCAATTCATGCACCACCATCCGCCACTGACCGCGCGCTTGTTTCTCTATCGCCCAACGTGCCCGTACACGAAAAATCCCCCGTCCCGTTGCATAGATTTCGCGTATATCTTTGGTGCTGGAAATCAGTTGACCGCCGCCCGGAAAGTCTGGCCCCGGGATGTGTTGCAAAATGTCATCAACACTCATCGCCGGGTTGCGCATTAGTGCGATGGCCGCATTACCCACCTCACGTATATTGTGCGGGAGGCATTCCGTCGCCATGCCGACCGCAATGCCGGATGCGCCATTTAACAGCAGAAAAGGCAGACGTGCTGGCAGGTCAACCGGCTCTTGTTCAGAACCATCATAATTGGGACGGAAATTAACTGTGCCGGCGTCTACCTCTGACAGCAACAGCTCAGCATACCGGGTGAGTCTGACTTCGGTATAGCGCATGGCCGCGGGCGAATCGCCGTCCCGCGAACCGAAATTGCCCTGGCCATCGATTAACGGGTAGCGCAGCACAAAGTCCTGTGTCATGCGAACCATCGCCTCGTAAGAGGCGGAATCGCCATGTGGATGGAATTTACCGATCACATCACCGACCACACGCGCCGATTTAACCGGCTTCGACCCTTGGCTCAGGCCCAAGCGATGCATCGCATAAAGAATGCGGCGCTGCACCGGCTTCTCACCATCTGACACGGCGGGTAGCGCGCGCCCCTTGACCACGCTGATGGCGTAGCGCAGATAAACCTGATGCGTATATTCGGCCAGGTCAAAGCTGCCATCGTCATTATCGCTCCCACCTTGAGAAGCCGCAGGCGGTGTGGGTGGCGGGGGTTCCGCTTCCTGCCGTGGCAAAGAGGCGTCCAATTCGTCCAGCAAGTCCAATCTTTTCATAATTTCTTAAATATCCGCTTCAACTTCGTTGCCATGTGCCGCAATTAACGCCTTGCGTTCACTGGCATGTGACTTACCCATCAGCGTGTCGAAAATTCCAACGGCCGTTGGCACATCGCCCATGCCGATCCTCACCAGCCGGCGCGTGTCCGGACATAAAGTAGTCTCCCACAGTTGAACAGCATCCATTTCTCCCAAGCCCTTGAAACGGGAAATAGTCCAGCTGCCTTCCTTAATACCTTCCTGGCGCAGGCGCGCCTCAAGCATATCCAACTCCGCCTGGTCCAAGGCATATAGCTTGCGCAACGGTTTACTTTTCCCTTGCGCCGGCACATCTATCCGGAACAGTGGCGGTTGGGCGATAAAGACATGACCTTGTTGAATTAATCTGGGAAAATGCCGGAAGAGCAGGGTTAGCAACAGCGCTTGAATATGACTGCCGTCATCATCGGCATCAGATAAAATAATAACCTTGCCATAGCGCAAGGTACTCATGTCCACATGACTATCAAACTTGTGCGGATCAATAGCCAGCGACACAGCGATATTATGAATTTCCTGGTTAGCGAGTATCTGTGATTGTTCCACTTCCCAGCTATTCATACCTTTGCCGCGTAATGGCAAGACAGCCTGGGTCTCTTTGTCACGCCCTGCCTTGGCCGAACCGCCAGCGGAATCCCCTTCTACTAGAAACAATTCGGCATCGGGGCCGGTCAATTCGGAATCGGTAAGTTTGCCCGGCATGACGGCCACGCCAGCGCCTTTCTTACGTTCCACTGTTTTAGCGCGCTTGCCACGGGCGATGGCATTATTGATTGCCTGTTCGGCGATTTTCGTCGCTTCGGCTACATGTGCGTTGAGCCAAAAATCCAGCGGGTCCTTCATGGCAGCAGCCACTAGCTTAACCGCTTCGCGCGAAGACAATTTTTCCTTAGTCTGGCCAGAGAAACTTGGATCGACCATTTGCAGCGCCAAGACAAAACGCAACTTGACCCATACATCCTCGGCTGCCAGCTTGACATTGCGCTGCATCAATCCATGCTGTTCCGCGAATGTGCGCACGCTGTTGAATACCACATCACGCAAACCGGCTTCGTGCGTCCCGCCGCCCATCGTCGGAATCAGGTTGACATACGATTCTCCACCGCCTGAGCCTGCAACCCACGCCAGCGCCCATTGCATTCCTTCGCCGTCACAGAAGGTTTCATGCCCGGCCAAATACTTTGCGCCGCAGAAGGATGGCGCGATTGGTTCATCTTCAGCAATCATCTGGTCAAGGTACTGCGCGATACCCTCGTGAAAATGCCACTCCTTGACATCGAAACCCGTCTCGGTCTCAATATTGAGCAACACTTTAACGCCGGGCAGTAACATTGCCTTGGCGCGTAATAAGTGTTCCAATTCGCCGCGATGCAGGATTGGCGAATCGAAATATTTTGCATTGGGCCAGATGCGGAGTGTCGTCCCGGTGTTTCGTGCACCACAATTGCCGACCACCGTTAACGGCTCGATGACTTCACCCTCGGCAAAAACAATACGGTGCATCCTGCTTTCACGTTTAACTTCCACCTCCAGACGGGTGGAAAGCGCATTGGTCACCGAAACACCAACACCGTGTAAACCACCGGTAAATTTGTAACTGCTTTCTTTCTCACCTTTGGCAAACTTACCGCCGGAATGTATCACCTGGAAGACAACCTGTATGGTTGGAATTTTTTCTTCTTGATGCAAACCGACCGGAATACCACGTCCATCGTCTGCGACACCGATTGAACTATCCTGGTAAAGGGTTACTTCGATATGCTTGGCATGCCCTGCCATCGCTTCATCGACCGCATTGTCGATCGCCTCCACCACCATATGCGTTGGGTCAGTAGTGCGCGTATACATTCCCGGTCGCAGCTGGATAGGTTCCAGTTTGCGCAGGACTTGGATGGAGGATTCGTCGTAAGTCTGTTTTGCCATCGTAGTTAATTTCGTTCAATCATGGGGTGGATACGCTTTGACACTTTTCTTGATAATCCGGCAACCGGCCACTCACGCAAGCGTGCAAAAAAAGCTTAACGATATGCTTGCAGAATTTCTCACTTGTGCTCGAGCTGATTAATTAGACGGATAAGTCTAGTAGAATTCTTATTTTAACGTGACTATGAATGTAAACGGATTGGCGAAATCAATAAGATTTTGCTTACTAATCGCCGCATACCGCCGCTTACGATTATAAAACACTTTCTTCAAAAGCTGACAGTGCGGAATACAAAACAATTGTTTTATGAAAACGGAGGGCATTTTCCCCGTTCAATAGCGAATTTGACGAAGTATCCGGCTTAACGTATATTTTTATCCATTATAAAGAACACAAATTATTACGATATCCTTACCTGGAGGATGCGTCATGCTAAACCCAACGACACTTAAGGCGGACGCGCTCGCCAACATCCTGGAACAAAATTACCGCGAAGTATTTGGTCCAGTGGAACCGGCTTATGCCACAAAACTTGGTCTGGCAGCACGGCTCATTCTTGAAATTATCGCAAATAGCGATGCCTTGTATCACGACGTTGACCACACAATGCTGGTCACGCTCGTTGGCCAGGAAATTCTCCGTGGCCGTCATATCAAAACCCAGTTAACGCCGACAGATTGGCTTCATTACACCGTCGCGACGCTCTGCCATGATATTGGCTATGTCCGCGGCGTATGCGCGGCGGACACAGCGGACACCCTCGTAATCGACGATGCCGGCAACCGGGTAACGCCGCCCCGGGGCGCTTCCGATGCATTCCTTACCCCTTACCATGTCAACCGGGGCAAGATCGCGGTCAGAGAACGGCTGGGGCCGCTGTCATACTACGATGAAGAGCGAATAGCGAGAGCCATCGAACTGACGCGGTTTCCGGTGCCCGACACCGCAGACCATCGTGAAACAGATACCGAGGCAGGACTGGTGCGCGCCGCCGACCTGATCGGACAGCTTGCTGACCCAAATCATCTTTTGAAACTCAACAAACTCTACCACGAATTCGTTGAGACGGGTCAGGCCGAGAAACTTGGCTATGAGAGTGCCGCCGATCTTGCCGATACCTATCCGAGTTTCTACTGGCGTGTCGTTTCGCCTTACATTGGTGACGCGATAAAATATCTGGAACTAACCCAGGAAGGAAAACAATGGATCGCTAACCTGCATAGCCATGTTTTTGCCGTCGAGCATATGCAGCATCGAATGGGGCCTTACCGTGGCGGCCCCAGCCGATAGATTTTAAAATTCACTGCAGTATCCAGGCATGGTTCATTCTATTTCACCGGAACAGGGTGATAAAACTACGCTATCGGTGGCGCCGATACTTGATCCGGATGCGCCGACCCTCACCGGAATGAATCGTTACAAACTGCCCGTATCCGTAACCTGACAATCGCAACTGAATGAAGAAATGAATACGAAATATCCGGTTGAACTGTATGATACTTACCTGTTCGATTCACCCATGCCGTTAACTAACTCATTCACAGCGCCAGCAACAAAACATTTGTTGTTCGCTATGCGGGCAGGCTCATCATCCAATAATTTAAATATGGCGGCGGACTTACAAAAAACAAAAGTATTGATAGAAAACCAGCAAATCGGCATATATTTTGGCGCGGTGATCCTGGCCATCGCATTTGCCTTGCTCACACCCGCAACTACCGCGCTTGCAGCGGGCATCAATTGGGCGCTTGCGTTCATGCTGTTCGTAACCTTCTTACAAGTCCCGATCATCGATCTTGGGCAATCCTTTACCCAGTTTCGTTTCCTTACAGCATTGCTGATTACGAACTTCATAGTATTGCCTCTTTTTGTAATATTACTTATCCAGCTGCTGCCAGCCGACCCGGTATTGCAGTTCGGCGTGCTTCTGGTATTGCTGGCGCCCTGCATAGATTATGTGATTACGTTCTCTTATATCGGCCGTGCTGATGCGCGCCTGCTGCTGGCGGCAACACCCGCTCTTCTCGTTGCGCAAATGCTGTTATTGCCGTTATATCTTGGAATTTTCCTGGGAGAGGCGACGTCCCGCCTGATCCACCCTGAACCATTTATTCACGCACTTATCTGGCTGATCGTGACGCCGCTGTTACTTGCCGGTCTTGTGCAGCGCTGGGCAACTCATTTTGAGGCTGGCAAACAGGTGTCAATGGCGCTTGGCATATTGCCGGTCCCGGCAACGGCACTGGTCCTTTTCATTGTTTTTGCCGCCGTCGTACCGCAGCTTGGATTAGCAATCGAAGTCGTCATAACCGTGATCCCGTTCTACGTTGCCTTCGCGGCTATCGCTCCGCTGATCGGGTGGCAAATTGGACGGCTGTTTCAACTCAACACAGCAGCCGGACGCGCCATTGCATTTAGCGCAGGAACGCGAAATTCCCTGGTGGTACTCCCGCTCGCCTTTGCAGTGCCAGGTGGTTTCCCGGCACTGCCAGCCCTTATTGTTACGCAGACGCTTGTTGAGCTGCTTTGTGAACTCATCTATGTACGCTTAATCCCAAAGCTTTCAAGTCGGCCGTGATTATTTTCATACCATTTTTAAAATCACTTTCTTCGGCAGCTTCTATTGGAATTATGTGCAGCGGTTTATGCGGCAGTTTCGCTGCGACGGCCAACTGTGCAATTAGGACCAGGAGAATAAAATCATGCTACTCGGCTTGATCATGCGCGTCTGCATTGTTACGCTGTTATTATTACAAAATGTTGCTTTTCTGGTGTCAAAAAAATTGTTACGCTAACTGAGTTTGACTTACTATATGAGGAACATATCCATGCAAGGCAATGAAAAATCCCTTCCAGCCGCCCTTTTTTTTAACTTTTATTACAAAGGCTTCCTTACCTCAGCCATTTTCACTGCAATCGTTTTTCTTATATTTGTTCTGCTGCCTTTATCAGCATTTGCCGAAAAAAAAGAATCCACACAATTATTGAACCAACAGCCCTTTCTTGCTTATGAAATCGCAGGAATTTCTATGCAAACCCCGTCTGACAGCATTCCTTCCATTCTGGAAGACCATGGCTACACGCAAACAGGCAGCGCAACATATACCAAGCAAATTCAGGTTCCCGGTCAACGCAAAGCCATTTATCGAATTGAAGTAGACGATACGCCTGCAGAACGTCAGATCACCTATTTCCGCGGACAGAGCGGTGGACGCGTTAAAAGCTCCACGCAGAAAGAAAAACCAATTCAAGCCGATGAAATCGAAATGGCTAACGAACTCTACCAAATGGTTTGCGCCGAGGCTTCACCACAAACCAAGGAAGCCCGCGCCTGCCAACCGGCGACAGACGCTTTAATGATTTTCGGAAACGGCGAATTCCTGGATATCAGTAAGAGCTTCAGCGCTCAGTTGAACGCATCGGCCGACTCTACAACAATTGGAATAAAGCATATCAAAGATTAGCGCGACCACAATAACACACTGGATAGATATGAGAAAACTATGGGTGGAGACTGAGCATGTCAGATGAAATTAGCATGAAAAATACCAAGAAAGAAATGCTGGATCTAATTGAAAAGCTCAACACTGAGATAAAAAATAAAGAAAAAGAAAATCTGAATCCTGAAAAAATTAAACAGGAAGCCAGGCAAAAGTCTGTTGTGGAAGACTCCGATAAAATTGTTGATGCTGCATTGACCACACATATTCATCAATTAAAAGTATCAATTAACAAGGAACTAACCACATTGTCCGACAAGCTTGAAGCTGAAGCGGAGAAATATGAAAACCTGAAAAATGCCATTGAGATAAAAGAAGCTGAGTTAAATGAGATCTACGGCGTTGAAAAAGCAACGGCTGAGCTGGCCATTATTTTAGAAGCGCAAAAAACGGCAAAAACTGATTTTGATAATGTAATGCGCGAAAAAAGGGAACAACTGGAAGATGAACTTCTTGAAAAAAGAAGTAAACTTGAAAATGAGGTAAAAGAAATAAAAGAACAATGGGAGAAAGAAAAAACAACGCGCCAATTGATCGAAAAAGAAATAAAAAACAATATTGAAAAGGAACGCAAACGAGAAAATGAAGAGTATGAATATCAACTCAAGCGCCGAAGACAGTTGGAAGAAAACAGGTTAGCGGATGAAATTGCCAAGCTGGAAAAAGAACTTGAATTAAGAAATGAGGAATTTGACAGGAAGTATCAGGAAAAAACTGTAGAACTTAATAAGCGCGAAAAAGAAGTTTCAGAGCGGGAAGTAAAAATGAACGAACTGCAAGATAAAGTAGACGCTTTCCCGGCAAAGCTTGATGCGACGGTAGAATCCGCGGTTCAGGAAATCAAGGAAAGGCTCACTGCAGAATTTGCACAAAAAGAGGAGCTACTGAAGAAAGGTTTTGAAGGAGAAATAAATGTCCTCACAGCAAAAATTTCCGCCTTTGAGACGCTTGTAAAAGAACAAACCAAACAAATTGAAAAACTCAACCTGCAACAGGAAAAAGCCTATGAAAAAGTTCAGGACATCGCAAATAAGGCCGTATCTGGTGCAGCGGAACGTCTACAAAACATTACTGTAAGAACAACCCCAGATAAACAAAATTAAACCTTAATTGTTTTTACTGCGCCGCTGTCATCGGGTATCTTATTCTCGCACCACAAAATAACCGGTATATAAGAAATTTGCATGCTGAAAATAAAAAAACTTGTTGCGCATTCGAACAAGGGTTAACATTTGCCGTCTAAAACCATCACTTTTGTCTTATACATTTGTCGTATCTGCAAATAATTCCGGCTGTTGCGTGCAATAATCGCACCTTCCACCGGCCAAACACTATCAAAGGAACTAATGATAAAACGGTTAGTTTAAATGCGAAACATGCACCACCCGTGGATCATCGGCAAATTCAAGTAGCAGGCATCGTACACGTTCTTGCCAGGCCTCCGCGAAGGCAGTTTGTTGTGCGCCATCTGCGCAATCCTGCAAAATAGCCATCATGCGTTCTCCCTGAGCCGGATCAGCCGGCACCCGGGAAACATCAAGTGTCACCGCTACGCGGGCATTATTATCGATACGCTTGAAGATAAAGGCCTCGCCCTCATGCTGTTCAGCAAAAGTCATCAGTCCCTTGCGCCTGAACCGTCCGCGAAGACCCTGAAACCCATTGCCGGAAGCAGCGCCGGTAAGTAATGTGAGTATTTGCGCCATAACACCCATCGTTCCTTCATCTTCTGGCGCGGGTACATGCACAGCAATATTACCGCGCTCGGCAAGGCCATCCGGATACAGTGCGGACAAGGCTGCCCGGCCAATCAGGAATGCACCAGCGACCGTAGGACAGGAATGACCAGCCAAGCGTACTGCATCAGCATAATGATACTCTAGCACGCCATCACGGGAAGCGCCAAGCATTGCTGCAAACGGATCATGAGTACGTATAACCGGGACAAGTTGATAAAAATCAGGAAATTTCACGTAAATTCACTCCCTTGGCTAGATTGGCCGAACAAACTGAGTTGTAAATATAGCAACAAACCGACACACTTTGTTTCAATGCATCGCTTGTACATACATAAGTAGCTTCCCAAGTACGTCAACAAGCTTCATACACGCACGATGCGTGAATACGGTTAGATAACAAACTTTACAAGATTGATAATGTGAGAGGCGCTTTGTCAGCGGGCATTATTAAATAAGTAAATTTTTGATCATATTATATTTTTAAACCCATTATCTTGAGGCCTGTGCAGCTGATTCTCGATTGAACTGCTCAGCAGCCAATTTTCGGTGATACGATGCTTTTTCTAAATTTTCCTGTATGGCTTTATTATATTCTCGTATTTTATATGCAACATGGGATTTAACATTCCGCCCATGTTTACCGAAGTAACTGGAACGTGGTTTATGTTTAAGTGCTTCTTCCTGCTCTTTCACCTTGGTTTGGAAATCGTCGGCCAATTTCTCATGATGTTCCGCTAAAGCAATATGATCAATATTACTTCCGCCGTCCTGAATGTTACTAAGTGTTTCTGTATTCTGAGTAGAAGTAACAGAATCCGTTGAAGCACAGGCTGCCAATAGGGCGAACAATGATACAAGCGTAATCCACTTTCCAATTTCTGTTTTCATGGTCATAACAGTCCCCGCTGGTTAATGCCGCCCATACTAATTCAGCTATTATCGAGATGTATACCGGGGAAACTATTATTTTCTTATAAGTGAAACCATTAGGTGTGGCGCTGCCGGGAAACTGGCCGCGGCCTGGGAATTGCTTGAACAGCCATAATTACTTGCGTTGCGAGCGAACATTTCTTACATGTTAGTGAAAATACCCTGTAAAAAAGAGGAATCTAATCAAACCGATGTTTAAAATCCCATCCGTTTGATTAGATTTGAATTCTCTTTTTTATAGCGAATGCATATTACTTTCTAATTCTTTTTTTACATTATTCAGTTGCATATTAACTTGACCGGGGTTCATAACCGCACCCTGGTTTGCCTTTTCCGCAGCCATACTGCGGTGATAAGCCGCTTTTTCTAAATTTTCCTTGACGGCATGCTTGCATCCACGAATTTTTATCAATTTGCTTGAATTAAGATGCCGTTCTTTAATCCCCGTGTAATTGCTATCCTCTTCATCCATTAACAACGCTTCTTGCTCTTCTTTTACCTGCGTTTGCATCTTTCTGGCGATACGCTCATAGCGTTTAGCCAATGCTTTGTGATCCAAAGTACTTTTATTACCCTGGTAAACCTTTGACTCAATATTTATAACGGCAGCAGGAAGATTTATTGGCGCACCAATCGCCAATAAGCCAAATAATGGAAAAACTGCAAAATGGTTTGTTATTTCTTTTTTCATGTTGCAATACCCCTCGAAGAGATTAATATAAGTTCATATTAACTTACCTGGAATACCAAAGTATATGAGGGAAACTATTGTTTTTTTTTAATGGAAACCATTAGTCAATTTTCCATTCCGGGAAAACTGACGTAGGCCGTGTTTAATGCACAAACAAGCCATGCGCCTGCGAAAATCACCAAAAAAATTTTAAATAACGGTAGAAATATGTGAACTGAAAAAAGGATGTGCTAGCTGTTCGGATCAACACTAGCACATATCATCAAAAGGGAAAGAATTCATGATAACTTGTTCTCGTCTCAGATCTAACCAAGAATAGCCAATTCGCATAAGCGACTATCAGACTAGACCTGAAGTCAGTTCAATGGGTATTTTTTTACAAAGAGTTTTCTTTAATTAAATTTTTCTTTGCTTTATTTATTTGACCATCAGCTTGACCGGGCTGCGCAACTGATTCCAGACCAGCCTCCCGTGCAGCTATTTTTGTGTGATATTCAGCTTTCGCATAATTTTCTTCTGCTACTTTTTCGTATTTCTGAATTCTAGACATAACACGCTTTTTAATGCGATGTCCGTTTCTTCCTAAATGACTGGTGCGCGGTTTGTTCTTTAAGATATCTTGTTGTTGCGCAATCTTGCCTTGCATTTCTTTTGCCATATTTTCATGTTTAGCAGCCAAAGCGACATGATCAAGATTGTCACTGTCATTGTAAGCAACTGCAGAAGAACTCATCAATACGCTAGCGATTAAAAAACTTATTATTGCGAAATAATTTCCTGTAAAGTTTTTCATAATAGTAACAGCTCCAAGTTGATTAACGTAGGCATATACTAGCTCAGTCAATACATTGCTGCCTATTAGGGAAACTATTGTTTTACACTAAGGGAAACCCTTAGATATCAATCATGTTAAAAACGGTAACAAAAGATGCACAAGCGCCGAGCCACAGGCGGTCTGCGAGAAGTGAGCTCGGGTTCTCTCCTCAGGATCTATAATTTGTTCTATCACCTTCAGTATTTTTCTTCCGGACTCATCCTGATAACCGCGTTTTCTTAATGCTCTTCTGAAATCCAGCGTGTAGCATAACGTATCAAATCCGCACTATCTTTCAGTTTCAATTTCGTACGGATATTAAAGCGATGTGTCTCAATCGTCTTAATACTCCGGCTGAGTAGCTTGGCTATTTCCTGGCTGCTGTGACCTGATCCAATCAAATGCAGCACTTCAAACTCGCTAGGCGTCAGGGTGTTGATCAATTGCTCAGGCTCTGCACCGCCGGTAGCCATTCGGTTCAGTAATTTTTCATGCATCTTCTTACTCAGAAAAACATTGCCTTTCAGCACCTCGCGAATCGCATTTACCAGCACCTCACCAGGCTCTTGTTTCATAATATAGCCACGCGCACCGGCTCGTAAAGCACGTTCGGCATAAACCATTTCATCATGCATGGAAACAAACAGCACTGGCAACTCTGGAAAATAGGCATGTATATTTTTTATCGCTTCCAGACCAGAGACAGTTTTAAGAGTTATATCCAATAGCACAATATCAATCGCGTCGTCTTTTCTGAGCAATGCAAGTGCCTCGCTGCCGTCGTCAGCTTCTGCGAACACTTCCATATCAGGCTCCATATTGATGACCATTGCCATGCCATGCCGCAACATTGCATGATCATCCACTAACATTACTTTTGCTTTTGAAGTTGACATATTAAACCAGTTGCATTTCCATTCTTACTTCCGTGCCACCTTCGTCACGTCGCAGAAATTTCAGCCTCGCACCATGCTGTTTAGCACGATATTGCATAATTTTTATACCCATCCCTTGTGTCGCTTCATTTTGTTCATAAACACCGGAAAAACCACAGCCATCATCACATATCGACAAGCATAGTTTTCCCTCAGACAAACTTAACGAAATTATCAGATGCCTCGCACCACCATGCCGTATTGCATTGTTGGCAGCTTCCTGCGCAATCCGATACAGATTAAGCGAAAGATACTTATCTTTAACCACGATCTCGTTTTCACATAAAAAGTCACAGGTAATCGCATACGTCGCGGCAATTCGCGACGCCAGTACTTGCAGCGACGCGGTCAACCCATTCGCTTCCAGTTTAAATGGCAGCAATCCCTGTGCGAGTTGCTTAACCTGTTTCACCGCAGTTTGCGCTTGCGTTGCTATGGAAGCAGCAACAGCGGCTAAATCCTCGTTTCCGGAGACCGATATTTTTTTCTCCAGCGCCCTGGCCTGATAACTAATGGCAGCAATTTGTTGGCCAAGATTATCATGCAGTTCCTGCCCGATCATATGTTGCTGCTCTTCCGCAACCGATACCAACGCTTGTTCCAGATGTTTACGCTCGAGCCATGTTTCCAGATCACTGGCAATAGCATCGATAAGCTTCTGCTCCTCGAGTATCAAATACGGCATGTCTTCAGGATAGAAAACACTGAGTCGGCCAAGCACTTTTCCATTAACTCTAATCTTTGACTGTAAAATATGCCCGATAGAACCACTCTTTTTGTAACATTCAAAACATACTTTGTCGTCAGATCTCGTCACCCATGACAGCTCACTTGCAAGATCCTGCTCATGATTTCTGGAGTCGAATCGTTGACCATCGAGTTCGACAACAGCTGTCGTAATCTCCGGAAATTGCATCGCCGGTATCAAATGGGTAAAGATATTTTGGCAGACTTTATCAATTGACAGTTCCGAGCTCATCCCACGGCGAATTTCATATAGGCAAGTGATTTCTTTTAATCGCTCACGCAATATTTCATCGACTTGTTTACGTTCAAGCCATCTGGCCAGATCACTCGCAATCGCATCAATCAGTCGCTGTTCTTCCCATACGAGAAACGGCTTATCTTCAGAATAGAAAACACTCAAATGACCGCATTTTTTTCCATTAACGCGTATCTCCGATTTCAACGCATGGGTAACATATTGGTCATGGTTTCTGGAGCTGATTCGCTTACCATCAATTTCAATCACAGCAGAAGCGTTATCCGGGTATTGCATTGCCGGCAGAAGATGTTTAAATATCTGCTGGCAAACATTCTCCATTGATAATTCCAAGCCGATGTTGTGCCGGATTTCATAAAGGCAGTTAATTTCCTTTAAGCTATCATGCAGCCTGAATCCCTTCTTATTTAATTTAATGGAAAGTTGCTCATTGTCTTCACTTAACATTCTGTTTTTCTCATTGAAATGTTTTAATCTGCATTATGCCGCTTAAAACAATACATCAGCAAATTTAAATCTAACAATGAACGATGAAAACTAAATGACACGCACTTTGGCTTCTAACCTTCTAACCACTCAAGCGGATTGCACAAACAAAACCGTTTTTCGATCATTATTCCTGAATCGGCGCATATATTGACGCTGGACATTCGTATACAACAGATGGGATAAGGAAAATACGGTCAGACGCACTGATCAGCCGCCGCATACAAGTCACGCATGTGCTGCTTCGTGGCTGCACGGGAAATATCAGCTTTGCAATCAAATAGATGAAACGACTTTCTGTTATATAAACGCAGCAAGCTTCAGTTCGGCAAACTGCGAAAACATGCTATAAAAAACACAGAAAGCGAGCAAGTTTTAACCAATACCCGTCACCCGCGCTTTAGTGCATGCGGCATCGCTGCTTTTAAATAAAACACCATAGACCATAATGTCAAGACAGCGGCTAGGTATATCAGCCATGTTCCAACTACATGCGCGTTAAAATTTTCTCCGATATTGTCATGGTATAACAATAAAGGAATCGCAATCATTTGTGATGTGGTTTTAATCTTCCCCAGAAAAGAAACGGCTACACTTTTTGACTTGCCTATCTGCGCCATCCACTCACGTAATGCGGACACAGTAATTTCACGGCCGATAATAATTAAGGCAATTGGCGCATCTAATCGCTCCAAATATACCAAAACAATTAATGCCGCCGTTACCATGAGCTTGTCAGCAACAGGGTCTAGAAATGCACCAAATGCAGAAATCTGGTTTAACACCCGGGCTAGATAACCATCCAGCCAGTCTGTAATCGCCGCACCTGCAAAAATAATTGTCGCAACCAGATTTTGCTTCTCATAAGACAATAGGGTTGGCGGCAAATAAAAAATTCCTACAAATAATGGAATCGCAAGAATTCGTAGCCAGGTAAGTAAATTGGGTAGATTATATGGCATAGGATTCCATGCTATTTTATTAACCGATAAACAAAGCCATCAACCGTTGCACCGATGACCAATCGGCATTCGTAATAAGCTATTAATACAAAATAAAAAAGTAGTTGCTTAATGATAAAAAAGAAAATGCTTTGATTATGCTGGCGAATGAGCGTATTGCCTAATGCAATTCCCTGTAGATTTTTTTCGCCATTGCGTGGCTGATGCCTTCTGTTTGGTGCAGTTCCTCAACACTGGCGGTTAAAACGCCTTTCAACCCGCCAAATCGGGCCAACAGATGCTGCCGCCGTTTGGCACCGATACCACTGATTTCCTCCAATCTTGAACTGGTCCGCGCTTTTCCCCGTCGGTTACGATGCCCCTGAATCGCAAAACGATGTGCTTCATCCCTGATTTGCTGGATAAGATGTAAAGCGGCATGAGTGCCCGGTAATTGTAACGATTTTTTCACGGCGGGAAAAATCAATTGTTCCAAGCCGGGCTTACGCGCTTCACCTTTTGCGACACCCATTAATTTCACATCACTGATACCCAGTTCTATCAATATTTCCTGAGCTGCGCTTACCTGCCCTTTTCCACCATCAATTAATATGAGATCGGGTAATTGACTTTCACCTTTAGCTGCTTTTTGATAACGCCGATATAAAACATCGCGCATGGCCGCATAATCATCACCCGGCGTAATATCCTTGATGTTATAACGCCGGTATTCATTATTACGCATCGCGTAATTGTCATAAACAACACAAGACGCAACGGTCGCTTCGCCTTGTGTATGACTGATATCAAAACACTCAATACGTGAAATACCCGGCAGATTCAGTACTTGCTGCAAGGCCTGCAACCGTTCTTCCTGATTCGCCTGCCGGTTCAACATTTGTTTTAAGGCGAGTTGCGCATTATCAGCCGCCATTTCGAGCCATACGCGCCGTTCTCCCACAGGATTAAGATTAATGACAACTTTATGTCCCGATTGCTCAGTTAACAAAGTCTGCAGCAACACCTTGTGGACTTTTTCGCCGACAATGACAAGCGGCGGCACGCCACGATTAAGATAATGCTGGGCCAGAAAAGCTTCAACCACCAGTTTAGAATCACAACCAACTGCATTCTTGGGAAAAAAACACCTATCTCCCAAATGACGCCCTCCTCTGATCATGGCAAGATTAACACAAATGCTGCCACTGCCATCTGGATCAACCGCACAGGCAATGACATCGGCATCCAGCGAACTACCGCTATCGACAAATTGCTTTTCTCTGATTTTCCGCAACGCTTGAATTTGATCACGAAACAATGCGGCTTGTTCATATTCCATTTGATCTGCGGCGGCCTGCATCCTGTCTGTGATTGTTTTGATGACTTGCGTCTGTTTTCCCTGCAGGAACAAACGCGCATTGACGACATCTTCACGATAGTCTTGCTGGCTGATCATATTCACGCAAGGTCCGCTGCACCGCTTGATCTGATAAAGCAGACAGGGTCTTGAGCGATTTTTAAAAACACTATCCTCGCACGTCCGCAAGCGAAAAACTTTTTGCAACAACTGAATACTTTCCCGAACAACCCCGGCGTTCGGAAACGGTCCGAAGTAATCATGTTCCTTGCCCAGTATCCCACGATAAAACCCAAGTCGCGGAAACGGGTGCCCACTCAAAATAATGTACGGGTAAGATTTATCATCTCTGAACAGGATGTTGTAGCGAGGATTCAAGCGTTTGATTAAATTATTCTCAAGCAGTAGCGCTTCAGCCTCCGAACGCGTAACGGTCGTTTCAATTCCGGCAATATGAGAAACCATTAACTGTGTGCGCGGCGCAAGGCTTGTTTTCTGAAAATAAGAAGAAACCCGTTTTTTAAGATCAACGGCTTTACCAACGTAAATAACCTCACCTTCCGTATTCAACATCCGGTAAACACCCGGCTGCGAAGGCAGATTGACACAAAAATCCCTAGCATTAAAAACGCACTCGTTCAAAACTATTCGTCCTTTTTCCCCAATAAATTACCACCGATAGCCCAATTCTCATGCGGGATTTCGTCAAATGAGATATAGGTATATGTTTTAGGTTTTTGTGCAATCCGTTCCAATGTATCCGTGATTTCCTCAGCAATTTTTGTCTTTTGCTCGCGATCAAGCGAACCAGCAATACGAATATTTACATATGGCATAACAATCTCCAGTCTGTTAAGTTATTGTCAAATCTGCACAAATTCTCTCAAATACCTGCTCAAACATTTCTGTTGTCAAACGTTTGGTCTGCGTATTGTAGCGACTACAATGATAACTGTCATAAAGTATCAATCCATCTGGCAACACATGAACAGCACCGTGGCCAAATTTAAAGCGATTGGTTTTAAGCCCCAAAGCCATTAATCCGGCTTGGTGAGCGACCGCACCCAACGTCAAAATCGCCAACCCGCCGCGTTCCCTGAAATCTGCAATTTCATTGGTAAGATAAGCATTACAAGTACGAATTTCAATGGTTACCGGCTTGTTCCCAGGCGGCAGGCACTTTACCGCATTCGTAATTCGGCAACCAGAAAGCTGCAAGCCATCACCTGCCGCGACTGACTCACTGCGATTGGCAAAGCCAAATTTATAAAGAGTCTGATATAACAGAATACCTGCAAAATCTCCGGTGAAAGGTCTTCCAGTCCGGTTGGCGCCATGCATACCAGGTGCCAATCCAATGATAAGAAGCTTTGGCGCCGTATCGCCAAAAGCCGAAACGGGTGCGGCATGATAATCCGGATAACGAACTTTTACACCATCAAGAAACTCGGCGAGTCGCTGGCACTGGCGACAATCCTTTAATTGCATACAGGGCATGGTATGATCTCCTTTTGTAGTAAAATAGTTCGTTTTTTCATTTGAACAAAGAAAATGGCAAAAATTCTTGCAACTGAAATTCGCGTTGGAAATTTAATTGAATGGGAAAAGCGTGTCTGGCGCGTACTGAAATGTCACCATGTTCATGTCGGCGGCCGTGGCGGTGCTTTCATGCAAGTTGAAATGAAGGATATTGAATCCGGCACTAAAAATAATCAACGAATCCGTACGGATGAGAAAATAGAACGTGCATTTGTCGAGTCCCGCGACATGATTTTTCTTTACCAGGAAGGCGATGATTATATATTCATGGATCAGGAAAACTACGAACAATTAAGTTTGTCACAGGATTTTCTGGAAAGCCAGGCCGCTTATTTGACGCCCAATATCAATGTACAAGTGAATTTCCACAACGAACGTCCAATCGGTATTCAGCTTCCTCCCGGGGTTGTATTAACAATTACCGAAACAGAGCCCAACCTCAAAGGCGCGACGGCCACCAGTTCCTACAAACCCGCCACCATGGAAACAGGCCTGGTTGTTATGGTCCCGCCATTCATACTGGAGGGTGAAAAAATCAGAATTAATACCGACAGTGGCGAATATCTTGAAAGGGTAAAGGAAGATTCTTAGCAAACACCCTACCCGGCCTGCCGGGGTGTCAATTCGTCCGAGGTCAAATTGATTCTTGCTGATCAAATCACATTGTCAATGATGAATCATTTAAAAAGCCTCAAAAAAATCTTGATGGGCAGACTAAAGGCATGAAGCTCACGGCACATTAAGCGTTGTCCAGGACGCGCTGTCCTGCCAGATTCTAAACAAATCCAGGTGTAAGCGACTTATCTGTTTGGTTGCGGCTAAATCCGGCACAACCACCATATTTAATGATTTCAGTCTCGCCAAATTAACGACAATAAGTCCATCTGCTTCAGTCAAAACGCTCTTTATTATATTGATACTATCAGCAACAGCAGATTGCAAAAATAACAACACTCAATCTATTTCGATATTTCTTGATTCAGCGACAAGAATAATATGTTTTTTCAATAATAGTAAAGAAACATGAACTATTTTGAGGAAAATATATCCAGAATGGCAGAAGAATCGACAATTTTCCCATTATGGCAAACAAACGTGAACAAAAAAGTTACTCATTGTAGACCCCGCAGACAAAATCCAGGTTGGATTGCGAATACTTTGTCTATTTTCAGTTGCTATGTCCATGTAGCGTACAGCAACCGACAAGACGCTTCAGGAATACCGCAACTCCATTATTTCCTTGCTTTACGCCACTTTGTGCCGGTTTGTTGAGCACAACGATTGTTGGCGCTAAACCATGGCTCTTACTCTCTAGTTACGGGATCGGTTTATTTGTCATGCATCCCCCTTACCGTTATTTGTCAAGCTTTGTAATTTATGCACTTTTATCATTATACAGCCATGCTGTTTTCGCACAGCCAGCCGATGAAAAAAATAATGCGCCAAAGGTCTCACTGTCCGCGCCCAAAGCGGTCAAAGCGTTATTGAACGACCACTTTGAATTGCCGCAAACACCATTAAGCGACGAAACAGCCCAAAGAGCATTTATACACCGCGCGAAACGTGAAATAACAGACTTGTTAGCAACAGCGGGTTATTTCACACCAACTGTAAGCGCAAAACTTCAATCTCAAAAGAACAAACTGGTTATTAAAGTTGAACCCGGACCACTCGCCCGGGTGGATAAGGTCGCCATAGAATTTGAGGGCGACCTGGCAATAGATGAACCAAAGCGACACGCCCGCATCAAACAGTTACGCGAGTCATGGTCGCTAAAGAAGAAAATGCCTTTCCGTTCCGCAGAATGGGAAGAAGCCAAAGCCACATTAATATCCGAAGTAACGCATGATGAATATCCTGCCGCATACATTGTTGAGAGTCAGGCCAATGTCGATCCGGACAATGCCCGTGTACAACTATCGATTGTCATTGATTCCGGTCCGGCTTTCTATTTTGGGGATTTGGTTATTTCCGGTTTGCAACGATATAGCGAAGAAGAATTAAACCTCAGAAATTTTGCACCATTTCGTCCCGGTGATCCTTATCGCCGTGATTTGCTTGTCGCGTTCCAGACAGCCTTGCAAAACAGCACCCCCCAATTAAGTTCTGCTGCTGTCAGCGTTGACCCGGATATTTCGAAGCATAAAGCGGTCCCTGTCAAAGTGGTTATTACCGAACAAAAGGCGAAACGTTTTGCCTTTGGGGGTGGATATAGCTCGAATAACGGAGCCCGGGGAGAAATAAACTACCGCGACTACAATTTTCTGGACCTTGCATGGAACATGAGAACAATACTCCGATTGGAACAAAAACGGCAAACTTTTCTTTTCGGGGTCGATACACTGCCAAATTACGATAATGCACGATTCAGTTTTGACGCGCGACTGCAACAAACCAATATCGAAAATCTGAAAACAAAAAATCAACGTGTCAGCTTATCCCGCAAACGCGAGACGAAAACGATGTTTCATCAATACGGCGTTAGCTGGCAACGTGAAAATAAACAACCATCAGGCGCCATCAGCCAAATCAATGAAACTTTAGCACTCAACTGGCAATGGCGTTATCACCTCATTGATGACCCCGTTAACCTTCGTAACAGCCGCGTAACTGATTTACGCGTCTCAGGTGCCAGCCAGCAAGTACTGTCTGACCAGAGTTTTATCCAAACCTATGCCCGCCAACAATTCTGGTGGCCCATTGGCAAACGCGACGTGCTTTATCTGCGTGGTGAAACCGGATACACCTTTACAGAATCCACATCGGGTATTCCACAGGAGTTCTTGTTTCGCGCCGGCGGTATCCAATCAGTGCGTGGCTATGATTTTCTAAGTTTGGGCGTACCTGAAGGAAATGCAATCGTTGGTGGTCGTGCCATGGCAACCGGTACGCTGGAATATACTCATTGGTTCCTGCAAAATTGGGGCGCTGCGCTGTTCACCGATGTTGGCGATGCCGCTGACAACTGGAAAAAACTGAATCCTAATCTTGGTTATGGTGCCGGGGTACGCTGGCGCAGCCCCGCTGGTCCAATCGCCCTGGACTTGGCCAGGGGACACGCAACCGGCACTCTGCATGTCCATTTCTCAATAATCGTTGCCTATTAGCGCAATTATGACATCCCATCAGCCCAAACAGAATCAAATCCAAACACAACGATTCAGTAAAAAACGATCGCTGTTGCTTATGCTATTGCTAATCATAGTTTTGACAGCTACTGCGGGTACCTGGCTGCTGACCACACCATCCGGTACACAATGGCTGCTATCAACAGTATCGCGCGCCAGTTCCGGCAGTATTGTGTTTACCGGCGTCAATGGAACGATTAGCGATTTACGGACCGAATCAATATTGTTCATCAGCGAAGACCTGACACTGACTATCCACGACTTTGAACTCGACTGGCAACCAGAAAAATTGTTCGGGGGTCAGCTAAAGATCAGAAAATTAGCCGCTCAGAATGTCGAAGTACTGGCGCCCCCCTCCGAAGAACCGACCGATCCGGTAAAAATGCCGGAGAGCCTGCAATTACCGCTAGCAATATCCATTGAGCTAATAAAATTAGACGCATTGCGCGTATTTGCAGAAGAATCAGAAATACCTGATGCACCAATTTTTTCCGCAACGGAAATTTCAGCGCGAGTTAACAGTGATGGTCAACAACATCAACTCTCTGATTTCCATATACATTCAGATCTTGGCACGTTAAGAGCATCGGTCCAGTTAAATGGCGCTAAGCCTTTTAATTTGGACGCCAACGTTAAATTTACCGGCCTGACGCGGCTTGCCGACATGCAATTGCCGGCATCCCGTATCGCAGCAAATATTTCGGGTGACTTAACGCAATTAATTGTAAAATTCGATGCAGACGGCAAAGTAATTAAGGGTAACGGGGCTATTGCGCTGCAACCTTTTGCAGCATTCCCAGTCACTGCTTTACGCGCGTCTATTAAAGATCTAAACCCGAAAACCTTTTCTCCGGATATACCTACCGCCAGCATTTCCATGCAGACGGATCTGCGAACCAATGCCGCCGATGAATTGACCGGAAACGTAACGATTAAAAATAGTCAAACAGCCGCGCTGGACCAGGATGGTCTTCCTTTTCATGAAGTGGGCGCAAAGCTGACCCTGTCACCTGATTTATTTCAGCTTGAAAAGCTAGCGATAAACTTGGCGGATAGCGGTGTGATTTCTGGCAATTTATCCTGGCAAAATACACAATCTACTGGATCGGCGGACTTAACCGTCAGTCAACTTAACCCACTGGCGCTTGATACTCGATTGCAACCCGCCAAGATTAACGGCAGTATTAAACTGGACGGCGACACAGAAACACAGCAAGGATTCATTTCACTTAAAGACAAATCATTACACCTTGATGCCAGATTGTCGCATACGGATCAGACTGTTACCCTGGAGAAGCTGCAACTTCGCCGCCACCAATCTGCATTGACCGGCCAAGGAAAACTGAATCTGGATGCACAACAGTTTTTTTATTTTAATGGCAAGCTCACTCAATTTAATCTGTCAGATTTTTTACAAGAGCCGGCGTCCAATTTGAATCTGGCGCTTAAACTGGAAGGAAATTTGTCACCACAAATTACAGGCTCGGTCAACTTTAAGTTTGAAGACAGTCAGCTGGCAGCGCAACCCGTTTCCGGCAGTGGACTGATAGAATCCAGTTATCCTGATCAAATCAAAGCAAATATTGATTTAATGATTGGATCCAATTCTCTTCGCACCCGTGGCAGTTTCGGCAAACCTGGAGACCGGTTGCAACTGGAAATCACGGCGCCCAAACTCGACCAGACCGAGACGGGTATCAGTGGCGCACTCAATATGAAAGCCAGTCTTTTCGGCAGTTTCTCCTCCCCTGCAATCCGTTTAGACATGCAAGGCAGTAATCTTGCCTTACCCGGTGACCATCAACTGAATCATCTTTCTGCCTACGGACACTTACAAGATGAATCGATTTCACTCAAGCTAACCGCCGACGACTACCGTACTGAAAATAAGGAACAATTACAAAATTTAAATATAAACGTTTCTGGCAAAAAGATTCATCATCTATTTCAGGTAAATGCACAAATTGATGATGACATGGCAATTAACCTACTGGCAGAAGGCGGGTTGATTAAACCAACCACAAATAACCAGCCCATACAATGGAACGGTGAATTATCACAGTTCTCAACAACCGGGCCCTTGCCCTTCAGTTTATTAACAGCGGCTAAGCTTGAGCTAAGCAAGGAACGTGTTTTTCTGGGCGCAACCAATTTAATCATGGCAGGGGGGCAATTAAGCATTGACAAAACCCTCTGGACACCTCAACAATGGCACAGTCAGGGAGAATTTAGTAATATTTCTGTCCGCCCCGGCGGTCTAACTGACGAAAACAAACAGTCACTGCAGCTTGGCGGTGAATGGGATATCGAATCCGCTAAGGAACTGTCAGGTCATTTGCAAATTAGACGTGAAAATGGCGATTGGATATTACCCGGTGATTTTCCGCAGCCATTGGGCCTGCAAGCCCTACAGCTTACCGGCCAGGCAGAAAATGGAAATTTACGCGCAAATTTAACCATTCAGGGTGAGAATATCGGCAAAACAGCTGCCAGCATTTCTTTGCCGCTTACGCGGCAAAACGCCAATTGGACGATCTTGCCAGACGCGCCACTCAACGGTCTGATCAGCGCCAATATAGAAGATATTTCCTGGGTTGGACAGATGCTGGATAAAAATATCACAAGCGGTGGCAAATTCAGTCTAAATGCAAAACTGACAGGCACTTTGGATAACCCCGTATTAGATGGAAAAGCAACGGGTGAAAATTTGGCTTTGGCAATGCTGGATCAAGGCCTGAGGCTGGAAGAAGGCAAACTGGCAGCCCGTTTTGATCAAGCTTCAGTACAGATTGACACCCTGAAATTCAGCGCACCTAATGATGCAATGCCGGATGATTACTTACTGGATAATTTAAAGCTTTCACAGGAACCCGGTGTACTGAAGATATCCGGCGTTATTGGTTTGGCAGGAAAGAAAAGCAATGTGGAAATTGAATTGGACCGCTTGCCTATCGCGCGCGAAACAAATTACTGGATTGTGGCTTCCGGAAACACGGACGTGGATTTCAGTGAAGACTCGCTGACAATTACCGGCAAAATTACCGCTGATGCCGGCCTTATCGCCCAACCACCGTCAGGTCACCCGCAACTGGCGGACGATATCATTGTCGGTGAACAACCCTCACAAACCCCACAAGCGCCTGAAGAGCAATTGATTAATCTAGACGCGACCCTGGATCTGGGCAAGCACTTCTATATTCGCGTCGCCGGCCTGGAAGGAAGACTGACGGGCCGGTTAAATCTGAGCAGTAACGAGCGAACAAAATTATATGCGACAGGCTCTATTTCCACGCACAATACTGTTTTCGAAGCTTATGGGCAAAAATTAACAGTAGAGCGTGGTATTGTAAACTTTAACGGTCCCCTTGATAACCCTGGATTGAATGTGCTCGCTGTCCGTCAAGATTTGCCCGTTGAAGCAGGTGTTGAAGTGCTGGGTACCGTGCGTCGACCAAAAATTCAGCTTGTTTCGACACCAGAGGTATCCGATGCTGAAAAACTTTCCTGGATCATAGCTGGCCGCTCACTTGAATCCGGCGGTGTTGATTCGGCCCTTCTACTGTCAGCCGCCGGATCCATTCTTGGCGGGCAGCCTGGGAAAGGCGGCATTACCCGTCAACTGAGTCAGGCGCTGGGTGTCGATGAGATCTCATTCCGACAGTCTGATACCGCTACGGACGACGGAAATCCTTTATCCAATCAGATAGGCAGCGTGGGAAAACGGCTTTCTTCGCGCGCTTATCTTAGTTACGAGCACGGACTAACAACGACGACGGACACAAGCGTTGCAAAACTCACCTATAGCCTGACCCCTAAAATCAAAGTCGTCACACAGGCGGGTACGGATAGCGCGATTGATCTTTTCTATACGATTCAGTTCGATTAAAGTTAAAAGCCGTTGATGGCTTTTAAACTTGCAGTTGACCGCACAAAGATATAAGACTCATGGATAAAAAAAACCAAAAAATTTTAATTGTTACGGGCCTCTCCGGGGCAGGCATGTCATCAGCGCTAAAAAATCTGGAAGATCTGGGTTACGAGGTCTTTGATAACTTTCCTTTACCCTTGGTCAATCCATTGCTTCTGGATTCAAGCAATAATGACTGCCCAATTGCAATTGGCATTGACACGAGAACACGCGGTTTCAACCCGAAGGATGTTTTAAATTCTGCTAAGCAGTTGGACGCCACGCTTTTGTTCTTAACGGCTGACGAAAGTGTTCTGCAAGAACGTTTCACCACGACAAGGCGCCGCCACCCGATGGCCAAAGACCGCCCAATTATCGACGGGATCAGAAAGGAACAAGACTTGCTGCACCAGCTTAAACGAGAGGTCGATCTCATCATTGATACATCCAACCAATCGATTCATGATTTGCGGCGAACACTGGAAGGTTACTTTAAGCTGGAAAACCAGGAGCAGTTGACGATCTCACTGGTTTCTTTTGGATTTCGCTGGGGACTGCCAAGAGAAGCTGACATTGTCATGGATGTCCGTTTTTTGCAAAATCCGCATTGGATCAAGGAACTGAGACCGTTAAGCGGCAAAGATGATGCAGTTGGCGCATACATACAAAAAGATAAAAATTTTTTACCCTTTATTTCAAGGTTTAAAGAAATGATTGACCCGCTTTTGCCCGGCTACGTCCATGAAGGAAAAAGTTATCTGACTATTGCTATTGGCTGCAGTGGCGGACGGCATCGCTCTGTTTTCATCATTGAGCAGTTAAAAATCTGGCTGGCAGAAAAAGGTTTCGTTGCACATATTTTTCACCGCGATATGCAACGCTAGTTGTCCGTTCAATCCATGACGGCGGCAAAGCTCCTGAATCGCTGGCTTCCCACTCAGAAAAGTATTTTAACTTTTTAACCTGGCAGGAAAGCCGCAAACAAATTGACCGGAATTACTGTATGACCCTTCCGCTTACTTGGAAGGAACCGCGGCTGACAGCAAAAAAGATCATCAAAGCAGCAGCAAACCCCACGGGAAGTTTTTTATGCCTAAAAGGCGTATTATTATTTTATTTTGACCATCTGGTAAGATGATATTATTCCTGTTGTTACTTAAAATTTTTCGCGCTATGACACAGATTTCTTTGCCATCCACGTGAAGTTGAACAAAAAACGGACCAAAGCTTGCTTCTTATGCTCAATTACAACTGAAATCCAGACGTTCTATTTCAGTTAATATGATCAACTATCCTTAATTTCAGAAAGTGTAAGCAAAATGAATAAGCAATCTATCAGAAAAAAGAAACCGCTGTATATTTTGATGCTAAGCATACATGGTTTGATTCGTGGCCATGAACTGGAATTAGGTCGCGATGCCGACACAGGTGGTCAAACAACCTACGTGGTCGAACTGGCGCGTGCGCTTTCCCGGCATCGTGATGTGGTTAAAGTGGATTTACTGACGCGCCTGATTGATGATCCGCAAATATCACCGGATTACGCGCAACCAGAAGAGAGTCTGGGTGATGGCGCGCGTATTTTACGCCTGCCATTTGGTCCAAAACGATATCTGCGTAAAGAACTTCTATGGCCGCATCTTGATCACATGGTCGATCGTTGCCTGCATTTTCTGCGCCATCAGGGAATGTTGCCCGATCTGATTCATACACACTACGCGGATGCGGGTTACGTCGGCCACCAACTGTCTTTATTACTTGGCATTCCTCAAATTCATACCGGCCATTCACTGGGACGTCCAAAGCGCGAACGCCTCCTCGCAAGCGGCCGGAAAGAACAAGCCATAGAGCGACAGTTCAACATGTCCCGCCGAATTAGTGTCGAGGAAACTATTTTAACCCATGCTGTGCTGGTGGTAACCAGTACGCGCCAGGAAATTGTTGATCAGTACGGCATGTATGATCATTATATGCCGCAAAATTACGTCGTGATACCGCCAGGAGTTGATACGTCCCGCTTCTCGACACTCGGGCGGAAAAAGTTAAACCCTAAAATTAAAGCAGAAATAGATCGTTTCTTAACAGAACCAGGAAAACCTTTAATATTTACCATATGTCGACCTGATGCCCGCAAGAATCTGAAAGGGCTGATTCAAGCCTATGGTGAAGACAAGCGGCTTCAGGAAATTGCCAATCTTGCCATAATCGCGGGTAACCGGAAAGATATCCGCGATCTGGATGACGCGCAGGGGAAAATTCTTTGTGATCTGTTACTGGATATAGACCGCTATGATTTATGGGGAAAAGTCGCTATTCCCAAGCAATTTTTATCCGACGATGTGCCAGAGCTCTACCGTCTGGCAGCGCGCCGTCATGGCATATTTGTCAATCCGGCTTTTACCGAGCCTTTTGGTCTAACATTGTTAGAAGCAGCGGCAAGCGGCCTTCCCATTATTGCGCCGGATGATGGCGGCCCGCAGGACATTATTGGCAATTGCCGTAACGGACTACTCGTGGACACATTGGATTCAACCGCCATTGCGTTTGCCTTGAGTGCGGCACTGTCAGATAAAGAACGATGGCGCCGCTGGGCAAAAGATGGCCTGCTAGGGCTCAAAAATCACTATAGCTGGGAAGCACATGTGACCAAATATGTTAAACAAGTGTTTCAACTGCTGCGACGCGAACGAAAACAATTACGCCGGCGGCGGGCATTTTCATTAGAAGACGGCCGATCACCGATGCCACTGGTGCAACGTGTGTTAATCAGTGATATTGATAATACGCTGATTGGCTGCAAAGAGGGATTAAAAGCACTTATTTCATGGCTATATAAAAAGACAGGATCCGTTGCATTTGGTGTTGCGACAGGCCGCCCGCTCGAAAGTACCGTACAAATTCTGGAAAAATCGGGAGTCCCTATCCCGAATGTACTCATTACCTCGGTTGGGAGTGAGATTCATTACGGTGCAAAACTGCAACTGGATCATGGATGGGCGAATCATATCGGGCACTTGTGGCGGCGAGATGCACTAGTGGAGGCATTAAGTGAAATTCCCGGCTTTGAGCTGCAAGGCGAGGAAAACCAGCGTGAATTTAAAATAAGCTACAACGTAAATCCGGAACAAATGCCCGCACTAAAAAATCTCTACCAACATTTACATAAGCAACACTTACATGCCAAATTTATTTATTCACATCAGCAATTTCTCGACGTCTTGCCGGTCCGCGCCTCAAAAGGACTCGCAATCCGTTATCTGGCCTACAAATGGGGACTTCCGTTACGTAATTTTCTGGTGGCAGGTGATTCCGGTAACGATAAAGAAATGCTGGTTGGGGACACAAGAGCTGTCGTGGTTAGCAATTACAGCGCTGAGCTTGAATCATTACGCGGTGTTGAGCATGTTTATTTTGCACAGAGTCAATGTGCCAGCGGAATCATGGAGGGTCTTGAATACTATGGCTTTGGCGCCACAAATCCCAACGAAGACAATGCTGAATCAGTTAAATAAGGGGAAATTGTGAAAGATCGGATTTTGGAAGAGTTCTGTATCCATGCACAGGAAAACCGTAACATCGTCTACGCACTGTTAAGACGTTTTTTTGCTAAAGAACGTACTTTTCTCTTACGTTCGGACTTGCAGGAAGAATTTATCGCAATGAGTCAAGAACTTGACCAGGCCGATCTAGTAGACAGTGAATTTGGCAATTTTGTGCGACGGCTGCAAGAAGGAATCTTTCATGCACCCTGGGCATATTTCGCTTTACGTCCCGGTGCAGCCCAAATTATTTATTTACGGATACATTGTGACTCATTAGTGCCTGAGCAGATAGATAATTCTGAATTTTTGTCATTCAAGGAAAAGCTGTCAGGCCATCTAGATGGATCCGTACTGGAAATCGATCTGGACCCTTTTATCCGGGGTTTACCCACACTCAAAGAACCCCGGTCGATTGGTCAAGGCATGATTTTTCTAAACCGGCAATTATCAGGCGCGATGTTTAATCAGCGCAGGGCAGGTGAACAAAAGCTGCTCCGTTTTCTGAATGTGCATGCAATTGATGGTCAACCATTAATGTTGAATAAAGAATTCAACCAAACTGATGTTCGTTTAGCATTGCGAAGCGCCCTCAGTGAACTCGCAAAAATAGAAGAAAACATCCCATGGAAAAATTTCTCAGAAAAAATGGGGAAATTGGGTTTTGCACCGGGTTGGGGCAACACTGCCGGCCGGGTAATTGAAACCATGAACCTTTTGCTTGATATTCTTGAAGCCCCCTCCCCAACGACATTAGAAATCTTTCTGGCGCGAATTCCAATGATTTCACGACTGCTGATTCTCTCGCCGCACGGTTACTTTGGACAAGACAATGTACTGGGATTACCAGACACGGGCGGACAGGTTATTTATATCCTTGATCAGGTTCGCGCTCTGGAACGGGAAATGCGAGAGCGTCTGGCATGCCAAGGCGTATTC
The DNA here is from genome assembly GCA_021604405.1 of Nitrosomonas sp. GTDB lineage: Bacteria > Pseudomonadota > Gammaproteobacteria > Burkholderiales > Nitrosomonadaceae > Nitrosomonas. The sequence continues at coordinate 12,981 of BQJA01000010.1, read as the reverse complement.
GTTGAACCCAGAATCGTTATTGCTACCCGATTGATTCCGGATGCTGGCGATACAACTTGTGATCAACACCTGGAAAAAGTAAATGGCTGTGAAAATACCTGGATACTGCGCGTACCTTTTCATCACGAAGACGGTAGTGTTGTACGGCACTGGATTTCGCGTTTTGAAATCTGGCCTTATTTGGAGAAATTTGCACATGTCCTGGAACCTGAGGCAATCAAAGAACTGGGTGGCCGACCGGATTTGATTATTGGTAATTATTCTGATGGAAATTTAGTTGCTTCGTTGCTCAGTCAACGGCTAGGCGTGACCCAATGCAATATTGCGCACGCACTCGAAAAAACCAAATATCTTCACGCCGATCTTTACTGGCAAGAAAATGAAGCGCAATACCATTTCTCTTGCCAATTTACTGCAGACTTGATTGCGATGAATACGGCTGACTTTGTCATCGCCAGCACTTATCAAGAAATCGCCGGCACGGAAGACACCGTCGGTCAATATGAGAGTTACACTTCCTTTACAATGCCACAATTGTACCGGGTTGTTAATGGAATAAACCTGTTTGATCCGAAGTTCAATATTGTTTCACCCGGCGCTGATGCCGACATCTTTTTCCCCTTCAGTCAATCCGAGCATCGGTTGCTTAGCCTTGTACCTGATATTGAATCCATGATTTATGGAGAAGATACCGGGTTTGACGCACGCGGCATGTTGTCTGATAAGAATAAACCATTAATCTTTACGATGGCGCGAATGGATAGGATTAAAAATATAACCGGTCTGACCGAATGGTATGGTGCTTCACAAAAATTACGTGATCGTGCCAATCTGTTGGTTATTGGTGGTCATATTGATCCAGACGCATCGGCCGACCGGGAGGAAAGGGAACAGATCTACCTTATGCATGAACTGATGGATAAATATGCGCTTGAAGGACAGATTCGTTGGCTGGGTATGCGGCTCGATAAGAACCAGGCAGGCGAACTATATCGTTACGTAGCGGATAACCGGGGTGTTTTCGTTCAGCCCGCATTGTTCGAAGCTTTCGGTTTAACGATCATTGAAGCGATGGCATCTGGATTACCCACCTTTGCCACCTGTTACGGCGGCCCTATGGAAATCATTGAACATAACCGTTCGGGTTTCCATATTGATCCGAATGATGGCGCTGCGGCGGTGGAATTAATCGCTGACTTTCTGGAACGCTGTCATAGTGACCCGGAAGAATGGAATCGTTTGTCACATGGAGCTATTATGCGTGTTGAGAAACGCTACACCTGGAAACATTATGCCAAGCAAATGATGACATTATCCAGAATTTACGGCTTCTGGAAATTTATTAACGGGCTGCAACGAGAAGAAAGCGAACGTTATCTGGATATGTTTTACCATTTACAGTTCCGCCCCTTGGCGGCGGCAATCCGGAAGAATTGACTCGGCAGATAAATAGGACGCCGGCTACGGATCAGGCCAAACAGTACTTCGGCAAAACGCGCAACACAAAAAACACGATTGGCACAATTCCAAACATTAATTTATATTCCATTCGGATCGCTAAAATTTAGCGCTTTGCCGCGCAGATCGCGTTTGTAGGCATTGGCTTAACGTATCCGCAAAATTCCTCGTCCCTAATAAATCATAACCGTTTGCGGCCTTATAACTCTTAAAATGTCATATATCTGCATTCTTGATTCGTTGCGGATGGGTTGACTAATACTGGGGTCTAATCCCAAATAATTCCAGACTTCCGGTTGGTAGGCAGGTTTTATTTCATCAAAATCAACATCCCTGTTCACACAGGGCTGGATACAATTGGCGAAATTTGTTGCCACATGAAGAATACAGGCATCATCGCGGAATTCTTCACCTTTTAAGGGGTCAAGCTGGAATTCAATAATTTTCCAGATACTTGGCGGCAGTTTCCATAGCCTTAAAAGCTCAGCACCCAATTCCGCATGGGTAAAACCAAAAATTTCACGTTCCGCATTGATCATTGCATGCTCACCATGATCCTTGGATCGCAGCACTTCAGCGTATTCATCTGGAAAATGGCTAACCAGAACCAATCTGCCTATGGCATGCAACAACCCGGAAATAAAAAATCTTTCTTGTGCTTTATTTTTGTGATGGACAGCAAACAGCCGTGCCACAACACCACAGGTGACGCTGTGGAACCAGAATGTCTCCATATTAATCAAATCGGAGGAAATACCATCGAATGTGGAAGTCACTGATGTTGCAATAACTAAATTCCGTAATTCTTTATGCCCGATTAAAGAAGTCGCGCGTGAAATCGTTGCAATTTTTCCGGAAAAACCAAAATAGGCACTATTCGCAAATTTTAAAACTTTCGCTGTTAATGCAGGATCGTGCAGGATGAGTTGTTCCAGTTCACGATTATTTGCTTCTCCCGTGCTAATTAATTCATTCACCTGGAGCGCAATATCAGGTAGAGAAAATACAGCGCGGACATTTTCAGCGATTGTACGGGGATCCATGCCAATTCCAAAGTAAAAAGTGGACTAATTGTTTATAAATAATTACTGTAAGCTGCCTGATAGAAGCTAATCGACAGAATAATGGCTGGCTTTAGTTTTTTAATAGCCTGAACTTGAAGACGATTGAAGTGGCTTGATGTAAGTTCTTTGATAAAATTCAATAATGCATTATTTTTCTTTTGATGGAATTTTCATTACCGGCACCGTGGCGGCACCGTGGCGGCACTATTGGCCTGAACACAATTTCGCATGCGCACCATGTCCAGGACTCAATTGAACGCAGTCAATACCGGATAGTCTGGCAAAGCATAAAAGAACCCACGTCGTCATTCCACTGAAACTTTTTCAGTGAATGGCTATTTTTCAACTTCCCGTTTCACTTGATCAACCAGTACGGGGATAGATTGTGCCACTTCTGGCGACAGTCCCTTGCCGGGCCCAAAATATTTTCCCTCAATGGCGAAGACGATTAAACTTCGGGGAAGCTGCTTTAATGCCCTTGCGAGTTCGATGGCCTCGCTGACACCCAGTTGATGCGTTGAATAGCAAAGAAATTTCCCCGGTAACGGAAATGTATCAACCTCAAATCGGTGAATCGTCCCGGGGGCTTTATCCGATAGCGCCGCGTCGATCAGCACCACTTTTTCCCGGTTTTTCCATGATTCTATCAGCTGCGTCCCATCGCCACTTTGCTCCAGGATGCGAACGTGATTGCCGACAACCCCGCGCAAGTGCTGGACAGCGATAAGACCGGCTGCATCGTCACTGCCGAAATCGTTGCCAATGCCGATCACCATCGTCATGATCTCATCCATAGGATTCTTCTACGGGATAACTCAAAACAATAGCCAGCGCCTTTTGGGAAACATGCGTCAAGAAATTCACAGGCAATTTTTTTCAGAAATCGTAGCGAAAGTTGCACAGGATTCGGAAACTTTCTCCCGGATTAGTGGAATCGCCCATTAACCGGCCGCACCTATACCCGCTCGATTTTCAGTTGCAAAAAATGGGTCGCGCAGGATATACACGGGTCATAGTTGCGGATTGCCTGTTCGCATTGCCGTGTGAGTTTTTCATCCGATAGATTCATGTGCGACGGAATAAATTCCCACAGATCTTTTTCAATCTGCTTTTGATTTTGCGCGGTTGGCGGGACGATATTAGCATCGAGAACATTTCCTGCACAATCAATCCGATAGCGGTGATAAAGACTGCCCCTGGGTGCTTCGGTGCAGCCATAACCCACCGCTTTGCAGGGCGGCGCTTTTATCGCAGGTTGGGACGGCTGCTCATAGTTTTCAATGATTCGAATAGCCTCTGTTAACGCATACAGGATTTCCACGGTCCGCACGATAATACTCTTAAACGGATTCCGGCAAGTCGCACCGAGTCCCGCGGAACGGGCTGCCTCCTTAACTTCCGGCGGCAAACGGTCAAAATTTAAATTGTAGCGGGCCAGCGGGCCGGTGAAATAGGATCCTCGTCCCTTTATGACAGAATGCAACGCATGGGTATAGGATACATGTTCTTCGACAATGTGGTTGCCGAATTCGCTGATGGCGATATCAAGCCCTTTACTGGATACTAGCCGCCCCTCATTAAACGGATATTCCTCTGAATGCCGGAGGGAAACGAATTCGTAGTCCTGCTCAAAATCGGGAAAAGGAAGCTTCTTTAGCCATTCCAGGGCTTCCAGTGAGGCATCTTGAGCCCACTTGATCTTTTCCACCAGTAACTTAAAATCAGACTTCCTGGGGACTTTATAAAATCCACCGACGCGCACATTAATCGGATGGATTTCGCGTCCACCAAGAAAACTGACGATTTCGTTGCCAACCTTTTTTAACTGAAGCCCCAGGTTCACGATGTCCTGATGGTCCTTCGCCATTTGGATGGCATCCTCGTATCCCAGAAAATCCGGCGCATGCAGCATGAAAACGTGCAGACCGTGACTTTCAATCCACTCGCCGCAATAAATGAGTCGGCGTAATTCGCGCAATTGCCCTTCGACTTTTATGCCAATCGCGTTTTCCATGGCGTGGCACGCACTCATCATATAGGCGATAGGACAGATGCCGCAAATACGCGCAGTGATGTCCGGTACCTCGGTATACGCCCGGCCACGGAGAAACGCTTCAAAAAAACGCGGCGGTTCAAAGATTTTAAGTTGCACATCCGCTACTTTATTTTCCTGGATCTTGACGTATAGCGCCCCCTCCCCTTCGACCCGGGCAAGAACATCGACTTTAAGCGTTCTGGAGTTTTTCGCTTTACTCATGCGATTCACTTTCCTTGCGAAAAGGATCGGCCCAGGCATTGAATCCGCGGAAGGCGCGAACCAGGTCCGGTTTTTCGACGCCGAGATCCTGCCATCGTCGGCTCAGTGCTTTGGTATTCGGGGTTTCCATGGGGCCATAACATCCATAGCATCCCCGGTTGTAGGACGGACAGATGGCACCGCAACCAGCATGTGTCACCGGCCCCAGGCAGGGCGTTCCCTGAGCGACCATAACACAGACAGTTCCATTTAACTTACATTCGACGCAAGTACTATGCGGCGATATCGCGGGTTTCCGGTGGTTGAGAAAAGCATTGATCACTTCCACCAACTGGTATTTGTTAATGGGACAGCCACGCAATTCGAAATCAACGGAAATGTGGTCGGCGATCGGCGTGGATTTTTTCAGCGTATCAATATATTCAGGGTTTGCGTAAACAATAGAAATAAAATCTTTGACATCTTTGAAATTGCGCAACGCCTGAATACCGCCCGCCGTAGCACAGGCACCAATAGTGACCAGATATTTTGATTGGCGACGAATTTTAACAATCCGCTCAGCATCGCGCGGTGTCGTGATAGAGCCTTCGACCAGTGAAAGATCGTAAGGACCTTTGATCACCGCGCGCGTGGCTTCGGGAAAATTGGCGATTTCGATTTCATTGGCGACCGTCAGTAAATCGTCTTCGCAATCCAGCAGACTCAACTGACATCCGTCGCAGGAAGCAAATTTCCAAACTGCCAATTTAGGTTTGCGTTTGACCGTCATTTATACTTCCCGTTTTCCCAGCAGCGACTGCACCTGGTCGTAGCGGAACACCGGACCTTCCTTACATAAGAAATGCGGGCCGTACTGACAGTGACCACAAAAGCCCACCGCACATTTCATGTTGCGTTCCATAGACAGAAAAATTTTATCGGATTTAATCTGAATTTTTTCCAATTCTTGAATGGTGAATCGCATCATAATCTCTGGACCGCAGATCAGAGCGACCACGTTCAGTGGATCGAAGGAAGCCTTAGCGATCAATTTGGTCACAACACCCACATCTCCCATCCAGTTGCGTGTGGCGGCATCCACTGAGACCCAGACCTGCAGATCAAGGCGGCTCCGCCATTGTTCCAGCTCGGTAACGTAAAGAAGATCCTCAGGTGTTCGCGCACCGTGAAAAAGGGAAATTTTCCTATAATTGTCGCGGTTGGCCAGCAGCGTGTACATTGCCGGACGTAACGGTGCCAGACCGATTCCGCCGGCCACCAGCAGCACATCCTGCCCCTCGGCTTCCTTAACCGGCCAGGGAACACCGAAGGGTCCGCGAATACCCAGCACCCCGCCCGGCTTTAATTTTTCCAGCGCCTGGGTGACGACGCCGGCTCTCCGAATGGTGTGACGAAATGGTTGCTCTGTTGTTGGGTCACCGCTAATGGAAATAGCGGCGTCGCCTTTGCCAAAGAAATAGAGCATATTGAACTGCCCGGGTAAAAAATGAGGAAAATTTCCGCCATTAACAGGTTCCACGTCCAGCGTAAAAACATCATGCGTGTTTCGCTTGTTTTGCAGCACCCGGTAAGGAACGGGAAGCAAAGGATTGGGCAGTGATTCAGGCACAGCAGTGCCCTGTCTATTTTCGAACACCGTATACATCCATCAACTGCAGTTGCGTCGCCTGCAACTGGTGCGTGATGAGCGGCACAATACGCATCATCAGTTCATAACCCAGATGATGGTCATCCCGGCATTTATCCCGCAGACACTTTCCATCCAGCGCGATTGCGCGAGTCATCTCCAGGACATGCGCATCCGCATGCCAACGATAAGGCGGCACCAGCCACGCCCAGCCGAGTACGTCACCTGCAGCCAGCGTTTCGATGGTAATGGCCTCACAACCGCCATTATGAATTTCAAGCGCCACTTTTCCCGCGCGGAGAATATAGAAATGGTTAGCGTCTTCACGCTCGCGGTAGATAAATGTCCCGGCATCAAACCGGACATTTGACGCGCACCCTACCATCAATTGCAAATATTTTTTCTCCAGATCCTTGAGGAACGAGTGTTGCGCCAGGATCTTCTCCAGCAATTCCATTTTTTACCCTTTACAATGACGATGATGCAGGTTTTCCTCCGGTTTGATTTGCCCGAATAGCGCTCACCTCCTCAGTGATATCGATGGCCACCGGACACCAGGTAATACACCGGCCACATCCGACACAACCTGAGGTACCGAACTGATCGAACCAGGTGGATAGCTTGTGCGTCATCCATTGCCGGTAACGCGATTTTGCGGAGGCTCTTGCGTGACCGTGGTTCATGTAAGTGAAATCCATGGTAAAACACGAGTCCCATTGCCGCCAGCGTTCGGCATGATCGCCGGTAATGTCGGTCACATCTTCGACAGTCGAACAGAAACAGGTTGGACACGCCATCGTGCAATTGGCGCAGGTCAAACAACGGCTGGCAACATCATCCCACCGGGAATGTTCGAAATTGTCCTGCAACAGCGCTTGAATGTTCTCCGTATCCATGACGCGGCCCATTTGCTGCGCGGTATTCGTCGCGATGGCCTGGATGGCCTTCTCCGCCCCTTGGGTTTGGTTACTATGCGGAACGTTGGCCATAATTCCGGCGCCCTGTTCGCTGCCAATTTCAACGATGAAATAATGCGCGTCTTCCGCCAGTACTTCGGTTAAACAAAGGTCGAAACCGGATTCCACCCGCGGTCCGGCATTCATCGAAACACAAAAACAGGTTTTTCCTGCTTGCGTGCAATTGACGGCAATGAGTAACGCGTCTTTCCGGCGGTTCTGGTAAATTGGATCCGCATATTCTCCGCCAAGAAAAACCTGATCCTGAATCAGGATGGCTTTCAGTTCGCACGCTTTCACACCGATCAAGGCGAATTTTTGTTCCGTCTGCTTCTCTTCGATGATATTTAAACCATTGTTGGAAGCTTCAGCCCGCCACAAACGTAGCTTGGGCGGGAAAAGGAATTTTTTCCAGGCATGAGGCCCTACGTTATAACCGAAAAGCGCTTCATCACTGCGTTTTTTTAACCGGTAAGTGGCGCCATCCTGCTCATCGGTCCAACCGCTGGGAAGATCGTCGACACCATGCAATTCATCATAGACGATAGCACCCTCCCCCAGTGTGGGACCAAGAATCCGGAAACCATTTGCCCACAGAGAATCAAACAACGCCGGAAAATCTTTCCTGGCTACGGCTACGATTTCTTTCTCCGCAGACAAAGTACAAGGACGCGTTTCGTTTTTTTCCATAAGCGATAAACCAACTCGAAACTGGATCTGTTGTCAAACACGTAAACTAACATCACGCAAGCCATTGTAAACGAGCAAGTCAGATAGGCGATTTCAGCGCTTGTCTCTGCTCTTCAGAACATCCTTCAATGCGTCATCTATAACGGCAAATTTATATTGGAAACCCGTTTCTAGAATTCGTTTGGGGATAACGCGCTGGCTGCCGATCAACAGTTCCGACATTTCTCCTAGGATCAGTTTCAAAGCCCATGCCGGCGCTGGTAACAATGCGGGACGATTAAGCAATCCAGCCAATGTCTTGACAAACACTTGATTGGTTACCGGGTTGGGCGCTGTTAAATTGAATTTCCCTGCCAAGCTGGAATCTTCTAGCAACGTCTGGCAAATCGCCACATGGTCATCAATATGTATCCAGGACATCCATTGCTCTCCGGAACCAAGCCGACCGCCAAAGCCCAACTTGAAGGGTAATATCATGGGCTGCAAAAACCCCCCGTTTTTTCCAATAACCAGTCCAGTGCGCAACAAACAAACTCTGACGCCATATAGCTTTGCTTTTTCAGCTTCTTTTTCCCATTCATCGCAAAGCCGATGGCCAAATTCATCATGGCCCGGTGAAGTCTCATCAACTATCGTATCGCCCTGGTCGCCATAAAAACCAATTGCGGATCCACTGAGAAAGGCACTGGGTTTTCTTTCTGCGCGAGCGATAAAATCAACCAGCCCCTGCGTTATTCCAATACGGCTGTGACGGAGAATCTGTTTGCGTTTTTTGGTCCACCTGCCACCAAAAATAGGCGCGCCAGCGAGATTAATAACAGCATCAAAGTGATCTGAATCCGACAGCGCCTGCAAGGTGTGAATTGGCGCGACCTGGTTACCGAATAGTTTCTCAACTTTACCGGGTGTTCGACTTAACACAGTAAGCGAATGCCCTGCCGCTAAAAGCGTTGGACACAGAGTTTGTCCGATAAAACCCGTTCCACCCGATATCAGAATATTCATAACCGTGCCCCCTGTCGTTTTAAGTGGATGCTCGCTTATTATATGATCAGAATTAGATAATTGGGATAATACGCCTTTTTAATGCACAAGTGCAGAAACCGGCTCAAACAAGTTGTCGAGCAGCTCTGCATCATCAAAGTGGCGTCGACCTAAAAAAGCGGTAGCATGGCGTCCACGCTCTCGCATCGCACCTGCCGAAGGAACGCCCATCGGCCACAGCAACCAGCGTTCTAGCCGTTCACTGCCATTGACCAGGCCATCGGGACGAAATAAACTACGGCGCGCGCCGCCCGCAACCGGCGACGCATACAATTCTTGATATTCTCGCCAGCGCAAAGGCTGACCGGATGCCGTATCCACATACAAGCGCTGAATATAATGAGCACCTGAAGAAACCCGAATCACCAGACTTTGGCCGTCTGCCACTTCCGGGGCGGGCTGCGGCAACAACGGCGGCTCGGGTAGTTGTTGCGCCCCGGAACGCAGCGCCAATGCTGCTGACGGAAAAAAATAATGATAACAACCGCAGGCATGGACACTATCGTAGATCAGTACGGACCCATCCGTATTTAACGTCACCCGCCACAACAATCCATCCAGACGGCCACTAAATATATCGAATGCGCTTTCCCGCGGCCGCTCGGCAAACCAGATTAAATAATTAAGTTGTAGCAGGACGTCCCCCTGCCAATGTGTGTAGGATGGATAGCGATAAATGATCGCCTCGGAATGATCAACGCCAGGTTTTCCATCAGCGTGCCAGACAGGCCTGCCTGGCAGGTCATAACGGTCAACCACGTCGATCTCCCAAACCGGTGCATGGATTGCAAACAAAGTCTGCAACTGCGACGCCGTGGGTGCCGGAATACCTAACACATCACGCGCCAACCCGCCCGGTGGTTTTATCGCATCGAGACGGGGAACATGAAATCGGCGCAGCTGGCCGTGCACCGGTAATGCCGCCAGCGGTTGCGCAAAAATTTCCCGTGTTTTTTTATGGTATTGATGGACGCCCAGCCTGACCGGAATACTCGTGAGTGGATAAATACCCAGAATCTGGTTTAGTAAGCGATACTCACTGGTGGGCACAACCTGTTTGCGCAGCAGCGCCAGGCGTTCTGGATTAGCCAGGTCGTTCGCCATCAGTGTTTGCGCGCAATCTGCAGCTGTCCCCATCAAATCAGACCCATATTCCGCGTATAATCCGGATTTAGCCGTTGATTTCAATGATGCCAGTTCTATTGCGCGTGCCTGCCGGTCAGCCGCGGCCAGATGCGTCACCCATTGTTGGAGCGCGGCGTCATTTAATTGCTGCTGACGATAACTGGCCAGAAACCGTGTCATACGCAGATATGGAAAACTTGCGACCCGTTCCGGGCGAGATGGCGTGACACCTTGTTCAGCGACAACGCTATCCAAGTCACGATAAAACGCCAAGCAGAACTGCGCAGCGGCATCTTCCGTTACAGTCAATGAAGAGCCCGTCAGCGCACAGCCATTCAGGACAAATGCAGCGCTGATTGTGATCAAACATTTTTTGTAATTAAACAGCACAACGCAGAACTTGTTCTAATTAATCTCAAAATCCGTCAGCACAAGACATCCAATGTAAGATAGAAAAAGTACAATTTACAACGGTGCTGCGCGTACTTATCTCAGAAATCAGGTAGCTTCATCCATGAAGTCCTGGCCCGTTGATAAAATATTGCAGAGAAAAATACCGCTTTCAGCGGATACGCCAACCGGTATATGTCGTTTCTCTTTCAAATTCATCCCAGATAAACGGTGGCCTGACAATTGGCGTCGTGGGAACAATAAATGTTACGACATCGACCGCACCTGTTAAGGTACGGCCAACCATATGTACAATGCCGGTAAAGAACCCCGCCGTCATACCATACGCGACATTTTCTCTCTTGCTTGTAACTATCATGGTCTTGGGAATTTCCGCAACACCGGTTACCACATTGGCAATGCCAGTGCCTAATTTTTCACCGACTTTGGTCGGATAAGTGTAAGCCATCGCCACCTGAGGCGACAAAATAATTAATGTAAAGGTAATCAACAGTAACCTAAAAATATTGTTCATAGAAGAGACCCCCATATGAAATGAAAATTAATTAGAATATTATCGATACGTAATATGGCAGAAGCCCAGTTATTCATAGCCATAGTTCCGCATCCGAACAGGTCCGATCAGGGTAATATAACGCAAGTTTTTGATCAATCACTTTATCTACCGGGCTTCGCATACTCAGAAGGCAATCCACTCGCCGAACCGGCTATTGCATGATGACGGAATAAACAGAAAGTATGCCCCGCATATTCTGAATATCAGCAAAAAAAACAGTTAACACACTCGTCTATATCCATGCATGGTCGCTGCAAACAGCCAACCCCAGTCAATTAATTCCGCAAACTTATTATCGACCACCCATGTTCATCTGCATGGCTTCTCAGCGTTGCGTCCGGATCCACCGCAACGGGGTGGGTCACTTTGCCAAGCAAAGGCAAGTCATTTAACGAATCACTATAAAACCAGCTTTGCAGAAATGACAGCCAGGTCAGATTATGCTGATTCAGCCATTCTTCCAACCGCGTTATTTTTCCCTCCCTGAAGCAGGGCACCCCCGAAACCTGACCCGTGAATTCTCCATCCGCCTGCTCCGGTTCGGTCGCGATGAGATGTTCAATACCCAACGCATGTGCAATGGGAGCGGTAACAAAACTATTGGTTGCGGTAATAATAATACATAAGTCCCCATCAAGCTGATGCTGTTCTATTAATTTGCGCGCACCTGGGGCAATCAACGGTAGAATTTTAGTCGTCATGAATTCACGATGCCAAGCATCCAGCTGACTGCGGGAATGACGTGCCAACGGCTTTAATTGGAAATCAAGGAACTCATGAATATCAAGAGTTCCCGCTTTATACTGCTCATAAAATTCCAAATTGCGTGCTTCATGTAACTCCCGATCCAGCGCGCGTTGCTCAATTAAAAATTGCGCCCATTGGAAATCACTATCACCCGCCAACAGGGTATTGTCGAGATCAAATAATGCTAAGTTCATGACGTTCCTTGTAATAATTTTCGTAACATTGGAATAGTAATTTGTCGTTTATTAGATAGTGAATAGCGATTCAACGCATCAATTATATTGATTAGCGACGGCAAATCGCGCCGCGTATGCCGCAGTAAATAAACGCAAATTTCCTGCGGCAAATCAAATCCGCAGTCGGCGGCATGGCTTCTCATCGCCTCTATTTTTTCCGCTTCAGTTAATTCATGAATATGGTATACCAAACCCCAGCCAAGCCGGGTCACTAAATCCTGGCGTAACGCCAATTGCGCAGGCGCGGCATGACCGCTCACCAATAACAGCGTGGTTCCTTCATCACGAATTTGATTATAAAGATTGAATAGTTTGATCTGCGCAGACGCATCAAGGCGTTCTACGTTATCGACCGCTACGCAGTCAATTTCAATGTTTAGATTAAAATCGGTGTGGCTTTCACATGCAATATATACCGCGTCTAGATTTTTTTGTGAATATTCGTGAACAATTGCCTGCAACAAATGACTTTTGCCGCATCCCAATCCACCCCAAAGATAAACAAAGCGTTCCCGCTCCTGGCTCGACAAAATATGTTGTAACAAACAGACTGGCTCGGCATTGCGTCCCGGCAGGAAGTTTGCCAATGTTGGTGCTGGAGAAGGAACGACGTCCAATAACAATTGCCGCATTTTCACGACCTATGACTGATACAAATTACTTTCCAAATATTGCTGGCGAATGTGCCGCAACCAAACCAGCAGCACCGCGCTGACCGGAAGCGCCAGCAATATACCAAAAAACCCGACAATCGCCATACCGCCACTCGCAAGCGAGGGCAGCACCTTCGCAGCAACGCCGCCCGCTTGC
>BQJA01000009.1 GCA_021604405.1 Nitrosomonas sp. | reverse complement strand
GTCAGTTGATGATGGAAGGAGCAGAAAAAATGTCTTTTGCTGAACAATTTTATGCTCTGGCAAGATAATCGCGTCAAGATCAACTGTTCGCTTGATAAAATCAGCCAGATATCAGCTTTCTTTCGTTAATGCGACAGAACCTACTGGCCGCCTGGATCGGTTAATTGTTGAGGGATACGTACGGGAAAGATCAAATCGTATACCCAATTAAAGACAAATGCGTAGACCAGGAAGAAGAGTGCAAATGAGATATCCATCAGAAATGCCTGCATCAAGCTGACTTCGAGATACCATGCAATGAAAGGCATTAAGATTACGACCAATCCAGCCTCGAAAAGTATTGCATGGACGACGCGCACCATGAGTGTCTTGTGTACATTTCCGATGATTCGAAGCATGACGTGGTCGAATAACAGGTTATAGACATAGTTCCAAATCGCCGCGATTGTCGCGCTGACGATGGCAACAACGCCGATGTCGTGTAGCGGCATGTCAAAAACCCACGCACCGACTGGCGTAACGATAAACAGGGCAATGATCTCAAAGCTGATGGCGTGACGTATGCGGTCTTTGGTGGTACGCAATTTTCATGTTCCCCATATTTCCTTCGGGTCGTCCCGAGTAAACGCCCCAGACGGGGGGAGGTCGTCCTCACACGAAAATATAAATTATATGGCGCGGAATCACGCAATACAAGGACGATGCCATAGCGGTTGTCTGCGCCGCCCTGTTTTCAGGTCAGAAAGCTGCTTGACCACATTTCCTGATAATATATTTGAATGGTCGGTATCCGGTTTACTGGGTATGACGGCGCAGATTTTCCTCCCTTGTTGATATTTACCGCATTGCAAGGGTAGGGGGCTGACAGAGATGGCGGGCGCGCAGAAACCCGGTGGCGTTCTGGCATTCAATGTCCGAGTTTCTCTGGAACAGAATAAAACAGCATCGATAGTACATCAAACGATTTCTAGTTTTTTTTACAAATGATCCGCCGCAATTTTTGACAACGCCTTTCGGGTTTTATGACATTGATCATATCAAAGCGCTTATAACGCAGAGCGGGCTCAACGATGTTACATGCCATACTGTTTCAGAAGAGATAGAGATTCCTGAAGCGGCCCGTATTTCCAAAGGGTTCGTAGAAGGAAATCCCGGGGTTCTGGAAATTAATGAGCGGGCTACTGTAGCGGCAAGCGTGGTGACAAAGGCGACAGCCGATGCACTTGAAAAAGTCTATGGCCCTTTACCACTTAAATTAGCGTTTCAGGAAATCGTTTTTACAGCAACAAAACCCGCGAAGTAAGAATTCCTGCGGGTTTTGTTAATGATTTTTCAGGAATAGGTTTCAATATTCAGTTCTACTGGCAGTGAGTTTGAGACAACGTCATAAACTGGAGAAAACAACGCCAGTTCTTTTAACTGATCCGCGGGTGCATCACTTTTGACCTTCATATTAATGCGAATCGTCTGATAACCCTTGCGTACATCTTCGGATAAGCCTAAAAAACCGCGAAGATCAATGTCGCCTTCAGTGGATGAGGATAAATCTTCAATCGCAATACCCCGGACCGCGGCATGCGCCACGAGCGATGTCGTCAGGCAAGAAGTCAACGCATGCAAAAGATATTCCGTTGGATTTAGCGCCGCATCATTTCCTGAAAGCGATACAGGTTCATCGGCCTTCAGCATAAACGGCGTGGTGCGTGAGGTGTTTTCCTCACCAAGCGCATAAAAATCTTTAAACGCGCTTTGATTTAAGGTCCCGCCCAGCCAGTGATTTTCTGAACGGAATTTCCATTTGGCATTATTTTTGTCGGCGTTGATTTCGCTGACCACTTTCGTAATCTTCTCAGTTTCAATACCGTTCACGAACTCTGGCGATTGTACTTTTGCTTGTTCTGCAGGCATTTGTATTTCTCCTATATATCATTGTAAAAAGAGCATGTGTTTTACACCCTCTAAATGCCAGTATATCGGGGAAACTGCCTTGACAGATACTGCGCGGAGTGTAGTATTTAACTACAAAAGCTGTAGTTCCGTGAGGCGTGTAAAATGACTGTATATGGCCAGTTTTGCCCGGTATCCAAGGCGGCAGAAATCCTGTTTGAGAAATGGACGATCTTGATTCTGAGAGAGCTCCTGATGGGAACCACCCGGTTCAATGATTTTCAACGGGCCATATCAAGAATTTCGCCGACACTTTTGACCAAGCGGCTCAAAGCGCTCGAAGAAAATGGCGTGATTATACGCAAACAAGTATCGGGTCAGCGTGGCTATGAATATCGGCTTACACCCGCGGGAAAAGAGCTGGAGCCGCTTATGGAAAATATTGCCGTCTGGGGCATGCGTTGGGCGCGCGGCCGGATGAGTGATGATGAACTGGATGTGGAATTGCTGATGCGGGAAGTTCAGCGCAGGATTCAAACAAAGAATCTTCCAGATGGTGAAACAGTTATCTGTTTTGGGTTCACTGATTTAAAAAAACACCGAAGCTGGTGGGTATGGGTTGACGGAAATGAAGTTGATTTGTGTACCGAAGATCCCGGTAAGAATGTAGATTTATATATCTCTAGCAATGTGCGGACGATGGTGGAGGCCTGGCAGGGAGATATTGATTTAATAAAGGCATTAGCGAGCGAGGCAATCAAGGCACATGGCGATCGTAACTTGATTAAAACAATGCCGGACTGGTTAGGGCTGTGTACATATAAAGATGTGCGGCCAATGAGATTAAAAGTGTAACGGGCGGGCTCTATCTGTACGTGGACGCACCATTTTAAGCGTCAGACGTCCGGGTTTTCTGTGTATTTATGAAACCCAGTAACAAGTTGCGTTGAGTAATTCGTTAGCTGCGTTTTTTTGCGAGGTGAAAATTATGAGGCAGGAACAACATGAACAACACGATGATAAAGACCAAACCTGTTGTCACCATGAACATGCAAAAAAAACGGGTCAAATTTCTCCCTCTGTCAGTGCGGATATCATCTACACCTGCCCCATGCATCCTGAAGTCCAGCAAAACGGACCGGGGAATTGTCCGATGTGCGGCATGGCTCTGGAGCCGGAGATAATAACCGGCGAGGAAGGTGAAAACCCGGAATTAACCGATATGCGCAAGCGGTTCTGGATTGCCCTTGCGCTGACCTTGCCGGTTTTTGTGCTGGAAATGGGCGGTCATGTTGTTAATCTTCATGACTATATCAGCGGCACACTTTCCAACTGGATACAGTTTGTGCTGGCAACGCCTGTTGTGTTGTGGGCCGGAAAGCCGTTTTTTGAGCGCGGCTGGGCCTCTTTGAAAACCCGTAATCTGAATATGTTTACTTTGATTGCTATGGGTACCGGGGTGGCTTGGTTGTACAGTATTGTGGCGACATTCGTTCCCGGCATTTTTCCCGAGACTTTTCAGGAAGATGGCACGGTTGCAGTCTATTTTGAGGCGGCGGCGGTTATTACGGTGCTTGTGCTGCTCGGTCAGGTCCTGGAATTGAAAGCACGCGAGCAGACAGGCGGTGCAATCCGTGCCCTGCTTGATCTTGCGCCGAAAACAGCCCGCAAAGTGAATGAAAGTGGCGAGGATGAAGATGTGCCGCTGGATCAAGTTAAAGTCGGTAATCTGTTGCGTGTGCGCCCTGGCGAGAAAATACCGCTCGACGGCGTTGTAACTGAAGGCCGTAGCGCTGTGGATGAGTCAATGGTGACAGGCGAGTCGATGCCTGTCAAAAAAGTGGCGGAGAGCCGTGTCATCGGCGGGACAATGAACCAGACCGGCAGTTTTGTTATGCAGGCTGAGCGTGTTGGCACAGACACCATGCTGTCGCAAATCGTTCACATGGTTGCGGAAGCACAGCGCAGCCGGGCGCCCATTCAGAGATTGGCGGATGTTGTCGCATCATGGTTTGTTCCGGCAGTGATTCTGGTGGCCGTTGTGGCTTTCATCATCTGGGGTATATACGGCCCCGCCCCTGCTTTCAGCTATGCACTTATCGCCGCTGTCAGTGTTCTGATCATTGCCTGTCCTTGCGCGCTGGGGCTTGCCACGCCCATGTCCATTATGGTTGGCGTGGGTAAAGGCGCGCAGGCAGGCGTATTGATTAAGAATGCCGAAGCGTTGGAACGCATGGAAAAAGTCGATACGCTGGTGATTGACAAGACAGGCACGCTGACCGAAGGCAAGCCAACCGTGACAAAGATTGTCACGGTAAAAGGTTTTGCCGAGAATGACCTGCTGACACTGGCCGCTTCTCTGGAGCAAAGCAGTGAACATCCCCTTGCTCACGCCATCGTTATGTCAGCGAAAAACCGAGGACTGAATTTTTCTACGGCAAATGATTTTGACTCGCCAACCGGTAAGGGGGTAACCGGTAAAATCAACGGACGGGATATTGCATTGGGTAATACTATTTTGATGGCGGAACAATCGATCGATGTCTCACTGTTAGCCACGCAGGCTGATGAACTTCGCTCTGATGGTGCGACGGTTATTTTTGTTGCCGTGGACGGCCAAATTGCCGGGATTCTGGCTATCGCCGATCCGCTGAAAGAAACAACACCGGATGCAATCAAGCAACTGCTAAACCAGGGCATTCATATCGTCATGCTTACCGGCGATAACCGCCGTACCGCAGAAGCTGTTGCGAAAACATTAGGTATTGAAGAAGTCGAAGCAGAAATTTTGCCGGAAGATAAAGGTAAAATTGTTAAAAAATTGCGTGATGAAAAACGCGTTGTCGCCATGGCTGGTGACGGGACAAATGATGCGCCGGCGTTGGCGGCTGCTGATGTTGGGATTGCAATGGGAACCGGGACGGATGTCGCGATGGAAAGCGCTGGTGTAACCTTGTTAAAAGGTGATTTGACCGGTATTGTCCGCGCCCGCAAACTGTCTGTGGCGACCATGCGCAACATTCGGCAGAATCTGTTTTTCGCTTTTATTTACAATACAGCCGGGGTCCCCGTCGCGGCAGGTATTTTGTATCCGTTTTTTGGTGTCTTGCTTTCCCCGATTATCGCCGCGGCGGCGATGTCGTTGTCCTCGGTCAGCGTTATAGGCAACGCGCTGCGGTTGAGATTAACAACATTATAGCGGATGGGTTGCTAACGAGATAATACCGTTTTATATCACGGCATACTATTCAGCTTCTTTGGCTCATGCTTTCGCTTCATCACGTTTGTAATAGGCCAATCCTTTTTCCCATGTTTTATCACCGATAATGGCGAGGCGTTCAATATCATTGAAATGACGCACCCCAAACTTGGTATCTTCCCAGGCCGCGCCAGATTGTAAACGTTTAATTAAAGCCTGCGGCTAATCAATCATCCTGTACCGATAGCAAGATAAAGTTACGAATGAAATCGCCGACTTCATTACTGAAAATATCACTGTGATTTGGGATGATCCGTTTATCTGCCTGAATAATCAGATAAGGATTATGACTGACTGAGTTGTTCTGATGATGCAGTATAGAGTAATTAAACTCAACGGTGTTGCCGGGTGCGTCCTCGCTCCATTCTTTTTTTACGCGCTGGTAGGTGACCATGTCGTCTTCTGCTTTTGCATCGGGTTTGTATTCAAGAAAGTGCGTTTCAATTGGCTTGAAATGACCGATGGCAGTTCGATTTGCGCTTCCTTCGCTGATAATTTCTTCCGTATTAGTTGCTTTGTTGACGTATTTAATATCTTTGTAAGTATTAAATAACGTTGAAACGGCGCGGCCTGCCCAGAATGCATATTTTGTCGCCCAGTCCGATTCGGAGGTCAAAACAGCCAATACGGGATATTGGCTGTCAAAATAATGCCCTCTTTCATTAGACATCAGTCTATGATTCAGGAATTGTGTCGCTTCAAAAGCTGGATTCAGCAGTACCACCAAATCGCCAAATCCCCGGACATCGGAAGCAACGCCGACAGGACCTTTTGTCTGCACAAAACGCTCCATGAGTATTTGCGAAAGTGCAGTAAATACTATGGCGCCGCCAAAACTGTGGCCAATGATGACAAGGCGGGTCTGTGTGATTGGATTTGTGTGATCCATGCTGATTTTAAGGTTACGGATTTCTTCGAGGCGTGATAATACTTCAGCAACGCCACCACGTCCTACAGTATGAGCGGTGTTTTTTCGTTCCCAGAATGTCGTGGCATTAATACCCGGTATATCCAGAGAACGGCCGCGCCAGCCTAGATAAACCCCTGCAATTTGCCGGGTTTTACGCATTTCCAAGCGGGCAGCCTGTGATTCCTCCTGGCTTAACATACGTAACGTTTCATGAAAGTTATGCACAAAACGATCATTATGTTGTGCGTTATGCTGCCATCCATGGACAAATACCACGATAAGCAGGCTATTGTTATCGGCTCTGCTGTAAAGATCATCGATTAAGTATGAAAGCTGCTTGCGGTCATGCAGTTGTCCCTGGTCATCAAATTCAATGAAGCCTAAGGAGTAGTTTGCGTCCGGATCGGCTGTGTCCTGAAAATCAACAACAGTACTGGCTTTGCATTCAGTGTGAGGAGCTGCCGTGTGACAGGTTTCGTATTGAGTATGATACTGCTTGTTTAATGTGCATGCCGACAAAAAGATTAAGCCTACGCTAATCAGGCATATTCTCCATATAGCATTGCTTGCTAACTTGGTATTATTCATGGCTGACGAATCAAGAATTAGTAGTGGCCGCACCACCAGAGGCTACACCTTTCTGAGATATTTTGGAAGATGATTTTTCATTATGGCGGTGATAAATTGGCCATGTTTTATATACCTCTGTTTTCGGTACAACCCGAGCAATATAAAAGAATTCGATGACTGTAGAAAATACATTTGTAACCCTGTCTGCGCATAATATAAGCCGTGATTTTGGCGCGCATGCTGCGGTACGGGATGTTAATCTTGAACTGAAGCGTGGCGAGGTATTGGGGTTGCTCGGTCCAAATGGCGCGGGTAAAACAACGACCATGCGCATGCTGACCGGGACTCTTGCGCCAAGTGCTGGCAGTCTGGCGGTTTGTGGTGTTGATCTGCTGGATAAACCGGTTAACGCTAAAGCGTACATTGGCTATTTACCTGAAACGCCGCCGCTATACCAGGAAATGACAGTCAATGAATATTTGCAATTTGTTGCCCGGCTACATCGGATCAGTTGTGGCAAAATTCATTCAGCATTGGATAGGGTTAAGCAACGTTGTGGTTTGACAGCGATGGGCAGTCGTCTGATTGGCATGTTGTCAAAAGGTTATCAACAGCGGCTTGGAATTGCGCAAGCAATTATTCATGATCCTGATGTGATTGTTCTTGACGAGCCAACGGTGGGGCTTGATCCCAACCAGGTACTTGAAATCCGCGCCTTGATTCGTGAGTTGGGCGCTGCACATAGTGTGATACTTTCTACGCATATTTTGTCAGAAGTAGAAAGTGTGTGTGATCGCGTACATATTATGTATCATGGCCGCATTATATTCGCTGATAAGATGGTTGAGATGAAACAGCGCGAAATAAGTCTAGAAGCTTTGTTTGCGAAGCTGACGTCGGATAAAGCGCAAGCGGAAGTAGTCAGATGATTGCAACGATTGCCCGGAAAGAACTAAAAATATTGTTTACTTCCCCGCTGGCCTGGACGCTGCTGGCGTTAACGCAGCTGGTATTGACATGGGTTTTTTTGGGCCGTCTGGATGCTTTCCTGGGCGTACAATCACAATTAATACAAATAGCCAATCCACCCGGAATTACGGAAGTTATTGTTACACCGGTATTTTCGATGGCTGCTGTTGTGCTGTTGATGGTCACGCCTTTGTTAACGATGCGTTTGCTGGCAGAAGAAAGACGAAATAATACGCTGGTTCTGCTTTTATCCGCACCAATTTCTGTTGCTGACATCGTTATAGGCAAGTTTCTGAGTTTGATGGCTTTCTTTTTTATCATGATTGCGTTGCTGGCTGGATTATCAACTTCGCTGCTGATAGGGGGCACGCTGGATTTTGGTTTGTTACTGGCGAACGTACTTGGTTTGTCGCTGATCGCGGCTTGTTTTGTCTCGCTGGGGCTGTTTGTTTCCAGTCTTACTGTTTATCCAGCGATTGCGGCAATCGGTGCGCTGGGTTTACTGTTAGGATTATGGGTTGTCGATATTGCCGCGAGTGATGCGGATGGTGTCGCGCGCTATTTTTCGCTGTTGAAGCATTATGAGTATTTTAACCGTGGCATTATTGATACCTTTAGTCTTGCCTATTTCATTCTATTTATCGTCACATTCTTGATTTTAACTATGCACCGTATGAATGGGGAACGGTTACGTGGTTGAACATGCAGTAAATATTGCAGGGCGCCTGCTTGAGATGCGAATTTAAGTGATAAATATTGATAAAAAATTACGCTTGCATTTTTTGCTGCATAATTTCTTGTTTGTCATTCTTTTATTGGTGATGGTGGGTTTGCTGGGTTATCTGGCACTGGCAACCCGCCTGCAATGGGATGCCACGCAGAATAGCCGTAACAGTTTGAGTCAGGCAAGCATCGCCACATTACAACAATTAGCCGGCCCGGTAGATATCACGGTGTATGCAACCGATCGAGATATGAAATTCGGTGATGTGCGCGATATCATCGGCAATTTTATTGCGTTATATCAGAATATTAAACCGGATATTACGGTTACCTTTGTTGATCCTGTTGCACAGCCAAAACTGGCGCAGCAGGCCGGTGTGCGTGTGAACGGTGAAATGGTGATTAGCTATAAAGGCAGGCGTGAGCATTTGACAGTAATCAATGAGCAGGCAATGACCAATCTGTTCATGCGGCTGGCCCGCGATGAGGAAAAAATGATCAGGGTTCTGACCGGTCATGGCGAACGCAGCATGAGTGGTGATGCCAACTATGACTTGGGAGAGTTCGGTAAGCAGTTACTGGATAAGGGATTTAAGAGCAGCACGCTAAATCTTGCTTTAGAGCAGGATGCCCCGATTGAGGCAAGTATACTGATTATCGCTTCGCCACAGAAAGATTTGCTGCCAGGAGAAGTGGATAAATTGCTGACGTATATTGATCGTGGCGGTAATTTGTTATGGCTCGTGGATCACGAATCACTGCGTGGACTATTGCCATTAGCGGAGCAACTGCAATTGACACTCACGCCAGGTGTCGTGGTTGATCCTCAGGCTAAGCAGCTTAAAGCGCCAATCACTTTCACATTAGGTGTTGGTTATGGGCAGCATGCGATTACCAACAACTTTGATTATTTGACGGTCTTTCCTTTTGCGCGTCAGATTACCATTAATGAAAACAAGGAATGGTATGGTATCTCACTGGTTGACGCAGCACAGCAAGGCTGGGTAGAAACGGGTGACCTGAATGATGATGTGAGCTTTGATCAAATGTATGATGTGGCGGGTCCGGTAAGTATCGCTGCTGCCTTGAGCCGTTCTGTACGGGATAAAGAGCAGCGCGTGGTAGTCGTTGGCAGTGGCCATTTCCTCGCCAATACTTACTTGGGGAATGGCGGAAATCTGGACTTTGGCCTGAATCTAATTAACTGGCTCGCAGGTGATGATCAGCTCATTACTATTCAGCCTCGTGCAACGCGCGACAGTCGCCTGGTTTTCAGTGAAACGACGCTAACTTTGATTGTTGTTAGCTTTTTAATTGTGCTGCCAGTATTACTATTGGCGAGCGGTATATTTATTTGGTGGTATCGGAGAAGAAAATAAGTCATGACATATCATGCCCGGCTCAACCTGATCATGTTGGCAACTATCGTTGGCATCGTGATATTTCTTTATATTAGACCGCAATCTGATGAGGCGCAGACGTATAGAATTTCTTCGTTGTCTCCGGAAGCGGCGCAAAGTATTCAAATCCTGCATAAAGATAATCGTATTGTCCTGGAGAAGCTGAAAAATCGCTGGCATTTAACCGAACCAATAAACGCCAGAGCTGACGAGGAAAAAGTGACGCAGCTTCTGGAAATCTTGACAGCTAAAAGTGAACATCGCTTCCCGCTGACAGATCTGGCGCGATTTAACCTGGACACCCCCAATGTGCAGTTATTTATCAATCGTGAATCTTTTGATTTTGGCGGGTTAACGCCGATTACCAACCAGCAATATGTTGCGACCGAGGATAATGTGTTTTTAATTTCTCCACGCTATGCAGTTATGTTGCAATTACAGCCAAGCGAAATAGTGAGTCCTGCACCGTTGGCTGAGACAGAAACGCCGGTTAGTTTTCAGCTGGATGATATCAGTATCGAGAAACATGAGCGGCAATGGCTGGTAAGTTCGGAAAATAGCGAGCAATTATTAAGCCAGGAGAAAATTGTTCATTGGGTTCAATTATGGCAGCAGGCTGCCGCCAGCAGCCTTATGCTTGGATCAGAAGTTTTGCAGGTGGACGAAATGCCTGTAGTGCAAAAAGAAATAAACATTCGTTTGCAGAACGGTCAAAAAATAAAATTTAACGCGCTGGAGACTGGCTCCGGACTGATTTTGACACGCAGCGATGAAGAAATACGATATGTTTTTTCGGCTAATGCGGGTAAATCGCTAATTGACCCATACTTCGTCAGTCAAGCGTCAATTTTGCCAGAAGACTAATGCCGGAACTGCCAGAGGTTGAAACAACGCGGCGTGGTATTGAGCCGGGTTTAATTGATCACCGCATCGCAGGTGTCACTGTAAGAAACCCGAATTTTCGTTGGCCAATCCCCGATGATCTGGAGAAAACGTTAAGCAATTTGCAAATTCATGCAGTGAGAAGGCGGGCGAAATATCTTTTGCTCGATTGCGGGGAAGGTACCTTGATTATTCATTTAGGTATGTCGGGAAGCTTGCGGTTGTTAACGGCTGTGTCCTCACGAACAGACATATTGCCACAAAAGCACGATCATGTAGACTTGGTTCTGGATAACGGCACAATTTTACGATTAAGGGATCCGCGCCGTTTTGGTGCAGTCTTGTGGCAACCCGGCGACATCACAACCCATCCATTATTGTCTAATCTTGGACCTGAGCCACTGAGTGAAGCATTCAATGAACATATGTTGTATCGCAAAACACGTGATTTGCGTATCAGCATTAAGATGCTATTAATGACTAATCAGGTTGTTGTGGGTATTGGTAATATTTACGCGAACGAAGCGTTGTTTCGTGCTGGTATCAGCCCCAGAATTGCTGCTGGCCGGATTGGTATTAACCGTTACAAGAAACTGGTGCAAACAGTCAAGGAGGTGCTTGTTCAGGCGATTGAGGCCGGCGGTAGCAGTTTACGTGATTTTGTGAACAGTGATGGCAGGCCGGGGTATTTTCAACAACAGTATTGGGTATATGGGAGAGCCGGACAGCCATGCCGGAAATGTGGCGCAATAATTAAACAAATCAAGCAGGGACAACGTTCCAGTTTTTATTGCCCCAGTTGTCAACGATAAGTCAAAAATGAGAGATGGATTTTAAAAGGTGGTAGTTGAATGAACATGACATTTGTTGGTGGTGGAAATATGGCCTCCGCGCTAATTGGGGGGCTATTACGAAGGGACTATACCGCTTTGCAGATTAGGGTGGTGGAGATAAGCGTAGAATCCCGCGCACGTATTAAAACTGATTTTGATATAGACGCCGTGGCGGATCTTGCCGAAGGGGTGGCAGACACCGATGTGGTGATCCTGGCGGTTAAGCCGCAGCAACTGGCTGAATTGACGCAGAAACTCGCGCCGTTGTTGAAAAATCAACTGGTTATATCCATTGCCGCCAGTATTCAAGCGACAGATATTAGCCGGTGGCTGGGTGGGTATCAGCGTGTCATACGCGCCATGCCGAATACGCCGGCATTGGTGCAAGCAGGTGTGACAGGCCTTTACGCATTGCCCGCTGTAAACGCGCAAGAAAAGGAACATGCTGAGAACATCCTGGCTGCTGTCGGGTCAGTGCTGTGGGTTGAACAGGAAGATATGTTGCATACAGTGACCGCCATATCCGGTAGTGGCCCGGCTTATGTGTTCTATTTTATCGAAGCGATGCAGCAAGCGGGTATGGAACTGGGTTTGTCGGCGGATCAGTCCTGTCAATTAAGTTTGCAAACTTTTCTTGGCGCAGTCAAACTGGCGGAACAGAGTCGCGAAACGGTGGAGACGCTGCGTTTGCGCGTCACGTCAAAAGGCGGTATTACCGAGCGGGCAATACAGCACATGGACGAAAAAGAAATTAGGTGCCGGATTGTAAGCGCGATTCATGCGGCGAGTGAGCGCTCGCGCGAGCTAAGTGACGAGTTTGGCGAAATGCAACCGGGCCGTTTCAATCGTTAAAATGCGAAATAAATCAGACGTGCGAAATAATATGGCAATGAATTAGAATGCTAAAGTGCTTGTTATTCTTCATTTAGTTTACTGTTCCGGGAAAAAAATATATGTCAGATCAGATCATAATTTTTCTTATTGATACCCTCATAGGGTTGTTTTCACTTGCATTGCTATTGCGATTTTATTTTCAGTTGCTCCGTATTCCCTATTACAACCAGTTATCTAAATTTCTTGTTGCCGTGACCGATTTCATTGTGCGACCGGCGCGCCGCTTCATTCCCGGCTGGGCCGGAATGGATCTATCTACGCTGATTCTGGCCTGGATGGCTCAGTATATTATTGTTTCGAGCATTTTTATGCTGCAGGGTAATGAATTTGGTGCTAATTTCGTTGCTGTCGCCGGGATTATTGGATTGCTGGCATTCGTTGAAATTGTCAAAATGACGCTTTACATCCTTTTGATTATGATTATTGCGCAGGCCATATTGTCCTGGCTGAACCCGGTCAGTCCTTTGGCGCCATTACTCGATAGCTTTACTCGCCCGTTTCTGGGCTTTTTTCGAAAACGTATCCCTCCAATTGCGAATGTGGACTTGTCGCCATTGTTCGCGTTGATAGTGATTCAACTATTATTGATGATAGTGGCTGGCGCGCAGATGAAAATTTATACCATGTTCTGACAGGTGTTGAGTGAGTTGGTATCGCAGTGACGCAGCAAAAAACTTCATTTTGACATTGCATGTCCAGCCAGGCGCAAAGCATACTGCAGTGGCTGGCCTGCATGGCAATGCGTTGAAAATAAAACTTGCTGCATCACCAGTTGAGGGCAAAGCAAATGCAGTGTTACTAAAATTCCTCGCTAAAAGTTTTGACGTGTCATTACGCCAGATTACGCTCAAACACGGCGCTAAATCTCGCCACAAGGTGGTTGTCATCAGGCAGCCGGTCCATGCGCCGAATGTGTTGTTTGGGCAACGGTCAGATCATGATCCGGATTAATGAGGGTTTAAAGTTATTTTGTTTATCAGAGGGAAATAATGGAACTCGTGGTATAGCGATTTGTCAAATTTGAGTATGGCTTCCCAGATTTTATTTGTGATATTTCAGCGGGCTAAGCGTGAAAGAATGCTGATCCCGTTGTAAAAAAAGCATGGCGCGTGTGATCCTTTTCAATAAACCCTGTGGTGTGGTTTGTCAATTCACGGCGCATTCTGTTCATAAATCTTTACAGGATTTTATCCCACTTCCTGGCTTTTATCCGGCTGGGCGGCTTGATGCTGATAGCGAAGGTCTGGTTGTGCTTACAGATACGGGTAAATTGCAGCATCGGATAACTGACCCGAGATATAAATTGCCCAAAACTTACTGGGTTCAGGTTGAAGGCGTGCCTGATCAGGCTGCAATAAAAAATTTACGCCAAGGAATCTTGCTAAAAAATTTTAAAACACAACCAGCTCGGTTACGCTTAATTAATGAGCCAGATAATTTATGGCCACGTTCGCCACCCATTCGCTTTCGTAAGAATATTCCGACGAGCTGGATTGAATTAATTATTACAGAGGGTAAAAATCGGCAAGTGAGACGGATGACTGCGGCTGTACTTTGTCCTACGCTTCGGCTTATTCGTTACGCAATTGGCGAATATTCAATCACGGATATTGCGCCGGGCGAATGGCGGCTGCACCATATACGACAGCCGAGAAATTAAATAAACAGAATTTTGTCAGCGAATTTCTTTCTTGACTAAGCACTTGTTTACCTTTACATTGACGGTGCCTTTTTACACAGTAAAAGTGAATTAATAGGATCTTAACTTATATGATTTCAGACTTTTTAAACTTAATTTCAGGGGTTGTTGATTTGCCCTGGTGGGGATATATAGTCGTTACTCTAGTCCTTACGCATATTACCATTGCGAGTATAACGATTTATCTGCACCGCCATTCAGCACACAGAGCGCTTGAGTTGCATCCCATTCCAAGCCATTTCTTTCGTTTCTGGTTGTGGCTGACAACGGGTATGGTGACCAAGGAATGGACGGCTATACACCGAAAACATCATGCTAAATGTGAGTCCGAGAACGATCCGCATAGCCCGGTAATTTATGGCATCAAAAAAGTTTTTCTGGAGGGGTCGGAGCTGTACCGGGTAGAAGCGAAAAATCAGGATACGCTTAAACGGTATGGTTATGGTACACCCGATGACTGGATGGAGCGTAACGTTTATTATAAACATAGCGCTATGGGTGTTGCATTATTGCTGATTATTAACATCATTCTTTTTGGTCCCATTGGGATTACAATATGGGCTGTTCAAATGATGTGGGCGCCGGTTATGGCAGCTGGCATCATAAATGGCGTTGGCCATTATTGGGGTTATCGTAACTTTCAGGCCGAAGATGCAAGCCGTAACATCGTGCCATGGGGCATTCTGATTGGCGGTGAAGAACTGCATAATAATCATCATGCTTATGCAACGTCTGCACGGCTGTCCAACAAGTGGTATGAATTTGATATTGGCTGGCTGTATATTCGTATACTTGAAATGATGGGTTTGGCCAAGGTTAAGAAGATTGCGCCGACGCTTCGTTTTGATAAAGCGAAAACAACATGCGATATTGAAACGTTACAGGCGGTTATTTCCCATCGTTATGAAGTATTGGCCAAATATACGCAATCAATGAAATTCACGTTTTCTAAAGAATTCGATCATCTGAAGGAAAAAATTGCGCATATGGATGATGTGGACTATCCGACATTAAAGCGCTGGCTTTTGTCTGATTCAAAAACGCTGCAGGAACATGAGCGTACTAAATTGAGTGAGGTTTTGAGCAAAACTCACACACTTGATAAGGTTTATACCATGCGTGAAGAACTTGCAGCAATCTGGGAACGTTCTACAGCATCTACCGATGAACTGGTCAAGGAGCTGGAAGATTGGTGTCATCGCGCGGAGGAAAGTGGTATTGAAGCACTGAAGAATTTCTCCAAACGATTACGTTGCTATGCTTAGAAATCTGCTTGAATAGTTCAATAAAAAAACCCGTCAGCGACGGGTTTTTTTATTGTTTGGCTGATAACTGTATTTCTGAGTTATTTAAGCTTTGTTTCTTTATATTTAACATGCTTACGCGCAACTGGGTCATATTTCGAAATTTCAATTTTCTCGGGTTTTGCACGTTTGTTCTTGGTGGTCGTATAGAAGTGGCCTGTTCCAGCAGAGGACTCAAGCTTAATTTTATCACGCATAACGATAATCCTTAACTATAGCGGAGGGTTTTGTAAAAAGGGCGCGTATTGATGACGCATATGGATAACTAAACGTTTTCACCACATGATCGCATTTTTGCAAGTACGGTATCAATCCCTTTTTTATCGATTGTACGCAATGCTGCGTTTGATAAACGCAGTTTAATCCAACGATTTTCACTTTCTATCCAAAACTTGCGACGTTGCAAATTGGGCAAGAACCGTCTTTTAGTCTTATTATTGGCATGGGATACATGGTGACCCGATACGGGTTTTTTGCCAGTTATTTCACAGACTCGTGCCATGATAATGCACTCCAGAATTTCCAAAAAGGCGAATTATATACTAAT
Source organism: Nitrosomonas sp. (assembly GCA_021604405.1). Classification (GTDB taxonomy): domain Bacteria; phylum Pseudomonadota; class Gammaproteobacteria; order Burkholderiales; family Nitrosomonadaceae; genus Nitrosomonas. Next base: position 39,111 of record BQJA01000009.1, on the reverse strand, counting down.
TCATAAGATTGCCTCAAATATAACTACGCAGCTAAGAAAATTATGCGAAATAATTTACCTTAGATTAATCCATTCTCGGCAAACGACATGGCAGTTCTATTCCCAACAATAAAATGATCCAGTACCTTTACATCTACCAGTGCAAGCGCTTTCATAAGCGACTCAGTCAGAATTTTGTCAGTCTCACTTGGCTCTGCGACACCAGAGGGGTGATTATGTGCAAAAATTATGGCCGCTGCATTGTGAAATAGTGCCCGTTTTACCACTTCACGTGGATAGACACTTGCTTGTGTCAACGTACCATTAAACATTTCTTCAATTGCAATGGTGCGATTTCTGGCATCCAGGAAAATAGCGATAAAGACTTCGTGTTCTTTATGATTGAGTGTCAGACGCAGAAAATTACGCACGGCTTCGGGTGAATGCAAGGCGTCTCCATTTTTCAATTCATCATTCAGCGCGCGCCGGGCCATTTCCATAACTGCCTGCAATTGGGTGTATTTGGCAGCGCCCAAACCAGGTATTTGGCAAAAAGTACTTTGACTGGCGGCACAAAGGCTAGCCAAGCTACCGAAATTCTTGATTAGTTCCCGCGCAAGATCAACGGCGCTTTTACCAACCACGCCGGTGCGCAGAAATATTGCCAGTAATTCCGCGTCAGATAAGGTTGCAGCGCCCTTTGTTAGAAGTTTTTCACGTGGACGTTCGGATTTGGGCCAGTCTGAAATAGCCATATAAGTAATGTCAGGTTCAGTGAAAAAGAGCATGAACGATGAGATAAGTACATATAAATGTTGTGTCTGCGCGTTTAAATTAAGTAACTTTCCTTGTATGCTTGCAAAAAAAGCCTTTGCAGATAATGTGAGACTTGTCTGAAGGATTAAATATAATATTACGGTACTTTAATCAAAAAATTTATGCTGGATTTATCTATTCTTGCTTCAAAACGTTTGTTACTTGGATTAACCGGTGGTGTGGCTGCTTATAAAGCGGCAGAACTGGCGCGCCTATTGGTACAGGATGGTGCTGTCGTGCAGACGGTTATGACTGAATCAGCTTGCCGCTTTATAGGTGCGGCAACCTTACAGGCATTGACCGGGAAACCCGTGTTTACGGATTTATGGCAGACCAACACCGACAGCAATATGGCGCATATTAACCTTTCGCGAGAAGTGGATGCGATTCTGATTGCACCAGCCAGTGCTGATTTTATTGCTAAACTTGCGAATGGACTGGCTGACGATCTGCTGGCGGCATTATGTCTTGCCCGCGATTGTCCTTTGCTGATTGCCCCTGCAATGAACCGTCAAATGTGGGAGAACCCGGCAACCCAAAGAAATCTTACGGCATTACAAAGTGATGGTGTGAAGATATTGGGACCTGCGAGTGGCGAACAAGCTTGCGGCGAGTTTGGAATGGGGCGCATGCTGGAGGCGGATGCATTAGTTGCAGCGATGCGTAGGTTGTTTCGTACCAAATGGTTGCAAGGCAAACGTGTATTGATAACCGCCGGGCCAACATTTGAGGCAATTGATGCCGTGCGTGGGATTACAAATATAAGCTCTGGAAAAATGGGTTATGCGTTGGCGAGTGCAGCTTTGGAGGCCGGCGCAGCAGTTACCCTTGTTTCTGGCCCAGTGTGTCATTCTCCGCCAATGAATGCCAAAAATGTCAAAGTTGTCAGTGCAAAAGAAATGCTGGCCGCGGTTAAAAATGAAATAACGCATGTGGATATTTTTATTGCTGTGGCTGCTGTTGCAGACTTTTCAGCTACGATGGCCAAGCAACAAAAAATAAAAAAAACAAATCATCCACTGACATTGACACTTACGCCTAATCCAGACATTCTGAAATTTGTAGCGGATCTGCCAGACGCACCGTTTTGTGTGGGATTTGCCGCGGAAAGCGAGAATCTTGAAAGTAACGCTGAAGACAAACGCCGCAACAAGAAATTGCCGCTCATCGTTGCTAACCTGGTGCAAGACTCCATTGGTGCTGATGAGAGCGCGTTGGTTTTACTGGATGATGATGGTAAACATTTCCTTCCCACTGCGTCCAAAATTAGTCAGGCGCACCATTTGATCAAACATATAGCGCAGTTATATAAAAAACAACACGATTGATATTCCATGATAAAAGTAGACATAAAAGTTCTTGATCCACGTTTGAAAAATCAACTGCCAGCTTATGCAACTCCTGGTTCTGCTGGGCTTGATTTGCGTGCCTGCGTTGAGCAGACGATGACGATCATGCCGGGAGAAACCCGTCTTGTGCCAGCGGGAATCGCTATTCATTTGGCCGATCCGGCTTATGCTGCGATAATTTTGCCACGCTCTGGATTGGGTCACAAGCATGGCATCGTATTGGGGAATCTGGTGGGGTTGATTGATTCAGACTATCAGGGTCAGATTTTTATTTCTTGCTGGAATCGGGGACAAGCGCCTTTTCAATTAAGTCCAATGGCGCGTATTGCGCAGTTAGTCGTTGTGCCTGTCATGCAAGTAAGTTTTAATGTAATAAATGACTTCGAGCAAAGTCATCGAGGCGAAGACGGTTTCGGCAGTACCGGTAAACATTGATGCATTGCTGTGATTTAGTGTCTCTTTGTCTGCCTTGCTACGTTACAAAATGCTTAAGTACACGTGTAAACTCATTTTTTGTGTCTTGAAATGACAATCTTTATGGACAATCTAAATTCTTGCTGTGCTGCATCGAATCGTCTTCGATGCTTTGGGTCTGAACCCTCTGCCGGAGGCAAAAGGCCCTGTGAGGGAAATGCTATTTACCGGTTTTTTTTAGGCCTGGGGGTAATCCTGTTATTTTGCTCCATGGCAGCAACCGCAGACGTCACGGATAAAGTCATTGTTTCTCTGACTATTTCAGGTCACACAGTCACCGCAGAGGTTGCGCATACGCCGATGGCCCGTGCAAAGGGGTTAATGTACCGGGACGCATTGGACGAAAATAGCGCCATGTTGTTTATCTTTCCCAAAGTTGATCGTTACAGTATGTGGATGATGAATACCCGTATTCCACTCAGCGTAGCCTTCGTCGATGATAAAGGTACTATTCTTAATATAGCCGAGATGATGCCTCACACAAAAAAAACGCACGGGTCTGCTGGTTTGGCCAAGTATGCACTTGAGGTGAATCAGGGGTGGTTTTCCGCCAGAGGGATTAAGGCAGGCGAGAAGATTATTGGACTGGCGCAAGCGCCAGAAGCAAAATAATCAACATGCGTATCGTAAATATGGCTTTTTGGAATGCCTGGTGTTATCACGCCCTTGGAAACATACCTTTAAGCCCACGCATCATTTTTGACATCCCACCTTTTTTCATCATTTTCATCATCTTCCGGGCTTGTTCAAATTGTGACAATAAGCGATTCACTTCTTGTACACTGACACCGGACCCCGCTGCAATTCTTCGCTTCCGGGATGCTTTGAGAATCTCCGGTTTAGTCCGTTCTTGTTGTGTCATGGCATTAATTATTGCTTCAGTGCGGCCGATTGTTTTGTCATCAACATTGACGTTTTGCGCAGCTTGACTTAAATGCGCCGGTAATTTATCCATCATGGCGCTCATGCCGCCCATTTTTTTCATCTGCTGGAATTGCATTTTGAAATCGTCAAGGTCAAAACCCTTGCCCGATTTCATTTTCTTCATCAGTTTTTGCGCTTCGTCCTGATCCGCACTTCGCTGAGCTTCTTCAATTAAGCTTAAAACATCGCCCATTCCCAGAATGCGTGATGCCATACGGTCCGGGTGGAATGCTTCGAGTCCGGTTAATTTTTCAGCAACGCCAGCAAATTTGATGGGTTTTCCGGTGATTTGTTTAACGGATAATGCCGCACCGCCACGGGCATCGCCATCAAGTTTTGTTAGAATAACGCCTGTCAAAGGCAATGCCTCAGAGAAAGCTTTGGCCGTATTGACGGCATCCTGTCCCTGCATGGCATCAACCACGAAGAGGGTTTCAATTGGTTGCAGCAATGCTTCAAGCTCGCTGATTTCTTGCATCATTGCTTCGTCTATACCCAGACGTCCAGCGGTATCGACAATTAATACATCATGATGATGCTTGCGTGCATAATCCAAAGCTGCCGCGCCAATTTCTCCTGGTTTTTGTCCAGTCTGCACCGGAAAAAAATCTGCACCAGTTTGTTGCGCCAGCAATTCCAATTGTTGAATTGCGGCTGGACGATAAATGTCACAGGATACCAGCAGAACTTTTTTCTTTTTTTGCTCCATTAACCATTTTGCCAACTTTCCGCTGCTGGTGGTTTTGCCCGCGCCCTGCAACCCTGCCATCAAAATAACTGCCGGTGGAACGGTGCTGAGGTTGATATCAGCTTTCTCTCCGCCCATAATGTCCACTAATTCTTGATGTACGACGCCGACGAGTGCCTGCCCGGGCGTTAGACTGTTCATGACTTCCTGTCCTACCGCTTTTTCATTGATGCGCGCGATAAAATCTTTTATAACAGGTAAAGCAACATCCGCTTCCAATAATGCCATGCGGACTTCGCGCAACGCTTTTTGAATATTGCTTTCAGTAAGCCTTGCTTCCCCGCGTAACGTCTTAATAACGCCAGAGAGCCGCCCGGTAAGATTGTCAAACATAGTTAAGACCTCAAAAATTTAGTTGAAATACCCTGCTTAGTACTTTGAATTTGTTGATACGCCATGTAGACTAAACAAAATCATTTTTATATGTATATTGACTTCTGCTTTTAATCGGTAACATCAATGTCCAGCATTCTAACTTATCTCGCTGCTGTTTTGTCTTATACGCTAGTTGGATGGTATTTTTGGCGAACAAGGTGGCAAGAAACAATGACAATCGTGAACCAAGGACCCGTATGGGAACGTTATGTTTTACTGGTACCGCTGATATTGCATGGCATGACATTGTATCAGTCGATATTCATCGACGAAGGCTTAAGTTTCGGGGTTGTAAACGCAATTTCATCTATTGTGTGGTTAACGGTTCTAATTTACTGGTTCTCAGGATTTTTTTATCGTCTAGAAGGATTGCAGACATTGATCGCTCCTTTGGTTGCCGTTGCAGCGATTGCAGTTTTGCTGTCCATGGTTTTTCCTTCGCTGCATCCTTTGCCGAATACTGAATCACCTGCTTTTAAGGCGCACCTGCTTGTCGCTATGCTGGCGTATAGTTTACTGACTATCGGTGTTTTCCATGCATTGCTAATGAAGGTAGTGGAGTATCGTTTGCATCATCCGGCAATATCTTCGATTTTAACAAATCTACCGCCACTTTTAGTAATGGAAAAATTATTATTCCGTATTATCTGGATCGGATTTGTTCTATTAACACTTACGCTTCTCAGTGGCGTCATATTTTCTCAAGAAGTCTTTGACCAGCCCTTGACGTTTACACATAAGACATTGTTTGGTTTTATTTCCTGGGGCATCTTTGCTGCCTTGCTCATTGGCAGGCAGCTTTATGGCTGGCGTGGGCGCGTTGCTGTACGGTGGATATTGACCGGTTTTGTCGCACTAATTCTCGCCTATATTGGCAGCAAATTTGTCGTTGAAATTCTACTGAACCGATAATAATTTGTCGGGTCCAATATATCAACGTTATATTTTTCTAGAGATTTTCAGTTACAGATTCTTTGTCTGGCGGTATTTTTTGAATTAATTAATGGATATCACTAAAGTTTAGTTTGTTTTTGTCGATATATTCGTTATGCGTTGTCTGGCAGTGTGAATACACCATTGATAAATTATCATTTATTGTTTTTGCCGTTTTTTCGCGGATCAAGATTATTTCAATTAGTCATTGTGTTGCTTAGTGTAAATATGGTGATTGGTTGCGCGTATCAGGAACCAATGCATACCACTGAACCGGTGATAGAAGCGTCGTCCGCCTATAATGAAATTGCAATATTGCAGCTTCATGATGAAATCAAACGACTGCAGGATTTAATCAAAAAAAAAGACAATGTAATCCGTCAACAACACGCATATCAACAGAGTCAGGATAAGGAACAGCAAGAAGCGAGCAGTGAAGTTGCCCGCGCCCAGACCCGGTTGCATCGATTGGCTACAAAACCAAGCACTGCATCAACCATTGCGGAGGCGGAAGTGGCAATGGAAAGTTTGAAGCGGACGCAAATTTCGGACACCAGCCAGGCGTTGCAACAACAGGCACAAAATTTACTTGATGCTGCTTTAGCGTCCTATAGGCAGGATAATTATGTCGCCGCAATGAATTATGCCTCACAGGCCCAGGAATTCATTAATATGTTGGCAGATCAGAACCGTCAGGAATCTTATTACAACCGTAAAACCGTTCCAATTCATGTACCTTTTGTGTTGCAAACGATAACTGATGTTAACTTGCGTCAGAATCCGCATGGTAATGCAAAGATACTCAATATTCTGGAGAAGGGTTACATATTGGTGGCAAATGCTTATCGGGGAAATTGGTTTAGGGTGCAAACAGAAGATGGACGTCAGGGGTGGGTGTTAAATGCACTGGTGAAAATACTGGGCGATCAACAAAAGCCCAGAGAAACTGCCAGAGAATAGGGTGACAATTTGTTTTCTGTTTATGGCTGTGCTTGACCAGGACGAATACAGTAGGACTGGTTACGTCCGGCATGTTTAGCTGCATACAGCGCGTTGTCAGCGCGCGTCAGTAAAATTGTCGATGTCGTATCCCCGGGTTCACATTGTACGATACCGATACTTAATGTTATGGTAATTTTCTTCTCATCGGGTCCGTGAAGACTCTCTGCGACCTGTGATCGTATCCGTTCTGCTGTATTGAGGGCTTCATTTACAGTATTTTCAGTCAGAATAATAATGAATTCGTCACCACCGTATCGTGCTGCAAAATCCACGCTGCGGATGGATTGAACCAGTATTTTGGCGACGGCAGTTAAAATTCTATCGCCGACAATGTGGCCCAGATTATCATTCAGTGTCTTGAAATGATCAACATCCATCATCAGTACAGCAAAAGGACGGTGGTTGCGCTTGAATCGCGCCAGTTGATCAGCGATTATCATGTTGAGTTTGTTGCGATTGTAGAGGCCGGTTAGGCCGTCGGTAACTGACAGTGCTTCCAGCTGTTTATTTTTTTGTCGCATCGCTTTATTGTTAGCGATGATTTTAGCCTGTTTCTGCAGCAGTTCCTCCGTCATTCGGTTAAAGGTACGCGCTAACTGACCCAGTTCATCGTTCCTCGTGATCGTTAACCGGACATCTAGGTCGCCTTCGACAATATGTTTAGTCGCACTGATCAGGTCTTGCAGCGGTTTAACTATAGCATGCCCCATGCGCAATGCAATTGCTGTTACCATCAGTATTAATACACTCACCAAAGCAAGAAACAGGTTGCGCAGATTTATCCAAGCAGCATAGACCTCTTGATGGTCTCTTTCAGCAATAATTGTGAGTTGCAATTTGTTATATATATAACCAAGCCCAATAACTTTGCGCTGCATGACACTTGTAAAAGTAAAAGGTTTTCTGTTTTGCGCCTGTAATTGGCTTAACAGCTCGGCATCTAAAGAAACAAGCTGATTTGTTTCGTTATGACTGCTAAGCAGCACATTGCCAGCCGCATCTACTAACATCACATCACCAAGAGGAAGCTTTGTCGTATCTTTTAAGCTTGGTTTTAAGGATTGCAAATCCAACGTTGTAACGAGTGCACCGATAACAAAATCGTCATATGAAAGAACAGGAATTGCAATGCTAAGTGTTGCAGCTGATAAGCGTTTGTTCCAATGAGGTGGCTTAGATACGATGCCGTTAATTGATGCATTTTGCGGCCAGTTCTGTGGGAGCACAACGGGCGCTGGTAAGTCGGCACTGCTGGCGATTAGTTTTCCATCCGTGTCGACTACGGTCAGTTCCAGTACAGTGTCTAGTTTTTCGTGTACAGCGCGCAAATATTGAGTCAAATCCTGTTGTGATATATTTATTTTATCTGCTTGTGTCTGGGATGTGACCGAAAGTCTGTTAATCACGATATCGGATGTAGATAATGCGCTTGTTGCTTGGATTTGTTCATTAACCCACAGATCCAGTTCGCGGCTGGTAAAGTCGGCCAGGCTAAGAAGCTCGCGTGTCAAATTATCATTGATGAGCGCTTCATTGAGCCGGAACGATAACAGGCCTAGTCCGAGAGATGGAATAAGCGTCGCTAGCATTGCAAAGACGAAAATTTTACTTTTAATGCTTTTCAAGGTAGATATTCCACCTGGTCAAGGCTGTATAGGGCATTAAATGCAATATAGTCATAAAATTCTTGCGTAGGGTTCCTGGTATTGGCTGAAGCGATTGTTTTTTTGCTGATGTTAAAAGTTATTTGCTAGTGGCCGTCATCTGGAATAATGAATGATTGGCAGACTGTATATGTTGGATAAGGCACTAACACGCAAGTTGTTCCTAAGATATAGCAGCGATCTGCTTTTCAAGAACCTAGCAAATAACTCCTGTGTTGTGGGCGGCCATTGTTCATCATGATAAATCCAATTTCCCTTTCAGTTTGCCCGAAAAATATTTTATTAATAGTAGACCTGTATTTATTTATCGAAGCGAATAGATACGGGACTGACTGGTTTTGATGATTAGTCAGTCACTTAACAAATGTAACTTGCCATTAGACGTTTTCTGGGTTGTCACGGGTGAAAATCCATTTGTCTTGGGTGCTTGCATTTGTATCAAAGGAATAACCCGCCGCATCAAAATGTTTGATATCTTCCGGATTTGTCAGTTTATGTTGAATTATATAGCGGCTCATCAGACCACGGGCTTTTTTGGCAAAAAAACTGATTATTTTATAGATGCCGTTTTTTTGATCTTTGAATACCGGGGTGATGACGTTGGCGTTTAGGTTTTCCGGCCTGACGGATTTAAAGTATTCATTGGAGGCTAAATTGATCAATGTGGTGTCTTGTTGCTTGTCAATGTCCTGGCTAATGGCGTCAGTAATAATGTCGCCCCAGAATGCATAGAGATCCTTGCCACGAAGATTGTTTAGTTGCGTGCCCATCTCCAGTCGATAGGGCTGGATAAGATCCAGTGGACGAAGAATACCATACAATCCGGAAAGAATGCGCAGATGTTCTTGAGCAAAGGCCAGTTCATCAGTGTTTAAGGATGTTGCATCTAGGCCGGTGTAAACATCACCTTTGAAAGCCAGAATCGACTGTTTTGCGTTGTCCAGATTGAAAGGTAATGACCATTGGTGGTAGCGATTTGAATTGAGCGTGGCGAGCTTCGGGCTGATGGACATCAATTTGCCTATTTGATCCGGCTCCAGCTGCCTCAGTTGATCAATTAGTTTCGCCGAGTCATCAAGAAAACCTGGCATCGTATGCTTTCTGGTTGTGGCCGGCGTTTCAAAATCAAGCGTTTTAGCGGGTGAAATAACAATCAACATAGGTTGGTCATATATTTATTTCGAGGCTGAGGAATTGGCGCGAATCAACTATATGCCTAGTATTGGAAAATTTTGTTTAGTTCTTGACGTAATGAATCGCCTGTTTGCGGCGTGTAAAGTGTCTGACGTATTTCTCCGTTTGCGGAAAAAAATACCAATGCAGCCGGTTGGAGGCTGTATCTGTCGGAAAATACTTTGCCTGAAGGGGTTTTTATATCAACAACGATGAATTCCAGGCGTTCAGCATATTCGTCTCTAACCTCATTCATGGCAACCATCGTTTCCCCACTTTGAAGAATATTGTTATCATGAATCAGCACTAATGCGTTGGTGCCTTTTCCAATCAACGAAGTGTCATCGGAAAAGCCCCGGGGGAGAAGTGATACTGCAACGATGGCTATCAGTAAGATCAGTGAAATTGTGATAAGTTTTGGCCAGATGTTCCGTGCGGTATCAGGAGTTTTTGAATTTTTAGTTTGCATGATTTATTCTCGCTCAATAGTCATTTTTATAGCAAGTTTAGCAAATTTATCGACGTAATATTTCAAATCAGGGCTCATGTCAGGCGAGAATGATCCGTATTATGGACAATATTGCAAAACATAAGCACCATTTGCTATTGGGTGAATACTTTTTAAATGATATTGTAATTCATTCTGTTGCGTGTGTGATTATGGCCAGATTAATTTGTTGAATGATGAATGATGAATGATGTGATTGCAGCGTGCTAGAGTAATGGAGGGATAATGCGAAAATCTGGAAGTAATTTTACCATGATAATGCCCGCCGCAATTTTGCTGGTGTTGTTAATTGTGCCATTTACCATGAATTACCTTTCGCACCTGATGTCGGTTGCCAGGGAGTCAGCGATTCCGCTGACGATTAAATTGCCGATAGTGGACAGTTCTGCATTTACGGTTCCATCAAAGGTGCAGCAGTATGAAGGCTTTGAAGTGTCTATGCATTTGGCAACCCAGAAACTGGCGGATTTAATCAATAAAATTGGCGATATAACGGCAGAAGGAACAGGCATACAAGGCATTACGGGGAAGGTATCGCCGGAAATGCAAGCTGAGATTGTAGGCGACGGATTAATCGTTGAGAATCCGGGGCCGCAAGAGCAGTTGTATGTCATGGACGACGAAACGCACTGGACATGGAATGTTTTCCCAGAATCGTCGGGCAACCATAAGATTAAATTCCTTCTCCATCTTCATGTCTATGCGGAAGGTAAAGATACGCCCACCATCATTAATGTGGCTGATGCAAATGTCAATGTTCAGGGAAATCTATCCGGGTGGATGGCGCGGAACTGGGGATGGATAGCTTTGTTATTGATACTCCCGGTTGCGGGATGGTGGATAAAGCAGAAATATTTCGGTACGCCATCAAGTTAGCATGGCGGACGTGCTTGCCAGCCAGGTCATTTTCAGAAGCAGCGGGTGAGATTTGAAAAAGTTAGTCTTCAAATGAATGCTTGCTATTGAAACGGCTAAAAATAGCTTTACACCTTCGGGTTGAAAATTGCATAAAAGTTCTTATATCGGTAACAGTAGATGTTATCGATATTTAATTTTTTTGTGGAGGTTAAGTATGGCTATTACACGGTATGAACCCTGGAGTTTGCTCAATCGTTTACAGAGAGAATTAGAACAGGGAACGGCAGAAGGCTCGACGGCTACTGCTGAATGGGCACCTGCTGTCGATATTAAGGAAGAAGCCGATAAGTTTGTTTTGCACGCGGATATTCCCGGTGTTAAACCTGAGGAAATTGATATCAGCATGGAAGCAGGCGTATTGACAATCAAGGGTGAGAAGAAGACCGAAGCACTCACTGAAAAAGATAACTATAAGCGGGTTGAACGGACGTATGGTTCCTTTTACCGCCGTTTTAGTTTGCCGGATACAGCAAATGCAGAAGCCATTTCCGCGCTATCTAAAAATGGTGTGTTGGAAATTACGATTCCAAAACAAGAGGCCGTACAACCGAAGAAAATTAGTGTTACTTCGGCGGACAATTAATTAAAAATAACAATAAATACAATAAGATAAATGGAGCCTTGCGGCTCCATTTTTTTAACGCAAGTGTTTGCAAGGCGCATGCTAAGCATGTCAGAATTGCTGTCCTCGAGATTAAGCCTATAATGATCGGTTTTCTATGCCTTTAATTACTCTTGAAAAAGCCTGCCTCGCATTTGGCCATCATGCGTTACTGGATCATATTGACTTGCAACTGGATTCCGGCGAACGTATCGGACTGATCGGCCGGAACGGCGGTGGCAAATCGAGTCTTCTGCGCGTGCTGGCAGGTGATGTCAAATTGGATGACGGCAAGTTGTGGTGTGCGTCAGCTTTAAAGCTGGCTTATGTGCCACAGGAACCATTGCTGGAGGCCGGTAATACCGTATTTCAAGAAATTTCCAATGGTTTGGGTAACCTTAGTCAGCTACTGCTTGACTACCATGCGGTGTCTCATGATCTAAGTAGCGGTGAAGCGGACACTGAAGCGTTGCTCGCGCGATTGCAAGATTTGCAGAGCGCCTTGGAGACGCAGGACGGTTGGAATATTCAGGCCCGGGTCGAAACGGTCATCGATAAGCTTGCCCTGTCAGCCGATACATTAGTCGGGAATCTTTCCGGCGGATTAAAAAAACGTGTGGCGCTGGCGCGCGCATTGGTGACATCACCGAACGTTCTGTTGCTGGATGAGCCCACCAACCATTTGGATTTTTCATCGATCGAGTGGCTAGAGGATTTGCTCAAAAATTTTCCTGGCAGCGTGCTGCTGATTACGCATGACCGGCGTTTTCTGGATAATGTGGCGACGCGGATTATAGAGTTGGATCGCGGCAATCTGCAAACATTTTCGGGGAATTATGCGGATTATCAGCATAAAAAAGCGGAGCTGCTTGAAATTGAAGCCGTTCATAATCATAAGTTTGATAAGCTATTAGCGCAGGAAGAAACCTGGATACGTAAAGGAATACAAGCACGGCGTACACGTAATGAAGGCCGGGTAAGACAATTGGAGGCCTTGCGCTTAGAGCGCGCTGCACGGCGCGAGCGTATGGGTAAGGCAAATCTGAATGTTGATGCTGGAGAACGGTCTGGCAAGTTAGTTGCAGAACTTGAAAATATCAGTAAAAGTTTTGCTGACAAAATGGTTGTGAAAGATTTTTCCTGTCGCATTTTGCGAGGTGACCGGATTGGGCTGCTGGGCCCCAATGGTGCAGGAAAATCAACGTTGCTCAAACTGATTCTTGGCGATTTGCAACCGGATACGGGTAATGTGCGGCAAGGGACCAAGCTATCGATTGCCTATTTCGATCAAATGCGCGAACAACTCAGCGATGAAATGACATTAACCGAGACAATTAGTCAAGGTTCGGAATTCATAGAAATTAATGGTATCAAGAAGCATGTTGTAAGCTACCTGGAAGATTTTCTGTTTGCACCGGAACGCGCGCGCTCGCCAGTCAAGTCCTTGTCGGGCGGTGAGCGGAACCGTTTGTTGCTGGCTCGATTGTTTACGCGGCCAGCCAACGTGTTGGTGTTGGATGAACCAACCAATGACCTTGATATCGAGACACTTGAATTGCTGGAGATGTTGTTGCGGGATTATTCCGGCACATTGTTTCTAGTGAGTCATGATCGTGAGTTTCTGGATAATGTGGTTACGCAAGTCATTGCATTTGAGGGTAACGGCATGCTGCAAGAATATGTGGGTGGTTATGAGGACTGGATGCGTTCAAGACGCATTGTTGAGACTAAAACGACAGTGCAAAAGAAAGTAAATTCTGTAAAATCCACGGCCATTTCATCAAAACCGCCGAAACCAGCATCCCGCGGTAAACTGGGTTATCATGAGACACGTGAACTTGAAGCGTTACCTGCAAAGATTGAAACACTGGAAAAGGAGCAGGCGAAAATTTCATTACGATTGAGCGATACGGCTGTTTATCGTGATTCTCCGGAGGAAGCAAAAGTATTGCAGGAACGTTTTTCAGTCATTGAGCGAGAGTTGAAGGCCTGTTTTGACAGATGGAATGAGCTGGAAACAAAATATGACCCAGCAGAAATTCATAACTGACAGCAATTTCCCTATAAACAACATGGAGATACATCGTGCGATTGCCCATTGACCTGAGCAGTTGCATCGTTTAAAGTCTCTACTTTTGAGAGGAGGAGGATAACAATGAAACAAAAAATAATAATGAAATTATTACTTGCCACGAGTATGTTCCTGGTATTTTCCGGCGCAGCTCAGGCAGAAGGTGATGCGGCGGCGGCCAAAGAGAAAAATTCCATGTGTGTTGGTTGTCACGGAATCCCGGATTGGCGTACCGCATTTCCTGTGGTATACCATGTGCCTAAAATTGGTGGACAAAGCGAGCAGTATCTGGCTGATGCGTTAAATCAATACAAAAATGGTGAGCGCAGTCACCCCAGCATGAAGGCCATAGCAGAATCACTGTCCGAACAAGATATTAAGGATTTTGCTGCTTATTACGCGGGTACAGCAGGTAATTAATTTTATCAGTTATGCAAGGAAAAACTATGAAAAATTATGTTATTGCCGCAATCAGCGGTGTGGCCCTGATAGTTTCTGGGCAAGTAGCAGCAGCAGATATTGAAGCGGGTAAAAGAAAAGCAGAAGAGGTTTGTGCCTCATGCCATGGTGTGGATGGCAATACAAGTACAGCGCCTAACTTTCCCTTTATAGGCGGTCAGCATAGAACGTATTTAGAGAAAGCATTGAAAGATTATAAATCTGGTGAACGTAAGAATCCTATTATGGCCGGTATGGCTGCAGCTTTGAGTGATGAAGATATAGAAAATCTGGCTTTCTATTTCTCAAGCCAGTCCGGAAAATTATCGTCAAAGAGATAACATATTGATGTTTTTGTAGATTAAACATCAGTAATAAATTAGAGATATCTTCTTCATACGGCTGGGATATAACAATGTGTTTGTTATATCCCGCTTGTAGGCTCAATCGTTTCGCTGCCTGTCCAGGCATTCAAAATATACCGACACTTCCGGCGCTGTTTGATTGCGCTGCGCTTGCCAGATCATTTCCGCGAGACATTCCATCACTTGGTGCGCCGCAGCATGCGCATCCTCTGTATCCTTCAGCAGGCGATCAAATCGTTCACAGATACCCACCGGTTGATTGATTGAGAGCTGCTCCATGATCGCAACATGCATAGCCATATGCAAGAATGGATTAGTAACACCCGTTTCCGGGGGGTAATCTTTATCCAGATACTGTTCTGGATCATTCAGGATTTCGTGGTACTCCGGATGCAGTAGGATCACTTCTAGCGCGATAACTTCTATTCCGGAAAGTGCTTCGCGCTGACGATACTTTCGCCAGGTATCGAAGAATAATAGTCGTGACTGATCTCTGGTTGGTTGAAACATGATCGGGGGCTGTAATTAAAATAATAAAAGTTATACGGATAATGTCTTTTCTTTGAACTCACATAACGTATTTATGATACATGATGGGCATCCAGGTTTTCTTGCTTTACAGACATAGCGGCCGTGAAGAATTAACAAATGATGGGCATCATGACGGAATTCTTTAGGCACCACTTTTAAAAGTTTCTGTTCAACCTCCCATACATTTTTCCCCGGCGCAATACCAGTACGATTGGCAACGCGGAAAATATGGGTGTCAACGGCAATTGTGGGCTCACCAAACGCAGTATTCAAAATGACATTTGCTGTTTTGCGCCCGACGCCGGGCAGTTCTTCCAGTTTTTCCCGGGTGCGTGGAACCTGTCCGTCATGATCCTGAACGAGTAATTGACACGTAGCTAGAATATTCCTGGCTTTAGCCTTGAATAATCCGATGGTTTTAATGTAATCACGCAAACCAGCTTCGCCTAAAACGATAATTTTATCCGGTGTGTTGGCTATGGGAAATAATTTTCGTGTCGCCAGATTAACCCCTTTGTCAGTTGCTTGGGCTGACAGTATGACAGCCACCAGTAACTCAAATGGCGTGTTATATTCCAGTTCTGTCGTCGGGTTCGGGTTGGCTGATTGCAGCCGGATAAATATTTCGCGACGTTTGGCTGAGTTCATTGGGTTTACGTAATTACTTTTTGACCATTTCGTGCCTGACTGCGGCAGCTCGCTTGAGTGCCGCCTGGATAATCGCTTTTTTGCGCGCATCATCATTGCTCGTGGCGACACGCGTTCGGTTTTTGTTTGCTGCTTTCCGGGCAAGTTTCTCTGTTTGTTTTTGCTTTTCGCGTGCAAGCCTTTGTGAACGAAATTGATAGCGTGCGCGCGCCAGATCAGCCGCTTCTTTCTTGGCGTGCTGATCTGGCGCATTTGTTTTTTGCACAGGGATCATGCGGATGCAATCCATCGGACAAGGTGCAATGCAAAGTTCACAACCGGTACATTCTGCAGTTATTACGGTATGCATCTGTTTGGCTGCGCCGGCAATCGCATCCACCGGGCATGCCTGAATACAGAAAGTGCAGCCAATGCAACGGTTTTCATCGATAAATGCGGTTGCTTTCGGCTTCGGGACGCCGTGCGATGTATTCAGGGGTTTTGGTTTTACGCCCAACAGTTTAGCCAGTTGATAAATTCCGTCATCATCGCCAGGTGGGCACTGGTTTATATCAGCACGCCCTTCCGCGATTGCAGCCGCATAGGGTTTGCAACCGGAAAAGCCGCATTGTTGACATTGCGTTTGCGGTAGTATTGCGTTTATACGTTCAATCAGGGTACGTTTATCGGTATGCAAGGTTGTTGTTCCAATATCAAATTGCTTTATTAATTGGTGCAGACTGTTTTGGCTATGCATTGCACCAAACCAGGACCATGATAAATCAGGCCAGTATAGATCTGAACCAGGTTTGCACCTGCCGCCATTTTGTTCTTCGCGTCGGCAGCAGACATGATGCCGCCAACACCGATGATTGGTATCGCACCTTGTAAGTGAGAATGCAAATGACGAATGACTGCGTCCGCACGATGTGTCAATGGCGCGCCGCTTAATCCGCCAGTTTCTTCTGCATGGTTGAATTCCGCGACTCCCTCACGGAACAAAGTCGTATTGGTGGCGATGACGCAATCAATCTGGTGTTTTATTAATAATGCGGCTATTTCATTAACCTGTAATGGTTGCAGGTCGGGCGCTATCTTTATTGCCAGCGGCGTATATTTTCCGTGTTTATCAGCGAGCCTCGTCTGTTCTAATTTTAAACGCTGCAACAGATAATCCAGTTCTTCGGCGTTCTGCAGTTGGCGTAAGTTGGTGGTATTGGGTGAAGATATATTTATTGTGACATAGCTTGCACGGCGGTAAACCTTGCCCAAGCAGGTCAGATAATCATTTGTTGCCTGACTTAATGGCGTATCAAAATTTTTTCCAATATTAATGCCGAGTATGCCCTGATAATTTGAATTCGCGACATTCGTTATCAATTTATCCACACCTTCATTATTAAAACCTAATCGATTGATAATCGCGTTTGCCTGGGGAATTCTAAAAATACGCGGCTTTGGATTGCCGGGTTGTGGCCGGGGGGTCACGGTGCCGATTTCAATGAAACCAAAACCTAGGGCTGCAAGCGCATCAAGATATTCGCCGTTTTTGTCTAATCCAGCGGCCAGTCCTATCGGGTTGGGGAAATCCAGTCCCATAACATGAAGCGGCCTGCAATCAACCGGATGGTCTGCAAGCAGTCCCAATTTTCTGCCTTTTTCAATCATGCCGAATGTAACGCGATGTGCTGTTTCGGGCGGAAGCTTGAAAAGCAGCGGGCGTAGTAGTGTATAGAGCATGCAGCTAATTATGCCTTTTTACAGATCATTTTCTCTATCGAATGGCCGCCATTTCGTATTGACCAGGATTTCCAGTGGCTGGAAATTAGCTTTGTAATGCATTTTCCGGTTTTCCTTAATCCAGTAACCAAGATAAACATAAGGCAAGTCAAGTTTGCGGCACTGCTCTATCTGCCATAGGATGCCGTAGGTACCGAAACTTGCATTGACTGTATCCGGATCATAGAATGTGTAAACTGAGGATAATCCATCGGAAAGTTTGTCGATAATGCTGATCATACGTAATTGTTCACCTTCATGGAACGCAATTAGTCTGGAATTAACGTTACTTTGCAGTAGAAAGTCCTGATATTGCATTTGATTATCACTGTCTATGCCACCAGCATCATGACGCTTTTTCTGGTAGCGCTGGTAGAGCGAAAAATGATCAGGATCAAAGTATAACGCATGTGAGGTTGCTGTCAGATGTTGATGGCGCTTCCAAGTGCGGCGCTGAGTACGATTGGGTATAAATTCGTTAACGGGAATACGTGCAGGCACGCACGCGTGACAGTGGTCGCAACTGGGACGGTAGGTGAAAGCGCCACTGCGACGAAAACCCGCTTGTATCAGCTTATCGTAGACTTGGCTGTTAATTAGATAATCCGGTACAGCTACCTGAGCACGCGCCAGCCTTTCTAGGAAATAGCTGCACGGATAAGGTTGTGTGGTGTGGTATTTCAGTGCCATTGCTGTTTTATTTTGTTGCTTCATCGTCAAAATGCCATTTTCTGTCTTGTTCGGGATCAGCCACAAGTTCGCGCAACTGCTGACTAAACAACCAGCGTGGAATCTCACGTGCGCCAAAAGAAGCCAGATGGGCTGTTTTCATCTGGCAATCAACCATGCCAAAGCCCCAGCGCTCCAATTGTTTTACTAAATGTACAAATGCAATTTTGGAAGCATCAGTTATCGCGGAAAACATTGATTCACCAAAGAACACTTTACCCATCGCAATACCGTACAAACCGCCGACTAGTTTATCATCTATCCAGGTTTCCACTGAGTGTGCCAGCCCCATTTCATGCAGTGCTGAATACGCCGTTATCATTTTCGGGTGTATCCATGTGCCCGGTTGTCCCTGGCGTGACGCTGTTGCGCAAGACCGGATAACTTCGTGGAAATGCTCATCAATGCGGATTCTGTAATGCTCTTTTCTTAATGTTTTTTTGAGTGAGCGGGATATTTTAAGTTCACTCGGGAACAATACCATGCGTGGGTCGGGGCTCCACCATAATATTGGTTCACCCTCATTAAACCAGGGAAAAATGCCTGCACGATAGGCGGCAACCAGACGCTGCGGCGAAAGATCTCCACCAGCCGCCAATAAGCCATTCGGCTCAGTGAGTGCCATTTCAAGGGGCGGGAAGGAAGAATCGGTGGCTAACCAGGGGATCATAAGTAATTAGTAACTTTTTAGCATAATTCTAACAGGAGTCCGGATTTTTGTTGTCTGGACAGTACAACGAGAAAAGCATATTAAATTTAAAATGCAGTGATCTCTCTGTAACAGAAATCTTTCTCCATATAAGTCTACTATGACTGCTGGCACAGGTTGCAAGATTTAACATTCCCAAAAAATTTTGCTTCAAAACGTTAAGAAACGTTAAGAAACGTTAAGAAACGTTAGGAAACGTTAAGAAACATTAAGAAACATTAATAAACGTTAAGAAAATATTAATTGAATATTACAAAGGTGCGACAAATTGCCGCACCTTTGTGCTAGAATTATTTCGGGTTGCATGGTAAGCGCCTGAGAAATAACAATAAAATATTATCTAACAAATATATAAGGAGGGGACCTCATGAAGAACATTAACTTTAGTTGCACGTCGCCCACGAGTGACGAATGTCTAAAGCTGACCGTCCGAAAGAAAGGTAGTGCGAAACAAAGCATGCTTCCATTGCTTGTTTTTGCGCTACCTTTTTTTATTTTTGCAACGACGGGATTTGCGCAGTCCGTGGGGCAATTGCACCAGATTGAATTATGGGCCGAGAAAATTCCAGCAGGCGCGGAGGGGGGGAGTGAACGTTTTGCCTATCAGATGAATTCGCATGTCATTTCTGATATGGATGGCAGTAACGAAACCGATGCCACTGCCAGATACGTGACGGCACCGACTATACCCGGACCAACGATTGTTATTAATGAGGGAGATGAAGTTGAGATTACCTTACGCCATGTCTTTGATCCGGGCGACTCCGCGACCTTAGACCAGGTCAGCGTCCATGTCCATGGCGTTCATTACGATATTTTGAGCGACGGCACCATCGAGTACATTAACTTAGTTCAAGATGAAAGTGCAACACCCACCATGAGTTACACCTATCGCTGGACCGCAGCCCCCGGAACGGCGGGTACCTGGGCCTATCATGACCATAACATGATCACCCTCAATGGCGCTGAAGACCGGGGATTGTATGGTGCATTAATCGTAAATGGCGCTGCTGAGACGGTTGCATTGGATCAAGGCGGTCAATTGGTCACAGTACCGCTTTCAAGTATCAATAAAGAATATGTCATGTTCATGGTTGATGATGCCTTCTTCGGCATGGAGATTGACAACCAGACAGGACAGCAAACACCGCTTTTGGATAATCCAGCTTTAGCCGCGCAGCAAGGAAGTAATGTCCGCTTTCATTTGGTTGCGCTGGGAACGGTGACACATAATTTTGCATTACCTGGTTATAGTTGGATTGATCCGGGAACCAACCTGATTATTAGTGAAAAGATTATCGGTCCGCTTGAGCAGTATGTTTTTGCAGTACAGGCAAACCGTAACACTCAATATATGGATACTGCTTTCTCTAGCAGTCTGCTGGGCATGAAAGGCGATTTCAACGTCATTCCCTGAGATTAATTACGCGTAAAAAGGTTAACAAAATGAAATCAATTACTTTTGGATTTAAGAAAATAACCGTGATGGCGTGGATTTGCCTGGCTGTCATGCTGTTTTGTTCAAACATTGTACTGGCGGCTACACATGACATTGAGTTATCGGCTGAAACGCTGCCTAACGGGCAATTAGGCTACCAAATGATCAGCCATACCAGCAGCGAAGGTGCAACCCCGAGTTATCCAACGGAGGCGGTGATTCCTGGCCCTACGTTGTTTGTAAAGCTGGGGGATACGATCAATATTTCCTTGACCAACAACACCAACGTTGCTGTCGGCATGAATATTCCTGGCCTGCCAGCCGGTGCGGAAGCAGCGGCAGGGGGTGGTACGCAAAGCTATTCATTCGCGGCCAGCCAGCAAGGCACACATCCATACTATGATGAGGGCTCACAATTACTTGGTTTGTTCGGTGCGATAGTGGTTGATGCCCCGGATGGCACGGTGCAAAGTTTTGTTGAGGGCGATGGTACGATTACTGCGGTTAATCGTACTGAATTAGACAAGGAATACATCATGTATATGGTTGGTTCCACATTCTGGGGTGCGGAAATTGTTAACGGTACCCAGACGCCTTTGTGGACTAATCCGGTTTTAGCTGCGGTACAAGATGAGGTGGTACGGTTTCACGTGCTTTCCATCGAACACGATCACACCTTTCACCTGCATGCGCATCGCTGGCTGGGTGAAGTTGCGCCCGCCGAGCAGGGTGATACGCCCAACATTATTGACGTAAAACTGCTGACCGGCAAAGCGGATGGGCATAGCTTTACCGTTAAAGCGGGTACGGGTGTCGGCGCGGGTATGTGGCATTTGCATTGCCATGTGGTTTCGCATATGGAATCCGGTATGGCCGCCAGATTCCGGGTAGATGAACCAGGTGCATCTGCAGGAAACAGTGTTGCGGGTGCAACGCCTTACGGCGCGATTCTGCTGGGTCCCAATCAGAGTGAACCAGGTCTGGTTACTTTTGAAGTTTCAGATGAACCGGGCAGTTGGTTTAGAAGCGCACGCTCGGATGCGCTGGCGCCGATCACTAAAACCCGATCACTGGAAGTGATGTCGCCGGGCAGCAGTGCGCATTTTGTGATGTCGGATACTAACGCGGTGCATACCATCACGACTTTAATATGGCCAAGTGAGGCAGATGAGGGAGAGCAACATTCGATTCCATTTGATCAGACCAAAGCCTATCGGGGCGGCGCGACTGTGAAACTGGATACGCCGGGCCTTTATGTCTTTACGTGCAAGATTCATCCTTACATGTTCGGTGCGGTGATTGTTGATGACCCCAGCACAGAAGGACTGGATCTGGGCACTAAAATCGACCTGGCTACCGGTATTAAAGATTTGCCAACCATCAGTGATCTGGCGACTCGCATATTACGGACTTTCTTTGTTGCCACTACTCAGGAGAACTGGCAGGACTATACCTCAACGGCGCCCTGGACAGTAAGCTATCCTGATGTGCCTGTCGCTATCGGGGATCTGGATGGAAATGTGGTTGATAATCTGCCATTAAAAACCGTCCTGGAAGACAGATACGGTCAGAATATTGCGCTGGAACAATTAAAAACTCCGGCAGACAATGGAAGTCCCGCGGGCGTCGGTGAAGTATGGATCAATACCCAGTTTGAGAAAACGGCAGGAAAAACCAAACCCGGGACGATTACTGTACTCGATACGGCGACCTGGAAGATCAAACGTAAGATTGCGTTACCCGCGATCGACATGAACAATCCGCATAATATGTGGAGCAGTCGTGATCAGTCAATTATTTTTCAGACGCAATGGTTTGATAATAAGTTAACCTTTATTAACCAGGCGGATGGTGCAATGATTGATAATGTCCGCATCGGCGATTCACCTTCCCATGTGATGACCTTCCCAACCAGTGATGATATCACCGTCGCCATCAACGGTGAAAATATGGTGGTTCGGGTTCCCGCAGGTACAACGACGCCAGACGTCAGTATGCCAACCCAGCTTGCCGGCCAGATTCCGGCAAACCCGCATGGTCATTGGATAACGCCAGAAGGAAAAATTGTTACGCCAAATATCAATACGTCGGATACCGGTTTTTATGATGGTAATACCGGGCAGATACTTACTCGGCCTGCGGCGGGTGGCAACTTCCCTCACGGCCCCCATCCTATTGCTGTTGGTATCGGTGTCGATAAAGTCTATACCGCCAACCTGCTGGATCATTCCCTCAGTGTTTATGATTTTGATGGCAATCCAATAACAACAATCAATCTCCTTGCGGATTATGATCCCATCAGTCCGACTGGTCCGACTACATTAACTGACAAGGACGGTGATGGGCTGGTAACAGTTGGCGTGTTCCCGATTCAGACACCGGTTGATCCGACCGGCCGCGTGGTTGTTACCGCGAATACCGGAGGTAGCATCACGCTCGTTGATACCAGCACCGATAAGGTGGTTGCCATGCTGCCTTGTGATCCAGGCTGTCATGGCGTCAATTTCGGCGCTAAAGCGGGCGGTGGCTATTATGCTTATGTGTCCAGCAAGTTTTCCAATCGGTTGATCGTGGTTGATCCGGATCCGAATGGTGACGGAAATTTTGCTGATGCAAAAATTGCAGGCACTGTTGCGATGGCTGATAGCAGCGCAACTACGGATGATGCCGTTGTCAGCTTAGCCGGCATGGGTGGTCAAGGTGTTCTGCCGATACCGAACGTGTATAACGGTTGGGTGCAGAACCTGCCTGGAGAATGGAAAACAGGATTGACAGGAGAACAGCTTGACCCGGCGCCATAACTTTTCGTTAAATGGATAGGTTCATCGCTGGGGTAGTATAAACCTGGTATTCCTGTTCCAGCATCAAAACAAGAACCGCACACTGATTGGTTTTCAGTGTGCGGTTTTTTTTGGTTCTGCCATTTGAAGCACATGAAGACAATTTGAAAACCCGTCTAAAAATAAACCAGTCTGTAGCTTTCTCATCTCCAGCAAGGCGTCAAAACGCAAATTCATGAAAAAGCCACCATGCACCATAAATAAAAATTTATTAATCATATCTTGATGCAGATCAATACTGATGTAGAAAATTTTAAATACTATCACTCGCAGTTTAGTCGCGATTAAAAAAACGGAAGTACTGACTTTAATAATAACGAAATAATGGAGGAAGTTAGATGAAGTATTTTTTGGGCAAGACGCGGGTGCGTACCAGTGTTGCGGTTAGTTCACTCGTAATTGTCTTGGCAATGGCTGTGCCGCAGGCATGGGCTAAGGATGCAGATACTAGTGAACTGGAAGAAAAAATGCGACGGCTAGAAGAACAATTGAGAGCCATTCAGAATGAAATGGAACGCGTAAAGAATGAGGCCGCTCTAGAAGCAGAGCATGTTAAACAGGTTGAGGAGGTAGCGGCTCATGCTGATGGTCTGGCGGTTCAGGCAAACCGTAAAAGCCGCATGTTGTTCTTCCGCGGCGGTTTCACGCATGCGATGCAGGGACGCCATGGTTCGAGTATTACCAGTAATGTTGTGCCGCTTGGGGCCCAAGACACTGCGGATGAAAATGGATGGTATGTTGGCGCCGGTGTTGACTTTGGCCTGACAAACGATTTGTGGGGTTATCTGCCCAAGACCGATGTTTCCGGTGAAATTATGTTTGAATACAAACAATTCGCCAATGATGTGCAGGGCAACGCGCTGGCCAATATCCCGACACAATTGGCTGGCGGTACGCTGAATCCGCGCGATGTAACAGTCAGTCAGTTTACATTAACCGCTTCGCCTAAAATCAAATTTATGGCGGGTTCAAAGTTTAGACCCTGGGTTATTCCCGCAGGCCTGGCAATTCATGTATTCAGTCCAACCTCGGAGTCAATTACATATTTAACCCCGGGGGTGATGTTTGGTGCGGGCGCTGATTATAATATCTGGAAAGATTTTTATATTGGTATCGATGGCCGTTATCATTTGACCGCTGGCAAGTCGGATGGTGTCAGGGTTGACGGCATGACCGCAGGCGGCTATGTAGGCATTGGTTTTTAGAGGTATACCGACTATATTATGAATACAAGGTAGGCGGGGTGGGTCTCGCCTCCCGGTAACTGGACTTTAGAAAAGGAATGGTGAGTTTGACGATTCTGGCTTGCTGCAAAAAGTGTAACAGTAAATGTCAGCGTGTTTGTTAAGACCTGGCTTGAAAATTTGATACGCTTTCTGTCAGTACCAGTTAAATGGGTAGTTTGAAGTTGTTTCTCCTTTGTGGTTTGCTCCAAGTAGCATGTATCAAGTAGTGTGGTTTTATGATGAGTAAGTAGCAGGATGAGTTCGTGATGAAGCCTTTGCACCCCACCTTTCTAGTGGGGTGTTCTTTTTTTAACCTATATTCGGGCATTATCGGCTAGAGCCATCATACTATCAGTCGTTGCGGTTATAAAAGGGTGTCTGTTTTCCGTCAACATGGCCATTTCAAATACGGTGCCGTTTAACAGGGATAATGACGGAGGCACTCAAGATATGCCATGCAACTGAATAATCACTAACTGTCGTCGGGATATCGATTTAAAAGCATTTCTGGGTTAGGTGCTGTACTATTGTAATTTGATCTTACGGTTTGTGTTTGCAATGCAATGAATTTCAGGCGGATACCGGGGCTGAAACGTGCATATCCCTATTTTCTGGTACTGTTTACTTGCCGAATTAATTGCTGTTGCCTGCTTTGGCCAGCAAAGTGTCCAACAGACGGGTGCTGAGGATGCGTTTGAGAGAGCCAAACAAATAAGTTGGCAGGGTTACATAGTAACGGGGTTTGGGATTTGATGCTTCAAGTGCATGAACGACTCTTTTGAGAACTGCTTCCGGTGGTAGGGTGAATGGTACTGCTGGCCCTTTTTTGTTAAGCCGTTTTAGTACACCGCGATATTTTTCACGGTGAAAGCTGTTGTCAATGTCAATATATTTTTCTAATGCTTTTAATGAGTTAACGCGAAACTGACTGGCAATCGGGCCAGGTTCGATCAGGCTGACATAGATATTGGTGCCCTTTAGTTCGAGTCTTAACGTGTCGCTGAGGCCTTCAATGGCGTATTTTGATGCATTGTAAGCACCACGGAAAGGCATGGATACAAAACCCAGCACAGAGCTATTCTGAATAACTCGTCCATAGCCTTGACGGCGCATGACTGGAAGTGCCAGACTGGTTAATTCCTGCCAGCCCAGTACATTGGTTTCAAACTGTGCGCGCAGCGCATCACGGCTTAAATCTTCAACCGCACCGGGCAAGCCATAAGCGCCGTTATTGAATAGCGCGTACAGATTGCCATCTGTACGGCGCAACACTTCTTCAAATGCAATTTGAATCGAATCGGAGTCAGCCAGGTCAAGGCGTAAACTTTCCAGGCCTTCGTTTAATAATTCGTCAACGCTTTCTTGTCTGCGCGCTGTTGCAAGAACACGGTAGCCTTTATGGTGTAATGCGTGTGCGACGCAATAGCCAATGCCGCTGGAGCACCCGGTTATTAATATGGTTCTTTTCATTTGCGCAGCTTAACTTGACAGTTTATTAACATAAAATATAGCATCCCTGAAAAAAAACACATTAATTGTAACGAAAATTGGTTAATATCCAAAAATATAATGGCAAAGTTATTATTCAAGCTGAGAGATGCACCTGAGGATGAAGTGGATGATATCCGTGAGTTGCTGACGCAGCATGCGCTGGATTTTTATGAAACTTCCGCGGGTAACTGGGGCTTGTCAATGCCTGGGATATGGTTGAAAGATGAACAGCGCTTCGATGAAGCGCGCAGAATAATCGATGAATATCAGAAATCGCGTGCTGTCAGAATGAGAGCAGAATATGCGCGCCTTAAAAAGGAAGGGAAAATTAAAACATTTGCCGATCGAATTAAGGAAAATCCACTTCAAGTAATTTTCTTTTTGGCGATTATTTTTATGGTGCTTTATTTACAGGTTAAGTTGGTAATGGACATAGGCAAATGAAGCGCTCGTTTGCGGTACCCGTTCAGGTGATTCGATTTCTGGATGACAGGCTGGCGCCAACGACACAAAAGGCCAGGCAGCTATCGGCCTGCAAGTGTATTCTCACGCGCAATCCTGGTTTGGCATTGTTGCGCAGCGTTGAAATAATAAAGTCATATTTCTTTCTGTGCAAATTGAATATCCCGGCGATAGTGGTGATAGATTCGGGGGTGAGGATAGTTATTTGCCGATTAATGTCTCCTAAAATGTAGTAGCCAACCAAGGTTCCAGTTTGCATCATTACCGACTAAAATTAGTTGCCGCATTATTGCTTGGCGCAGTGACTGTGCTTGGCTTTGCGCCTTTTTATCTTTTTCCGGTTCCGGTTATTACGCTGGCGTTGTTGTTTTATTCCTGGCGCAAATGCGTTACGTCAAGACAGGCGGCTTTTTTGGGCTTCTCTTTTGGCATGGGGATGTTCGGGGCGGGCGTCACCTGGTTATATGTCAGTTTGCATGATTTTGGTGGGATGCCAATACCCATAGCCATTCTTGCTCTGCTGTTGTTATGCGCATACCTTTCATTATTTCCGGCATTGACAGGGTGGCTGTCGGCGAGACTGCGGACAACAAACTCTGTGGCATGGTTACTGGTGGTTGCGGGGTTGTGGGTGTTATCCGAATGGCTGCGCGGAACATTGTTTACCGGGTTTCCCTGGCTGGCACTGGGTTATTCGCAAGTACCCACCAGTCCGCTGGCGGGCTTTGCACCAGTCGTGGGTGTTTATGGCATTACGTTAATTCTGGTAGCGAGTGCGGCGCTTCTTTCTCTGTGGCTGGTGCAGGGTTTTCGCGAATGGCGTTATTTGTTGCCGTTAGGCGTAATCTGGATAGCCGGTTTCAGTCTGCAACAGATTAACTGGGCGCAACCCGACGGCGAACCGGTGACGGTCAGTCTGTTGCAGGGGAATATCGCACAGGATTTGAAATGGCGCGAAGATCATGTCATTGCCACGATGGAGACCTATGCCCGTCTGGTGCGGGAAAGTAACAGCCGTCTTATCGTGACGCCGGAGATTTCGATTCCCTTGTTTAATGATGTAGTGCCGCCCGCTTATCTGGCGCATCTGGCGGCGCATGCCCGGGAAAATAACGGTGATGTACTCATTGGTTTGGCTGAGCACGCGCCTAATGGTAATGATGAATATTACAACACCATGTTCAGCTTTGGGGAGTCACCCCGTCAACGTTACCGCAAACATCACCTGGTGCCGTTTGGTGAATTTATTCCCTTAAAACCCGTGTTTGGCTGGATCATTAATGTACTGGAAATTCCATTATCCGATTTTTCGCGTGGGCGTATCGACCAGCAGCCGATGAACCTGGCTGGACAGCGCGTTGCGGTCAATATTTGTTATGAAGATGTATTTGGTGAAGAGATCATCAACCAGCTGCCGCAAGCATCGCTGTTGGTGAATGTCAGCAATGATGCCTGGTTTGGACGTTCCATCGGACCCAAACAGCATTTGCAAATTTCGCAAATGCGCGCGCTGGAAACGAGCCGCTATATGCTGCGTGCAACCAATACAGGGGTGACAGCGATCATTGACCAGCGCGGTGAAGTATTGCAGGAAATTGATGTTTTTGTTACAGCGGCGCTGCATGGTGAAGCGCAAGGATATACCGGCGCCACACCTTATGTTCGGTTCGGAAACAGTCTGGTGCTAGGGCTTACCGTGTTTGCCCTGTTAATCGGTTTGATGTTAAATCTTCGTAGTTCCCGTAAAACCCTGTAAAATCCCATTTGAATATTTTAGCAAGCGCAACATGTCAAATCATACATTTCAGGAAGTTATACTTACTCTGCAACATTATTGGGACAGGCAGGGCTGTGCGTTATTGCAACCCTACGATATGGAAGTGGGTGCCGGGACCAGTCACACGGCTACTTTTTTGCGTGCGTTAGGGCCAGAACCCTGGAAGACCGCCTATGTGCAACCTGCACGCCGCCCTAAAGATGGACGCTATGGCGACAATCCCAACCGTTTGCAGCATTATTATCAATATCAGGTTGTACTTAAACCCGCGCCGGGGAATATTCTCGACCTGTATTTTGGATCGTTGCAGGAACTGGGTTTGGATTTGAAGAAAAACGATATTCGTCTGGTTGAGGATGATTGGGAAAACCCGACGCTGGGTGCATGGGGATTAGGCTGGGAAGTGTGGCTGAATGGTATGGAGGTGACACAGTTTACTTATTTTCAGCAAGTAGGCGGCATTGATTGTAAGCCGATCACGGGTGAAATTACCTACGGATTGGAGCGTTTGGCAATGTATTTACAGGGTGTGGAAAATGTTTTTGACCTTATCTGGACTAAAGATCTTACGTATCATGATGTTTTTCATCAGAATGAAGTCGAACAATCAATCTATAACTTTGAAAAAAGTGATACCGCTTTTCTGTTTATGATGTTTGGTAAATATGAAGAGCAGGCGAATTATTTGATTGGGCAGCAGCTGGCGTTGCCTGCTTATGAACAAGTACTGAAAGCAGCCCATGCGTTTAATTTGCTTGACGCCCGTGGTGCGATTTCAGTTACTGAACGCGCTGCATATATCGGCCGTATCCGTAAGCTCGCGCGGCTTGTTGCGCAAGCTTACTATGAAAGTCGTGAACGCCTTGATCCGCCATTTCCCATGGCACCGCGTGAGTGGGTTGCACAAATGCCTAATAATTCGGGTTGAGCATGGCAATAAAAAATTTACTAATTGAACTGCTGGTGGAAGAATTGCCACCCAAATCTCTGCGGCACATTGGGGAAAGTTTTGCAGAGGTGCTAGTGAATCAGTTGAAAGCGCAAAACCTCACAGGCAAAAATACAGTGATGACGATCTACGCAACCCCTCGCCGCCTGGCCGTTCATCTTACCAATGTTGTATCGCAGGCAGCAGATAAAACTGTGTTACATAAGTTGATGCCCGTAAGTGTTGGCCTCGATAATGAGGGGCAAGCAACAACAGCGTTACAGAACAAACTTGCTGGTTTGGGTCTGGATTTGTCAATTGTTCCACAACTCAAGCGGTCGATGGCAGGTAAAATTGAGATGCTTTTTTTAGATCATGTTGTGCCAGGCGTTTTGCTGGCGGAGGGGTTGCAAAAAGCGCTCAATGAAACCATTGCACAGTTGCCGATCCCTAAAGTCATGACGTATCAGTTGGCCGATGGCTGGCAAAGTGTCAATTTTGTGCGGCCTGCGCATCGGTTGGTCGCTTTACATGGCGATGAAATTGTGCCAGTCAGCGTATTGGGTCTTGCGGCAAAAAATCTGACTCAAGGTCATCGCTTTGAAGCCACCGTAAATCCGATAGCAATCAAGAACGCTGACAGTTACGCGCAGCAATTGTCGATGGAAGGCGCAGTAACTGCCAGTTTTGACAACCGGCGCAGCGAGATAGCTGAGCAGCTGGCAACTGCAGCAGCCGGAGCAGGGCTCAAGCCAATTGACGATGATGCCCTTTTGGATGAAGTGACGGCGCTGGTTGAACGCCCCAATACGCTAGTCGGAGAATTTGACCCGGAATTTCTTAATGTGCCGCAGGAATGCCTGATTCTGACCATGAAAGTGAATCAGAAATATTTTCCGATGCTGCATGCTGACGGCAAGCTGGCGAATAAATTTCTAGTTGTCTCCAACATTCGACCAATGGATGCGAGCCTGGTGATTGGGGGGAATGAGCGTGTTTTGCGTTCGCGCCTGGCGGATGCAAAATTTTTCTTTGATCAGGATCGCAAAAAGACACTGGCTGAACGTTTGCCCGGATTGGATAAAGTTATCTATCATAATAAAATCGGCACGCAAGGCTTGCGGATAGAGTATGTGCGCGCAATCGCCAACGGAATTGCCCAACAGTTGGGCGGCGAAGAATTGGCGGTGCAAGCGGACCAAGCGGCAATGCTGGCAAAAGCGGATCTGCTCACCGAGATGGTTGGCGAATTTCCTGAACTGCAGGGTATCATGGGCCGTTATTACGCGCAGTATGAAGGCTTCGATGATAATATTGCATTTGCCATTGAAGATCACTATAAACCTCGTTTTGCCGGTGATGAATTGCCGCGTAATCAAGTTGCAGTTTGTGTTGCATTGGCTGACAAACTGGAGACGCTGGTCAATATGTTCAGTTTTGGTCAGATTCCGACCGGTGACAAAGACCCTTTTGCATTGCGCCGTCACGCCCTGGGGGTTATTCGGATTTTGACCGAGAAAGACTTGCCATTTAGGATTGACGCGCTGATTAACCATGCTATCCAGGTTATCGAGGACATTAATACTCACTCACAATGGGTACAGCGCTACACTGAAAATCTGCAGGATTCCGGAAAAAAAGTGAAATTTGTAGGCGGACATGGTTCGCGCTGTGCATCGACAGATGTTGCTGCGCAATTGTTAACCTTTATCTACGAGCGCCTGACTGGCAGTCTGAGGGAGCAGGGTTACAGTGCACAGGAAGTAGAGTCAGTTCTCATTTTGCATCCGCAAAATTTTACTGACGTATCCAGACGGTTAGCCGCCGTACGGGCATTTATGGTATTGCCTGAGGCAAAAAGCCTTGCTGCTGCTAATAAACGCGTCGGCAACATACTTAAAAAAGCCGCAGAGACGATCAGCCGGGAGGTTGACGTTGCGTTGTTACAAGAGTCGGCGGAGCTGGCGCTCCATCAAGCTTTGGTGGAGTTGATTCCTGACACAGATGCGGCCTTTACGGCGGGTGATTACAAAGCTTCTTTGCAAATGCTGGCTGCATTGAAGTCGCCTGTCGACACTTTTTTTGATAACGTAATGGTGAATACTGACAATCGACAGTTGCGTAAAAATCGGCTTGCGCTGTTGGCGCAATTACAGCAGGCGATGAACCGTGTCGCTGATATTTCAAAATTAGCCGCTTGAGAAAACCTTTTAAAAAACTGATGTGAAACTGATTATTCTCGATAATAATGGCGTTATAAATTATGGTAGCGATGCCTTCATCAAGACGCCGGAAGAATGGAAACCAATCCCGGGCAGTCTGGCGGCGATTGCGCGGTTGACCCGGGCGGGTTATCGGGTAATTATTGCTACCAACCAGTCCGGTATAGGCCGTGGTTTATTGGATATGGCATCTTTTAATGCGATTAATGCAAAAATGCACAAGGCATTGAGCCAGCTGGGTGGGCGTATTGATGCGATATTTTTTTGTCCGCATACACATTTGGATAAATGCCATTGTCGTAAACCGGAAATTGGCATGTTTGAGGAAATTATGCAGCGATATAGTGTTGATTTTAAGAATATTCCAGCCATTGGTGATTCGCTGCGGGATTTGCAGGCCGCTGCGCAAGCTGGGGCGATGCCGATTCTGGTATTGACGGGCAATGGCAAAAAAACAGAATCTGGAGACAAGTTGCCGGCAGGGACAAAGATTTTTGCCGACTTGGCTGCGGCAGTCGATTCGCTGGTCGCGTAAGCAGAATCATGGCAATATTGCGTTCGACGCTTTATATGTTGTTGCAGATCATTATTACGCCACCTTATGCGCTTATAACGCTTGCCTGCTTTCCACTTTCTGCGCAGAATCGTTATCGGGTCACATCCCGTTGGACACTTTTGATGTTGTTTCTGTTGCGTGTGATCTGTGGAATCCAATATCGTGTTCTGGGTGATGAAAATATTCCAAAGACGCCCAGTATTGTGTTGTCAAAGCATCAGTCCGCCTGGGAAACGCTTGCATTTCAAAAGATTTTTCCGCCGCAGGTGTGGGTGCTTAAAAAAGAATTGTTACGCATTCCTTTTTTCGGTTGGGGTTTGGCAATGACCAGTCCCATCGCAATCGATCGCAGTTCAGGTAAAGCAGCCTTAGAGCAAGTTGTTGAACAAGGCAGGGATCGACTAGAGCAGGGATTCTGGGTGGTGATATTTCCCGAGGGAACACGCATTGCGCCGGGAAAAAAGGGTAAATACCGTATTGGTGGCGCATGGCTTGCGACACATACCAATGTTCCAGTCGTGCCAGTGGCGCATAATGCAGGTGAGCTGTGGGGGAGGAATTCATTTATTAAACGGCCTGGCACGATCACGGTGAGCATTGGCACACCGATTAATCCGACCGGTATGGAGCCTGGTGACTTGAACGCTAAGGTTGAAGCATGGATCGAAGCAGAAACTAAACGTATAAGTAATTACTCTATAACATGCCAGAATGCTGGATTAGAAAGAAGTGAAGAAACATGAGCATCCAAATGCAACGCTTTGGATTGTATTGATTTATGAGCGGTTTTAATGGGGATAGTAAGTTGCGGCATTTTCATTTATGGGTTTTCTATTGTCATGTTCTGTGCATATAATAAAGTGTAAAGCTGCTTAGATGGCTAAAAAAATGAATAACTCTAAGCTAGCTGTTATTCCATGGCCTCATAAAATTCTATATTTGCTGGCAAGTCCAGTCGATCAACTATTTCATTAATAAGGAGAGATATCGCATGAAAGCTTCGTTGAGAATCATCGCAATTTTAATTGCCATTTCGCCATTGGTTGCCTATGGCGGCGGCGATCCTGAATTTGTTAAATTACCTGAGGGATACGAAAATTTCTCGAACTATGCAACGATGAATCGCGCCAATCAAAAGCAAGTGGCCAAGCTTTATGCCAATATAGCTGCGGTTGCCAGCCATACGCAAGACGATAAGTCAGAGGCAGCATCAGGCTCTATCATTGTCATGGAAATATATAGTCCCAGGAAAGATGCGGATGGTACGCCAATTCCTGGAGAGGACGGGATTTTTGAGATTGATACACTAGAGGCAATTGCGGTGATGGAGAATCGGCATACCTGGGGCGATACTTATTCTGCTGAAAATCGTACAGGCGATTGGGGCTATGCCCTTTATGACCCCAGTGGTATGCCAAAAGAGAATGACCTTGATTGCGTTCAGTGTCATACCCCGCTGAAAGGGCAGGATTATATGTTTACTTATCAGAAGCTTGTTGATTTCGTTAAGAATATAAAATAATCCAGAAAAATTATTTTGTGGCGCATTTATGTATTGTTCATAGATATTCAGCTTGCCGTTGTGGTTGTCGTGCAATGAAAATATGTACTGTTATCTTTTCTCTTTGTAAAATGACTCAGATAACAGGGTATTAACATCAAACGATGGCGAGCTGGATAGCAACAACGCTTATAGTATGAAAAGAAGTGTATTTTTAACTGATAAACCATATGAAATACCGGGTATTGTATTTGGTGCGCTCACTTTATTAGGAAATGTAGGTCGGGTTTCTGTTTTGCGCGGGCCCGGGTACCGCATTCCGACATTCATTAAAATGCTTCCAGAATCTATTCGCCAAGATACCGTGCTTTAAAGGTAATGAAAAATTTACAGCGCGTAGTATGCAGCTGAGAATACCGTATGGCAAGGTGATTTTTCAAAGTTATTTTATGGGATAAATACCACACCGAATGGTCGGCTGAAGATATCTAATCCCATAAATATCAATATTATAAGTCGTAATTTGTCAATAATGCTGTTGGGTTATCTGAATTGTCGACTGATTGTTTATCATTGGTTACGGTTGATAGAAGTTAATGTCGAAATCCATCAGGAACATTGGCTGGTTGATTTTGTTCCAGGGGTTGTGGGTCAAGTGTTGCCACTGTCAGGCTGTCATCCTGTAAATACTTTTTCGCAACGCTTTGTACTTGTTCGGCAGTTACTGCCTGCAACTTTTTCAATATCATGTCGGGGTCGCGGTAGGATAACCCAATGCTTTCCAATCGGCCAATCTGCATTGCCTGGGAGAAAATTGAATCAAGCTGATATACATGGCTTGCGACTACCTGGGCCTTGGCGCGAGCAAGTTCCTTTTCTGTCACGCCTTCACGGATAAGTTTTTCAATTTCGCTGCGTATGGCTTCTTCTAACTCCAGAACGGTTTTTCCTTCGCTGGGTGTGCCGTCAAGATAAAACATGCTGGGCCCACGCGCTGTTATGCTATAGCCTGCACTTGCTGAATTGGCTATCTGGCTTTCGCGGACCAGAGCTTTGTTGAGTCGTGCTGATGCGTTACCATCGAGAACGCCTTCAAGCATTTCGAGTGCATAGGGTTCCCAGTCCTCGGTAACGTCTCGAAGTGCGGGTGCATGATAGCCCATGACAAGATAGGGTAAATTAGCCGGCGCTTTTACTATTAATCGTTTCATCCCGGCTTGTGGGGGTTCGGTTTGAGGTTTGCGTTCGTCTAAAGGAACCAGTGGACGCGCTTTAATAGCGCCATAATATTTTTTAGCCAATTGATAGGTGTCTTTTGCGTTGACATCGCCTACAATTACCAGAATAGCATTATTAGGTGCATACCAGCGGTCATACCATTCCTGTGCGTCTTCCATGCGCATATTTTCCAGGTCATTCATCCAGCCGATAACCGGACGTTTATATGGGTGTGATTGATAAGCTACGGCCATCATTTTTTCATAAACCAGAGCGTGTGGCTTGTCGTCAGTACGCAATCGTCGTTCTTCCATAACGACATTCATTTCTTTGGTGAATTCTTCTTTGGTGAGAACCAGATTGCGCATCCGGTCCGATTCCAGTTCCATTGCCAATGGTAAATGCTGTTTGTGTAATTGTTGGAAATATGCGGTATAGTCACGGCTGGTGAAGGCATTGTCGCGCCCGCCCACCGCAGCAATACGTTTTGAAAACTCGCCACCAGGCACTTTTTTTGTACCTTTGAACATCATATGTTCAAGCGCATGCGCAATACCGGTTGCGCCATTCAGTTCGTCAATGCTGCCAGCTTTGTACCAGATCAACGAAACGACGACTGGCGAGCGGTGATCTTCTTTTACGATCAGTTTTAAACCGTTTTCCAGCATATATTCATGTGGATTGGCATATATTGCAGCTGGCGTCAGGACCATGAGAGCAGCGAGAAGGCGGAAAAATGTAAATGTCATAACATAATTAGTTTTCATTATTACTTACCTAATGATGGGTAAACAGAATAAAATCGGGGTTTGCGAACTTATATTAATTAGCATCCTACACTACCAGAATGTTTAATATTTTTAAATCCAAAAAAGATTCTGATGAATCTTCATCCGAAACAGCGAAAAATGAATCGGTATCCGAAGAAAAGATAAGTTTTACCAGTAAGATCCGGGATGGACTTTCCCGCACCAGGCAAAACTTTGGTAAGCAGCTTTCTGGCTTGTTTGGTGGCGGCAGGATAGATGAGGCTTTGTACGAAGAGCTGGAAACTATTTTGCTCAGTGCCGATGCCGGTGTAAATGCGACGGAACAATTGCTTGGCAATCTTCGCAAAAGAGTCAAACGTGATGGTTTGACCGATGCGGCGCAGTTGAAGCTGGCTTTGCAGGAATTATTGGTTGAATTGCTGACGCCATTACAGCAACCACTGGATACGACGACTAAAAAACCATTTGTACTCATGATTGCCGGTGTAAACGGTGTCGGAAAGACCACGTCAATTGGTAAGCTTGCCTATTATTTTAAATCGCAGGGAAAATCAGTATTGCTTGCGGCTGGCGATACTTTTCGGGCGGCTGCGCGTGAGCAGCTGGTTACCTGGGGTGAACGTAACGATATTACCGTTATTGCGCAGGAAAGTGAACCAGGGAAAAAAAGCGATCCAGCTGCTGTCATATTTGATGCGGTTAATGCTGCCAAAGCGCGCGATATTGATATTGTTCTGGCGGATACTGCCGGTCGGTTAACTACACAATTGCATTTGATGGAAGAAATTAAAAAAGTGAAGCGTGTTATCGGCAAGGCAATACCGGATGCGCCGCATGAAGTATTAGTGGTGCTGGACGCAAATACGGGTCAGAATGCAATTATGCAAGTTAAAGTGTTTGATGAAGCGTTAGGTGTGACAGGACTGATTCTTACCAAGCTTGATGGTACAGCGAAGGGGGGTGTAATTGCAGCAATCTCAGGCCAGTATCCGCAAAATCCACCAGCGTTACGTTTTATTGGTCTTGGAGAGGGTTTAGAAGATTTAAAGCCATTTGATGCGCGCGAGTTTGTTGACGCATTGTTTGACTGAAGATTTATGCAACTACTGTCTGGACCGCTATTTTTAGGCGCGCAATTACCGCGTTAGAACCCTCTGTTTTGACATAAAAATAGCGATAATTTGAAATACATCGCTGCTGCCAGTCTACTGTTTATTTTGACAACTTCCCAGTTGATATTAAAACAATTCCTCTCAAGATGATTAGTTTCCAGAATGTTAATAAACGTTATCCGGATGGATACATTGCACTGAAGAATATTGTTTTTACCATTGAGGCCGGAGAGATGGTGCTTGTGACGGGTCATTCTGGTGCTGGCAAGAGCACACTGCTGAGATTAATTGCCGCAATAGAGCGGCCTACTTTCGGAAAGGTGATTGTTAGTGGACAGGATATCAGTAAACTGAAGCAAGGCGCGATTCCTTTTTTGCGGCGAAATATAGGTCTTGTTTTTCAAGATCACAAAATATTATTCGATCGTAATGTTTTTGATAATGTGATGCTGCCTTTAGAAATTAGGGGGGTTGATGTCAAAGTGGCTGTCAGACGTGTGCGTGCGGCGCTAGATAAAGTCGGGCTATTAAAGAAGGAAAAGGCCCATCCAATCACACTCTCGGGAGGGGAGCGGCAACGCTTATGCATTGCCCGTGCCGTGGTCCATCGCCCATCTATTCTGATTGCCGATGAACCGACTGGCAATCTTGATGTGGGCTACGCAAAGGACATTATGGATATGTTTAAGTCGTTTCATCATGTGGGTGTGACGGTATTGATCGCAACACATGATGCGACATTGCTGGAAGACAAGCAGCAATATCGCATTCTGGCGCTTGATCATGGTGAGCTGTTGGTATGATGCGCGCGTGGTTGATCCAGCATTGGCATGCATTAATTTTTACCATTAGGCGGTTCATTAATGCGCCATTTACTAGTTTTCTCAGTATGGCAGTGATTGGTATTGCGTTTAGCTTGCCAGTGGGCGTCTATACGTTGTTATTAAATTTGCAAGCGCATTCCGGGCAGATAACCGAAGCGCCGCAATTAAGTCTATTTCTCAAGCTGAATCCAGGCAATTCTGAAGTGGAAGCCATCAGGCAACGCTTGGAGAGTCACCCGCAAGTGACAAGCTTACGGTTTGTTTCCAAAGAACTTGCTTTACAACAACTTGCCCAGCGTAACGAGATGGCGGATATCGTTGAAAATCTTGAAAAAAATCCGCTTCCTGATGCTTTTGTCATCACTACACATCGTGTTGCGGCTGAAGAACTTGAACGATTACGCGTTGCGATGTCGCAATGGCCGGCAATTGAGTATGTGCAATTTGACACTGCCTGGGCTATGCGGCTAGACGCATTGCTAAAACTCGGTCAGCTCGGGGTAATTATGCTTGCAGCGCTGCTAAGTCTTGCCTTGGTGATGGTGGTTTATAATACGATTCGTATGCAGATTCTTACCAAGCATGATGAGATCGAAGTGTCTAAATTGATTGGTGCGACAGACAGTTTTATACGGCGGCCTTTTCTTTATTTCGGGGCAATTCAAGGGCTTGCGGGTGGGATAACTGCTTGGCTTATTATTGCACTTGGCATTCATATCATTAATAATGAACTGGTTGTTCTTTCCGAACTCTATACAGTTGATTTTCATTTGAAGCATCTTGCCACGAATGATTTTATTAGTCTGCTGTTGTTCTCTGCATGGCTGGGTTGGCTGGGTGCGCGCCTGTCTGTCGCGAGCTATCTTTGGCAAATAGAGCCGAAATAATCGTATACATTGCTATTTAGCCGGGAACCTTTTTTGTTGTTGGCACTCTCAACTTAAGAGTGCTAAAATAATTATAAAACGCTATAAATGGGCTAAGTATAACAAGGATTTAAGGAGGACAGCATGACATCTGCATTAACATTGCCATCGATGGGAGGCAGTCTGGAGGATTATATTCAGACTGCCAATTCATTCCCGATTCTCTCCGAAAAAGAGGAAGGCCGTTTAGCGCGGTTGTTGCGGGATGAGAATGATATTGATGCTGCTCAGCAATTGATTTTATCTCATTTGCGGGTTGTCATTTCCATTGCGCGTGGCTATAAAGGGTATGGTCTGCCGCAGGCTGATTTGATTCAGGAAGGTAATATTGGTTTGATGAAAGCAGTCAAGCGTTTTGATCCTGAACGCGGTGTGCGGTTAGTATCATTTGCAGTGCATTGGATAAAAGCAGAAATACATGAATATATAATGCGCAACTGGCGGCTGGTTAAGATTGCCACGACCAAGCAGCAGCGCAAATTGTTTTTTAACCTGCGGAGTATGAAAAAAGGTCTGAATGCCCTGAATCCGAAGGAAGTGGATGCCGTTGCGCAGCAGCTCGGTGTCAAGGCTGAAGAAGTCGTGGAAATGGAAACCCGTTTCAGTGGCCGTGACATCTCGCTTGAGCCGCTGTCGGACGAGGAGGGCGAGGATAATACCTACAGCCCAATTACCTATTTGACGGATGCTTCAGAACCATCGCGTGAATTAGAAGTTGCGCAAACAAGTCGATTACGCGGCGAAAGCTTAAAACAATCACTGGAAAATCTGGATGCACGTAGCCGGCATATTATAGAGGCCCGCTGGTTAAGAGAAAAAGACACCGCAACATTACATGATTTAGCTGATGAATTGGGCGTATCAGCAGAGCGTGTGCGTCAAATTGAGGCCAAGGCGATTCAGAAAATGCGCGGTGTAATGGCGCCAGAGCGCTAACAAAGCGACTTACAATAAATGCCGTGTGATTAGCAAATGCGCGTAAAATAGGGCAAACGGATTACATTTCAAGAAGTGGGAAGGGTACCGAAGTGGTCATAACGGCGCTGACTCGAAATCAGTTGGTCAGGGTAACTTGGCACGTGGGTTCGAATCCCACTCCTTCCGCCA
>BQJA01000008.1 GCA_021604405.1 Nitrosomonas sp. | reverse complement strand
AGATGGTTATGCCGGGCGATAATGTATCCGTCACCGTAAATTTGATAGCGCCGATTGCTATGACAGATGGACTTCGCTTCGCGATACGTGAAGGTGGTCGAACCGTCGGTGCCGGCGTGGTTGCAAAAGTGATTGAATGATAAATGAGGTTAAAGATATGAGTTGGAAATTTATTTCCAATGCGCTAAATCCTCATATCCGAAGTTTTAAGGTTAAATAAATATGCAAAGCCAGAAAATCCGAATCCGTCTTAAGGCATTCGATTACCGATTGATAGACAAATCGGCGATTGAGATAGTTGATACCGCCAAACGGACAGGAGCTGTTGTGAAAGGCCCCGTTCCACTACCAACAAGGATCGAGCGATTTGATGTTTTACGGTCGCCGCATGTCAATAAGACATCGCGCGATCAGTTCGAAATTCGCACACATTTACGGTTGATGGATATTATGGATCCCACAGACAAAACTGTTGATGCGCTGATGAAGTTGGATCTGCCAGCGGGTGTGGATGTAGAAATAAAATTGTAGGTTAAGATCTTTGTTCAAGCCAATTGGCATAATGAACTGAGTAAATAAAATTAACTGTCAAATTACGTTATATGTCGATCATTTTTTATCGACACCTTGTTAATTAAGGGTAAATAATGAGTTTAGGATTAATTGGTCGAAAGATCGGCATGACCCGAATATTCGGAGACACCGGTGAAAGCCACCCTGTTACGGTATTGGATGTATCGGATAATTATATATCGCAAATTAAGCGGTTAGAAACAGATGGCTATGTGGCGATACAGCTATCATGTGGTAAACGGCGCGCCAGCAGAATTAACAAGCCTGCAGCTGGGCAT
Organism: Nitrosomonas sp.; assembly: GCA_021604405.1. Classification (GTDB taxonomy): domain Bacteria; phylum Pseudomonadota; class Gammaproteobacteria; order Burkholderiales; family Nitrosomonadaceae; genus Nitrosomonas. The sequence continues at coordinate 58,230 of BQJA01000008.1, read as the reverse complement.
TATAGTAAAGCAGGTGTTGAAGCGGGACGTTTACTAAAAGAGTTTCGTGTTACCGGTGATGAGCTTGGTGATTTATCTAGTGGTACAAAGTTAGGGGCAGAACTGTTCAGTATCGGGCAGAAAATTGATGTGACTGGCGTTTCGATCGGGAAGGGTTATGCAGGTGCTATAAAAAGACATAATTTTTCATCGAATAGAGCGAGTCACGGTAATTCTAAAGCGCACAATCTTCCTGGATCAATTGGCATGTGTCAGGATCCGGGACGGGTTTTTCCTGGTAAGCGGATGTCAGGACGTATGGGTGGTGTGCGTTGTACGACTCAGAATCTTGAAATACTGAAAATTGATGAGATACGAAATCTTTTGCTGGTGAAAGGCTCGATCCCGGGATCGAAAGGCGGCGATGTTTTGATTCGACCTAGTGTGAAGAAATCCAACGCATATGATTCGGTGGCTGGTGAAAATAGTAAGAAGGCGGGTGCGTGATGGAATTAAAGTTTGTGAGTGAGAAGGAACAGTCGGAGGGTAGTATTACGGTTTCTGATGCGATATTCGATCGTAAGTATAACGAACCGTTGGTCCACCAGTTGGTTACAGCGTATTTAGCGAATGCACGGAGTGCAAATAGAGCGCAAAAAGGACGTTCAGACGTTTCTAAGTCTAATCATAAACCCTGGAGACAAAAAGGTACAGGTCGTGCTCGCGCTGGCTCAGCAGCAAGTCCAATATGGCGTGGTGGTGGTCAAATTTTCCCGAATAGTCCTGATGAAAACTTTAGTCATAAAGTCAATCGAAAGGCGTACCGTGCTGGAATGAGTGTTATTTTTTCCCAGTTACTAAGAGATAACCGCCTGCTAATAATAGATACTTTAACTGTCGAGCAACCTAAGACTAAAGAATTATCTTTAAAAATGAAAAACTTAGGACTTGATGAAGTGATGATAGTTACTGATAAAATTGATGATAATTTATATTTATCGGCTCGTAATATCCCACACTTGAAGGTTGTTGAGGTAAACCAGGCTGATCCATACAATCTGCTGCGTTTTGAGAAAATACTCGTTACTGCTGATGGTATAAAAAAAATCGAGGAATTAATGTCATGAGCAATATATCCTATGATAAGCGGGAAAGGTTAATGCAGGTTATTCTGGCTCCACAAGTTTCAGAAAAAGCTACCTATTTGGGAGAGAAATACAATCAGGTAATTTTTCGTGTGTTACCCGACGCAACTAAACTCGAAATCAAGGCTGCGATTGAGTTGCTATGGAAAGATCAAAAGATTGAAGTAGATAATGTGCAGGTTGCCAACGTTAAAGGTAAACAGAAACGGTTTGGTCGCTTCATGGGAAAGCGGAGTAACTGGAAAAAAGCGTTTGTAAGAATAAAAGATGGTAAGGATCTGAACTTTACTGAATTTTCTAAGGGAGAATCGAAGTAATGGCACTTTTAAAGGTAAGGCCAACGTCTCCGGGTCGTCGTGCAGTCGTCAAGATTGTCAATAAGCAATTGCATCAAGGTTCTCCTCATAGCAGTTTAGTTGAAAAGAAATCACGGGGATCAGGCCGCAATAATAGTGGACGGATTACAATTAGGCATCGAGGCGGCGGTCATAAGCAGCACTATCGTATTGTTGATTTTCGTCGCGATAAGGACAACATTGAAGCAAAAGTAGAACAGCTGGAATATGATCCCAATCGAAGTGCCAATATCGCATTGCTATGTTACGCTGACGGCGAACGTCGCTATATAATCGCGCCTAAAGGTGTTACTGTCGGTATGCGTTTGCAAAGTGGAAACAGTGTGCCGATTAAACCGGGTAATGCTCTACCATTGCGTAATATTCCAGTCGGGAGCACGATACATTGTATTGAGATGAAACCAGGTAAAGGTGCGCAACTGGCTCGATCTGCGGGAACGTCGGCGCAGTTGCAAGCTAGAGAAGGTGATTATACGCAATTAAGATTACGTTCTGGTGAAATTAGAAAAATTCATGTTGACTGTCGAGCCACTATTGGTGACGTAGGTAACGAAGAGCATAACCTTCGTTCAATAGGTAAAGCTGGGGCTCAGCGATGGCGAGGTATACGACCAACGGTTCGCGGTGTTGTGATGAACCCGGTCGATCACCCGCATGGCGGTGGTGAAGGCCGTACATCCGGAGGCCGGCATCCTGTGAGTCCTTGGGGAACACCGGCAAAAGGAAAGCGAACGAGGACAAACAAACGTACTGACACTATGATTGTACGGCGTAGATATTCAAAAAAAGGATAAGATAAAATGGCTCGCTCCATAAAGAAAGGTCCATTTGTTGATCTGCATCTCTTGTCTAAAGTTGAGGCAGTGCAAAGCAATAAGGATAAAAGACCGATAAAAACCTGGTCTAGACGCTCAACTGTATTACCTGATTTTATAGGGCTAACTATAGCTGTGCATAATGGACGGCAGCATGTTCCTGTCTATATTACAGAAAATATGGTGGGCCATAAGTTGGGTGAGTTTTCCAATACACGTACTTTTAAAGGCCATGCTGGTGATAAAAAAACCGCTGGCTCGAAGAGATAGGAATAGTTAGATGCAGACATATGCGGTTCTTCGCGGTGCAAGGCTGTCAGAGCAAAAAGGACGGATGATTGCAGACCACATTAGGGGATTGCCAGTTGACAGGGCTCTAAGTTATTTAACTTTTAGTCCTAAGAAAGGGGCATTCATAATTCGTAAATTATTGGAATCTGCAATAGCAAATGCAGAGCATAATGATGGCGCTGACATAGATGATCTTAAAGTATCGTCGATACAAATCGATCGAGGACTAAAAATGAAAAGGATCAGTGCTAGGGCAAAAGGGCGAGGTAATCGAATTGAAAAACCAACCTGTCACATATCAATTTCAGTTAGTGATACCAATTAATTATATTTAATAAAAGATACGAATACTATGGGACAGAAAATACATCCAACAGGCTTCCGTCTGTCTGTGCAAAAAAATTGGGCCTCAAAATGGTACGCCAACAGTAAAGCATTCCCTGGCATGCTAAGTGAAGACATAAAAGTTCGAGAGTATCTAGCCAAAAAATTATCACATGCATCAGTTGGGAAGGTGGTTATTGAACGCCCATCAAAAAATGCCCGTATTACTATTTATAGTTCGCGACCAGGGGTGGTAATTGGTAAGAAAGGTGAAGATATCGATATTTTGCGCACAGAATTACAGAAACGTGTTGGTGTCCCTGTACACGTCAATATTGAGGAAATTCGAAAACCTGAGATTGATGCACAGTTAATAGCAGATAATATAGCTCAGCAACTTGTCAAAAGAATAATGTTTCGCCGAGCAATGAAACGCGCCATTCAAAATGCGATGCGTTTAGGTGCTCAGGGGATTAAAATTATGAGTTCCGGAAGGCTGAATGGCATAGAAATTGCCCGTTCGGAATGGTACAGAGAGGGAAGAGTACCGTTACACACGCTTCGAGCAGATCTGCAATATGGAACATCTGAAGCTAAGACAACATATGGTGTAATCGGTATTAAGGTTTGGATTTTCAAAGGTGAATTGCTGGGCAAGGGTGAGCCGGCAGCGTCTTCAGTTACGTCAGGTATTGGTGTCGACGCTGAAAAGAAAAAGCCTGGTAAAAAAACAAGAACCCCAGCTTTTAATAAAGCGAGTGATAATAAGTTAAATGTATCGGATAATACAGTTCCTGACGTAAAACTGAATACCAGCCAGCCAGATGAAAATACAAGTGGTAAAAAAAACGATCCGGTAGGAGGTGACGATGCTACAACCAGCTAGAACACGATATAGAAAACAACAGAAAGGCAGAAATACGGGTATAGCTACACGTGGTGCAAAAGTTAGTTTTGGTGATTATGGTCTAAAGGCCGTTGGCCGTGGACGAATAACTTCGAGACAAATAGAATCAGCACGACGAGCAATGACGCGCCATATTAAACGCGGTGGTAGAATCTGGATTAGAATATTTCCTGATAAACCCATTTCACATAAGCCTGCAGAAGTTCGCATGGGTAAGGGTAAGGGAAATCCCGAATATTTTGTATCAGAAATACAACCCGGAAAAATACTTTACGAGATGGACGGTGTGGATGAAGCACTCGCCAGACAGGCATTTAGACTGGCAGCTGCGAAATTACCCATCCAGACAACATTTGTGGTCCGGCAAATAGGTGGATAGAATGAAGGCCAGTGAATTGAAAAATATGTCGATCCCAGAGTTGCAGAATGAATTGTTGGGACTGTTGAGAGCACAGTTTGGACTGCGAATGCAGCACGCAACGCAACAACTCGGGAATACAAATCAGCTTCGCATTATTCGTAGGGATATTGCGCGAGTAAGAACAGTTATGGGTCAGAAATAAAATCAAATATGGTTAATGATAAATTGTCTCGGAAACTGACCGGTCGTGTTGTCAGCAATAAAACTGAAAAAACGATTACGGTTTTGATAGAACGCCGCGTAAAACATCCATTGTATGGAAAGATTATTTCACGCTCTAAAAAATATCACGTCCACGATGAAAGAAATGAATATGGGCTTGGTGATACCGTCATGATAGAGGAATGCCGACCGTTATCAAAGACGAAATCCTGGCGTGCAATTAAACTTATTACAAAAAGCAATATAATTTGAATTAATTAAATTATTTATATATTAAATAAATATTTGAGAAGGTTATGTTTTGCAATTATGTAACGGATGTTGTAGTATAGACGGTTTTTTTTATGCACTACAAACTATAATTTCCGGTTAGATTGTAAAAATATATAATTTACCAGGAAGAGCCAATAAGCGTAGTAATTTAAAGGCCATAGAAAAGTAGAGATAGATCACAAAGGCTAAAAAATGATTCAAATGCAATCCATTCTTAAAGTTGCTGACAATACAGGTGCTAGATCTTTGCAATGTATTAAAGTGCTGGGCGGGTCTAAGAGACGCTATGCGGCTATTGGGGATATTATCAAGGTTAGTGTAAAGGACGCAGCACCTCGCGGACGTGTTAAAAAAGGCGAGGTTTATAATGCTGTTGTTGTGCGGACTGCAAAAGGTGTCCGGCGTTCAGACGGATCTTTAATTAAATTTGACGATAATGCGGCAGTTATTCTAAATAATAAATTAGAGCCGATTGGTACAAGAATTTTTGGTCCAGTGACTCGTGAGCTCAGGAGTGCACGTTTTATGAAAATTGTTTCACTTGCACCTGAAGTATTATAAGTTGGACAAGGAATTGAAATGAAAAAGATAAGAAAAGGTGATGATATTATTGTTATCGCTGGCAAGGATAAGGGTAAACGCGCATCCGTTACAAGTGTAATCGGATCAAACAAGGTGTTGATTCAAGGTGTTAATATTGTAAAAAAGCATCAAAAACCAAATCCTTCAACTGGCGCATCAGGCGGAATAGTTGAAATTGCTAAACCAATTGATATATCGAATATTGCCATATTTAACTTTTCAACCAAGAAAGCGGATAAAATCGGGTTTAAAGTTGATAACAATCAGAAAAAGAGAATATTTAGGTCTAGTGGCGAATTAGTTGATAATTAGAAAGGATTGATTCATGGCTCGTTTGCAAGAATATTATCGAGAAACTGTCGTTAAAAAGCTGAAGGATGAATTTAACTACAGCTCGATAATGGAGGTTCCTCAGATCAGTAAAATTATAATCAATATTGGCTTGGGTGAAGCAACTGCTGATAAAAAAGTTCTTGATAATGCATTAGCTGATTTAGAAAAAATAAGTGGTCAAAAACCCGTCGTCACTAAAGCGCGCAAATCGATCGCGGCATTCAAAGTGAGAGAAGGATATCCAATCGGCTGTAAGGTAACCATTCGCCGTGCTCGTATGTATGAATTTCTTGATCGACTTATATCAGTGGCAATTCCTCGTGTCCGGGATTTCCGTGGCATCTCTGGAAAATCATTTGACGGTCTTGGTAACTTTAATATGGGGATTAAGGAGCAGATTATTTTTCCCGAGATTGAATATGACAAGATTGACGCTTTACGTGGCATGAATATTACCATGGTTACAACGGCTAAAACCGACAAAGAAGCAAAGGCACTTTTGTCAGCATTTAAATTTCCATTCAAAAATTAGGGTACAATGGCTAGAAAAGCAGTTATTAAACGTGAAATTAAGCGAAGGGCAGTAGTTAAGAAATTTGCTGAAAAACGTGCACAAATTTTTAGTGTAATTAATGATGCAAATGCATCAGATGAAGAACGCGCAAATGCACGTACCCAACTTCAATTGTTACCAAGAGATTCAAGTCCGGTTCGCCTAACCAATAGATGTTCACTGACTGGTCGACCACGCGGTGTTTATAGTAAATTTGGTTTGGGACGGATCAAGCTAAGAGAATTTGCCATGAGTGGAAATATTCCCGGAATAACAAAGGCCAGTTGGTAATACAGGCTTCTCACTTTAAAATTTACAGGTATATACGATGAGTATGAGTGATCCAATTGCTGATATGCTGACACGCATACGCAATGCTCAATTAGCCGAAAAAGCAGTAGTTCAAATGCCTTCATCTAATCTAATTAAATCAATCGCGAAAGTTTTGAAAGACGAAGGTTATATAAATGATTATGCTATTCATCAGACCGGCAATAAAAAAATTATCGAAATAAGTCTGAAATATTATGCTGGTTACCCGGTTATAGAAAAAATAAAGCGTGTTAGCAAGCCAGGCTTAAGATTATATAAGTCTACTAAAAATTTACCGAACGTTTTGGATGGACTTGGTGTAGCCATAATATCAACATCTAAAGGTGTAATGACTGACCGGGACGCAAGACAAGCAGGCGTTGGTGGTGAAGTTCTTTGCGTCGTAACATAGAGAATGAAATGTCACGTATAAGCAAGTATCCAGTTGAAATACCAGAAAAAGTCGAAGTAAGTTTAACTGAAACGATGGTCACGGTTAAAGGACCATTAGGTGAGTTAGAGCAAAAAATTAACTCAGATATAAAAATTGATCGTACGGAAAATTTACTTCAAGTCCTTGCTATTGGTGATTCGAAACAAGCTAAGGCAATGTCTGGCACCATGCGATCTCTGTTGGCAAATATGGTACAAGGTGTTGCCAAGGGATTTGATAAAAAACTTACCCTAGTTGGTGTTGGCTATCGAGCGCAAATGGATGGTAAGAGCTTAAAACTTAATTTAGGTTATTCTCATTCAATTGTACACGAGATTCCGCAAGATATTAAAATCGAAACACCGAGTGCAACCGAGATTTTAATCAAGGGGATAGACAAGCAAAAGGTCGGGCAAGTAGCAGCTGAAGTACGTGCGTATCGCAAGCCTGAACATTACAAAGGGAAAGGTGTACGTTATTCAGATGAAGTTGTCATTTTAAAAGAAGCTAAGAAAAAATAAATAATCACTGTTTAAGTTATGCAAAACATAATTCAAAAAAGACATCGTCGTGCTAAGAAAACACGCGCAATTTTATCTGCAAAAAAGGTAATACGCCTTTCTGTATATCGTTCGAATTTACATATTTATGCACAAATAATCGACACAAATGGTAACAAAGTGTTAACCAGTTCGTCGACGCTTGAGCCGGAAATTCGGAAGACGTTATCAAAAGGGGGTAATGTTGAAGCAGCTTCAGTAATTGGCAAAAGCATTGCTGAAAAGGCTAAATCTTGTGGTATTGAAGCTGTATCATTTGACCGATCAGGTTATAAATATCATGGCCGTATAAAAGCGTTGGCTGATGCGGCACGAGAAAATGGCTTGGCATTTTAAATTAGGTTGCTAAATGAGTAAAATTGGAAAATCACCTGGAAAAACGGGTCAAACCGATGATAATGCTGATGGTTTGAGAGAGAAAATGGTAACTATTAACAGAGTTACCAAAGTAGTTAAAGGCGGTCGTGTTCTCGGTTTTGCAGCACTGACGGTTGTTGGTGATGGCGATGGTGGTATAGGAATGGGAAAAGGAAAATCCCGTGAAGTGCCAATCGCTGTGCAGAAAGCAATGGATGAGGCACGAAAAAAAATGATAAAAGTCAGTTTAAAAAATGGAACGCTTTATCACCCTGTTATCGGCAGACACGGAGCAGCTAAGGTCTATATGCAGCCGGCTTCTGAAGGTACCGGGATAATTGCGGGTGGTCCAATGAGAGCGATTTTCGAAGTGATGGGTATCCACAATATACTAGCGAAGTGTATTGGATCATCAAATCCTTATAATGTTGTTCGGGCAACACTACAGGGTTTGAACGCAATGAATACGCCAGCAGAAATTGCCGCAAAACGTGGAAAAAGTGTCGATGAAATTGTGGATGTGAGCAAATGAACGCTTCAAATAAAAGCAAGCGGATTAAAGTTACTTTAATTAAAAGCTTAATTGGTACCAAGCAGTCGCATCGTTCGACCGTTAAAGGGTTAGGATTACGGAAAATAAATAGTTATTCCGATTTAGAGTATAGTCCTGAAATACTGGGAATGTTACAGAAGGTCAATTATTTAATTAAATACGAGGTTGTTGATGCAACTTAACTCGCTAAAACCTGCTGTGGGCGCAGTACAACCTAGGCGCCGTATAGGCAGAGGTATTGGAACAGGTTTCGGTAAAACTGCTGGCCGCGGCCATAAGGGACAAAAGTCGAGAGCAGGTGGTTTTCATAAAACAGGTTTTGAAGGTGGCCAGATGCCATTGCAACGTCGTTTACCTAAACGAGGTTTTGTGTCTTTTAAGAAGAATCAGGCTTCAGATCAGACAACCACAATTAGATTGTCTGTCTTAAACAGTCTCGAGGATGGAAATGTTGACTTAGCTGTTCTTCAGAAACATGGGATAATTAATAATCGAGTAAAACACGTAAAGCTTTACTTGTCTGGACAAATCAATAAAAAAATTGTTACTAAAAATATTTTAGTAACAAATGGTGCGAAGGCCGCAATAATTGCTGCTGGCGGCAATGTCGAATAGATTTTAATAAGGATTAAACTTGGCTACTAGAGGTAGAGGCACTAATACAGGTAAACCGGGTAAATTTAGCGAGTTGAAACGCCGCTTATGGTTTTTACTGCTCGCCTTAATTGTGTATCGTATTGGAACGCATGTACCTGTGCCTGGAATAGACCCGACTGTTTTGAAGGACTTATTCGAATCTCAGGAAAGTGGAGTCCTTGGTATATTCAATATGTTTTCAGGTGGTGCGCTGTCGCGCCTCTCGATTATGGCATTAGGTATTATGCCTTATATATCTGCGTCGATCATTATGCAGTTAGGTACGGTAGTGGTTCCTCACCTTGAGGCCCTAAAAAAAGAAGGCGAATCCGGTCGACGAAAAATTACCCAATATACGCGATATGGAACTTTAGGTCTGGCAACTGTCCAATCCTACGGAATTTCTATTGCCTTACAGGCTCAACCAGGTTTGGTTACTGAGCCTGGTGGAATGTTTGTCCTGACTACCATGATTACTTTAGTTACCGGTACAATATTTCTTATGTGGTTAGGTGAACAAATCACTGAACGGGGTATTGGAAATGGAATATCACTGATTATTTTTGCAGGTATTGCGGCTGGATTACCGAGTGCAATTGGCGGTACCTTAGAATTAGTAAGTACTGGTGCTATGCACTTTCTTGTTGCACTGGCCATTTTCATTGCTGCAATGCTGGTTACCGCATTTGTTGTTTTTGTGGAACGTGGGCAACGCAAGATTCTAGTTAATTATGCTAAACGACAAGTTGGAAAAAAAGTTTATGGTGGTCAAAGTTCGCATTTGCCTTTAAAACTTAATATGGCTGGTGTTATTCCGCCAATTTTTGCGTCCAGTATTATATTATTTCCTGCGACACTTGCTGGTTGGTTTGCTGCAGGAGATTCGATGACGTTTCTTAGAGACATAAGTGCTGCATTATCACCAGGACAACCTTTGTACGTCACGTTATACGCAGCAATGATTATATTCTTTTGTTTTTTTTACACGGCATTGGTCTTTAATCCAAAAGAAACATCTGATAACCTGAAAAAAAGCGGCGCATTTATACCTGGTATCAGGCCTGGAGATCAAACAACGCGTTATATCGAGCGAATTATGCTTAGGCTTACATTAGCTGGCGCGCTTTACGTAACGATGGTTTGCCTTTTACCTGAATTCTTAATTCTAAAATGGAATGTACCATTTTATTTTGGTGGGACTTCACTTTTAATTATTGTCATCGTGACAATGGATTTTATGTCCCAAGTACAATCGCATATTATGTCTACTCAATATGAAAGCCTATTAAAGAAAACCAGCTTTAAGGGTGGCGGTTTATCACCAAGATAGATTTATTCATATTTTGTTGAGTAATTAATTTAATTAATCAAATTTAATGGCGAAAGAAGAGACAATTCAAATGCAGGGAGAGGTTATAGAAACACTCCCGAATGCAACATTTCGTGTAAAACTTGAGAATGGTCATATTGTTTTAGCCCATATATCCGGAAAAATGAGAATGCATTACATCAGGATATTACCGGGTGATAAGGTGACAGTTGATTTGACTCCCTATGATTTAACACGGGCACGTATCACATTTCGCGCAAAATAGATTTTTATATTGAGGTTAAATTGTATGAAAGTTCATGCATCAGTAAAGAAAATATGCCGTAATTGCAAAGTAATCAGGCGTAATGGAGTTGTAAGAGTCATCTGTAGTAGTTCCCCTCGGCATAAACAACGCCAAGGATAATAATATCATTTCTAATACTTTGTTACAGGCAGGATAATTAGCATGACACGTATTGCTGGTGTAAACATACCAAATCATCAACATGTAAAAATCGCTTTAACTGCGATTTACGGAATCGGCAATTCAAGATCAGATAAGATCTGTAATCAATTAGCATTAGATCCTACTGCTAAGCTAAAGGATTTAACAGATGCTGATATTGATAAACTTCGTGACCATATCGCGCAGCTGACGATTGAAGGTGATTTGCGTCGTGAAGTTTCTATGAATATTAAACGGTTAATGGACCTGGGTTGTTATCGAGGATTGCGTCATCGACGCGGCTTACCTGTTAGAGGGCAGCGTACACGAACGAATGCACGAACACGTAAGGGCCCCCGCAGAGCAATTCGTGCCCGATAGAACTTGCTCCCATTTCTACATAATGCAAAAAACTAAAGGACTTTCCTAGCATGGTTAAAGCAGCATCACGTGTACGAAAAAAAGTTAAAAAAAATATATCTGAAGGAATAGCGCATATACACGCATCTTTTAATAACACCATAATAACCATTACAGACCGACAAGGAAATGCGCTTGCTTGGGCGACTTCTGGTGGAGTTGGTTTCAAAGGTTCAAGAAAAAGTACACCCTTTGCTGCACAGGTTGCTGCGGAACAGGCCGGAAAAATCGCTCAAGAGTGTGGTGTTAAAAATTTAGAAGTTAAAGTAAAAGGACCCGGACCAGGACGTGACTCGGCAGTACGTGCACTTAATGCAGTTGGTTTTAAAATTACTATGCTTTCTGATGTTACACCTATCCCCCATAATGGTTGTCGACCACCCAAAAAGCGCCGTATTTAATTTAAGGAGAGAAAAGCATTGGCTAGAAATCTTGACCCCAAATGTCGACAATGCCGTCGAGAGGGAGAAAAATTATTCCTGAAAGGTGAAAAATGTTTCACCGATAAATGTGCAATTGAACGTCGAAATTTCGCGCCCGGTCAACATGGCCAGAAAAAATCACGTTTATCTGACTATGGCGTCCAATTACGTGAAAAACAAAAAATAAGAAGAATTTATGGAATACTTGAACGTCAATTCCGGAATATCTACCAATTAGCTGACAAAATGCGTGGCGTGACGGGCGAAAATTTACTTCAAATACTTGAGAGCCGCTTGGATACTGTTGTGTATACCATGGGATTCGGTGCTTCACGTTCAGAAGCCCGCCAGATCGTTCGTCATAACGCAATTTTAGTGAATGGCCAGCGCGTTAATATTCCTTCTTACCATGTAAAACCAGGCGATGTTATTGAAGTTGCAGAGACTGCAAAATCCCATTTACGGATAAAAGCGGCACTGGAAGCAGCCGAAAAGCAATCATTTCCTTCATGGATTGAAATGGATGTCAAATCTATGAAAGGAATATTCAAATCTAATCCAGACCGAACAGATTTGCCTGCAACAATCAATGAATCGCTTGTTGTAGAACTTTATTCCAAATAAATAATATCTATTCGCAAGCATTCCACTAAAGGATTGAAATATGCAAGGTAATGCTTATTTAACACCTCGTATTATTGACGTACACAATATATCACCCTTGCAAGCCAAGGTGATAATGGAACCGTTTGAGCGTGGCTACGGACATACACTTGGTAATGCACTTCGTCGAGTGTTGTTGTCTTCAATGCCTGGCTATGCACCCACAGAAGTGAAAATATCAGGTGTTGTACATGAATATTCCGCACTAGAAGGCGTGCAGGAGGATGTTGTTGATATCCTGCTCAATCTTAAGGGTATTGTGTTAAAAATGCATAACTCTACAGAAGCTTTACTTGTTCTAAAAAAACAAGGAATGGGGGTTGTAACAGCAAATGATATTGAAACCAACCATGATGTAGAAATTATTAATCCGGATCATGTGATTGCTCATCTTAACTCGGATGGGCAACTTGATATGGAAATTAAGGTTGAAATGGGTCGTGGCTATGTGCCAGCCATCGCCCGTAAAACTGCAGATGATAGTCATGTCATTGGTACGATAATGTTAGATGCTTCTTTTAGTCCAGTGAGACGTGTTAGTTATGCAGTTGAAAGTGCGCGCGTTGAACAACGTACTGATCTGGATAAACTCATCATCGAACTTGAGACCAATGGCGCTGTTGATGCTGAAGAAGCGATTCGTTACGCTGCCAGGATTCTTGTTGACCAGTTATCTTTCTTTGCTGAATTAGAAAGTACACCGTTACCAAAGGAACAACCAAAAGCGCCTCAGATAGATCCTATACTTTTGCGCCCTGTTGATGACCTCGAACTTACAGTCCGTTCGGCTAACTGTCTTAAAGTCGAGAATATTTATTATATTGGTGATTTAATACAGCGTACTGAAGCCGAGTTACTAAGAACACCAAATTTAGGTCGTAAATCACTAAATGAAATTAAGGAAGTTTTGGCTACCAGAGAATTATCACTGGGTATGAAATTAGAAAACTGGCCACCGGCAAATCTTGAGAATTTAGCAAAGGAATCTAATCATGCGTCATCGTAGTGGTTTAAGAAAATTAAATCGTACTAGCAGCCATCGATCGGCAATGCTCAGAAATATGAGCAATTCACTATTACGTCACGAAGTTATTAAAACTACGCTCCCAAAAGCTAAGGAATTACGGCGCGTTGTCGAACCGATGATAACATTAGGAAAAAAGCCATCTTTATCAAATCGTCGTCTAGCTTTCAATCGTCTACGTGACCGTGATAACGTTGTTAAATTATTCTCAGAATTAGGTCCGCGTTACCAAACAAGAAATGGTGGATACCTGCGTATTCTTAAATTTGGTTTTCGTAAAGGAGACAATGCTCCGATGGCCCTCGTTGAACTACTAGACCGGCCGCTCGAACCAGAGATTTTAAATGAAGATGACAAGTCTTTAGAGAGTTAGTTAATTTGACCTTGTTATAATTTTTTATTCATTGTAACTACTTTTTCATGTTATTTGCCAGATAAGATTACTATCTTTGATAAGGTGTTGACGTTACTTATTCATACTACCAATTAATCAAGCATTTAAAGTGCAACACATTGGAATAAAAACATATATTAAGTAGTCAGCACCTTTCAGTTAATACATACGTTGTGTATGTCTTTGTCTTACCTTGACACCAATGGGTCCGTTGGCATTTTCAATTTTACGCTTATTAAACGATGGTGAGATTCGTACCATCGACCATTTAGCGCAATCTCTAAAAGTCTCTCCTAATCGAATTCTTAAAACGTTTGATGAAATTGATCAATGTGGCGTTGTATTAAAGAAAATACCAGATCTAGGTATCCAGTGCCCTGAGCCACTCAATTGGTTAGATGCAAATGAAATTATAAGTAATTTGCCTCAAACCATTCTTCCTTTCCATTTTATTATTCTAGATTCTATCGATTCAACCAACCGTTTTTTGTTGGATCAAGTGGCAGCAGACTTTAAATGCTTGCATGGAAATCCAGTGATTATTACAGAGCTGCAGACGCAAGGTCGAGGCCGCCTTGGGCGGCGATGGTATTCTGGCCTTGGGGATAGTCTTACATTCTCTTTGTTCTGGCGTTTTAATTGCTCAGTTCGATTTTTATCTGGCTTAAGTTTGGCTATTGGTGTTGCACTTATTCGGGCGCTTACACACTTTGCTATTAAGGACTTAACGCTCAAATGGCCTAATGATGTTTTATTTCATTCTCGTAAGTTGGCTGGTATATTAATTGAGCTAAGTCGCAATATTCGATCTGGTTCAGCCGTTGTTATTGGTATTGGTCTAAACATCCAACTCTCAAACTTAGCAAAAGAAAATATTGACCAGGCGTTTGTTGATTTGTTTGCTATCACAGGTCGAGTAATAGATCGCAATAAGATTCTGGCGGTACTGTTGTCCGAGTTATCCGCGGTTTTAATCGATTTCAATCATTTTGGGTTTAGTTATTTTAGGAATGAATGGGTGCGCTATCATGCTTATGAAGGTCAATTAATTACAATCACCTTGCCGGATGACACGATTGTAACAGGTGTCGTTGATGGTGTTGAATTTGATGGGTCTCTAACATTAGTTTCTGAAACGGGGGAAAAAAAGAGTTATAGTAGTGGCGAATTAAATCTACGCTAGCGCAAGTGAACATGTGTTATATATTGACCATCGATTCAGGCAATACATTTATCAAATGGGGCTTGCATGATCAATCTGACTGGATTCGTCAAGGTAAGGTTAAGCAGGTTGAGCGTGCCAAGCTGATTAACGTTTGGGAAAATTTGCCAGAACCATCTTCGATTATTGTTTCAAATGTAGCGGGTGATACTGCTCAAAAGAATCTTACCGTTTTGTGCTCAGTTTGGAAAACGAAGCCGCATTGGATTGTTCCTGTTCGCCAACAATGCGGTGTACGAAATTTCTATACCAAACCAAATCAGCTTGGTAGTGATCGATGGGCAGCGCTTATTGCAGCATGGAATCATCAGTCACAGGCGTGCTTAGTCATCAATATTGGAACGGCGATGACCGTGGATGTACTTTCTGATTCGGGTTGGTTTTTGGGAGGTATAATTGTACCGGGCCCAGATCTGATGTTTAAAGTTTTAAGTACACACACTGAAATTCCACGTACAGAGCGAGGTGACTTTAATCAGTTGCCGGTTTGTACTGACGATGCCATTTTTTCTGGGGTTATTCAGTCGCTAGTCGGGTCAATTGAGCGAATGAACCAGATACTTTGTACGCGTTTAGAATATTCCAAACAAAACTGTATTCTGAGCGGTGGCGCATCATCATTAATATTGCCATATCTTGGTATCCGGGCTAAAGTCGTTGATAACTTGGTTTTAGAAGGATTATTATTAATTGCCAACGATCAATCAAGAACGGTTAAATTGGATTGATCTCTAAGCTGAATAATGAATACCGATATCGACTGTTTAGTGCCTTAGTAGATTAATGTTGCTGGCGGCTTGGGTGCGGAAAAGCCTAGTATACATAATTTGTAAACACATCGTTACTCACGGAATAATTAGCATTAAATAATACTGCATTGGGATACAGGATTCTCAGCGATCCGTTATCATCATTTTATCTTTGAAATTTTTTAAACGTACCTTGCTGCAGAAGATACTGGCTGAATGTAACGACTATGTCAATTTTCCAGAAAGCAACTTTTTATACTTCTGTCAATCACTTGAAAAGCCTGCCGCTATCTGTTGATATTGAAGTGGCTTTTGCCGGCCGATCTAATGCGGGTAAATCAAGTGCGATTAATACGCTGACCAATCGGGGACGATTGGCTTTTGTCAGTAAAACGCCTGGACGGACACAGCTTATTAATTTTTATCAATTAAAGCACGGTCTTTTTCTAGTAGATCTTCCAGGCTATGGGTACGCCAAAGTGCCTATAGCTATTCGTCAGCATTGGGAATATCTACTGAGCACCTACCTGCAGACACGTAAAGAGCTTCACGGTTTAATACTAATAATGGATGCGCGTCATCCATTAACATCATTAGATATACAAATGTTGGATTGGTTTTCCGTGACACAAAAGCCTGTGCATATTTTATTGACTAAAGCAGATAAGCTAAAAAAACAGCAGGCCATTAATACCATCAGAGAGGTAAGCGCCTACCTAGAGAAATTTTTCCCACAATCCAGTGCTCAATTGTTTTCCAGTTCGGCATCAACAGGTATTGAAGAAGCGAAAGCAGTGCTTACTAGCTGGTTCAAGCTAGAAGCAAGTTAATCGAATAAATATAAGGGCTAGAAAAAAAAAGCCCCCGGTTAAAGGGGAGTAAAACCGGGGGAACCGCCTTAATATCACATAAGGCTCCGCCTTAGGGAGGGAAAGGCGGAGGACATAAACAACTCTGCCCATTTAAAAGACATTTATAATGCGTTGTTAGTTCCCATTAATCTGAAATAATTCATTCCCGGCAAATATTTTTTATAAGCTATTGATATATATAAATTAGTTAAAATTATTGGTCTGGCAATTGAGAACATTATGATCCTAGCTTGCCAAGATATCAATAGTGAATAGAACAAATCCGGGCTAAAAAACGTGTAATATTTGCTGATCACTTTTTATTATTATTAATTTTGCCATGTTATCGCTTAGTCAGTTCCCGCAAAAAAGAATGCGACGTTTGCGTCGTGATAAATTTTCTCGTCGTTTGGTTCAAGAAACCCACTTGCATACGGATGATCTAATCTATCCGGTTTTTGTGCTAGACGGTAAGCAAAGAAAAGAAGATGTAAATTCGATGCCGGGCGTTGTTCGGCAAAGTATTGATCTTTTGCTGATTCAGGCCGAGAAGTGCTTACAACTTGGAATACCCGCTTTAGCAATATTTCCAGTCATTGATTCGGCGCTTAAAGATCCGGTTGCGAAAGAAGCTTTAAATCCTGAAGGACTTGTCCCAAGGACGGTTAGTCAGTTAAAGAAAAATTTCCCGGAACTCGGTATTATCACTGATATAGCGCTAGACCCTTATACCAGCCATGGACAAGATGGTTTGATTGATGATCATGGTTATGTACTGAATGATGAAACAGTCGCAGTACTGGAACAGCAAGCACTGGTTCATGCGCAAGCTGGTGCTGATATTGTTGCGCCATCCGACATGATGGATGGGCGTATCGCTGCTGTACGCTCAATGCTGGATCGGAATCAGTTAATTCATACGCGGATACTTGCTTATTCAGCAAAATATGCATCAAGCTTCTATGGTCCGTTTCGCGATGCAGTTGGGTCTTCGACAAATTTAGGAGCAGGAAATAAATCTACCTACCAAATGGATCCAGCAAATTCAGACGAAGCAATTTGGGAAGTTGGGCTAGATATCGAAGAGGGTGCAGATATGATTATGGTAAAACCAGGTATGCCTTATCTGGATATCGTGCAAAGAGTAAAAACGCAATATGGTGCTCCAACATTTGTATATCAAGTCAGTGGTGAATATGCGATGTTTAAAGCGTCTGCGAAAAATGGCTGGCTGGATGAAAAAGCGTGTGTATTAGAATCCATGTTGTCATTCAAGCGTGCTGGTGCTGATGGCATTCTTACCTATTATGCGATGGATGTGGCAGCTTGGTTAAAAAATGGGGATTGATTTTTTCAACATGATGTGTGTCTGACATAAGAGGCTATCTGTCCGGTTTCTTAAAATAATTGGTCTCTAAAGGTATCCAGCGTGTTGTCAAGATCGTCAAAATTAGTCACTGCCTGGGGTGGTAATTGCTCCTGAAAAAAATGTTCAGTTATTGTGCCTGCGCTTTCTCTTAATCCTGTATCGGGGTTAATCTTTGCAGTAATGATGCCTTGCGGTAACTCCTGATTTTCCATGGGCACATTTTTTAATGCCTTTGCCATATAGTCCATCCACATTGGTAGGGCTGCACGCCCGCCAGTTTCGTTTTTGCCTAATGATTTGGGGTCATCATAGCCAATCCATGCGACGGCGACTAAATGTTTTTGAAAGCCACAAAACCAAGCATCAATAAAATTGCTTGTTGTCCCAGTTTTCCCGGCAATGTCGTTGCGACCCAGTTGTTTTGCCCGCGTTGCGGTGCCACGGTTTATGACGTCTTGCATCATGCTTGTGATAAGAAAAGCATTACGAGGATCAATGATCTGATTTGCGTTTTTACCCGCAATTGGGGGTTGCGCTGTTTCTAATACGTTTCCTGACTTATCTTCTATCCGTTTAATGAAATAAGGGGTAATTTCGTAGCCACCATTTGCAAATGTCGCATAGCCAGCCGCCATTTGCATTGCTGTGACTGCACCCGAACCCAACGCCATAGGCAGATACGGCGGATGCTGCGCCGCCTCAAAGCCAAAACGTGTGATGTAATCTTGTGCATACTGCAGGCCAATTGCCTGCAAAATACGAATTGACGCTAGATTTTTTGATTTGGCAAGTGCCTCGCGCATTCGTATGGGACCACTGTATTTTCCATCAAAATTTCTTGGTTCCCACAATTCACTTCCAGTCTGTGACGCATCGAAGGAAAGCGGTGCATCATTGATGATGGTCGCAGGCGTAAAACCTTTATCTAGTGATGCAGAATAAATAAACGGTTTGAAGCTTGATCCCGGTTGACGCCATGCTTGCGTTACATGATTAAACTGATTTCGATGAAAATCAAAACCGCCGATTAATGCACGAATTGCACCATCCTGAGGATTGATTGAAGCTAGCGCCGCTTCAACTTCTGGGAATTGGACGATTTCCCAATTGTCTTTTTCATTTTCCTGAATCCGGACAATTGCACCTGGGCGTAGCGAGTTTTTTGCACGCTCACCGTCTTGGTTCGTGAGAAAATCTTGTACTAGCTGGAGCCCTTCACGAGTGATCGCAATTATTTTTCCATCCTTGCGGTAAACTTGGACAGAGTCATTGTTGACAGTCAGTACAACCGCCGGATAAATACCATCAGAATCTGCTATTTTCCGTAGTGTCTCTTTCAGTGTCTTTTCCTGATTGACGCCTTTTTTTAGCAAATCTATAAATCCTTCCGGACCACGGTAGCCGTGACGCTTATCATAATTCATCACATTTTTGCGAAGGGCTTGATAAGCGGCTTCTTGATCTTCTTTTCTAATGGTTGTGTATACCTTAATGCCACTCGTATAGGTCTCTGCTTGATATCGATCATAAACAACTTGACGCGCCATTTCAGCAACATACTCTGCGTGCATCGCGAAGGTGCGTGATTTGCGATGTACTGGTACCGGTTGTTTTTCCAGTTTCTTTAGCTCGTTATCAGATAATAAATTGAGTTTGTGCATGCGTCGCAACACATAGAGTTGACGGGTTTTGGCTCGTTCGGGATTAACTACTGGATTAAAATGGGACGGCGCTTTTGGCAATCCAGCCAACATGGCAGCTTCAGCAATATTGATTTCATTTAGTGATTTGTCAAAATAAGATTTTGCGGCAGCGGCGAAGCCATAGCTGCGCTGTCCCAGGTAAATCTGGTTGATATATAACTCAAGGATCTGATCTTTACTTAAGTAATGTTCTATCTTGAAAGCAAGCAATGCTTCGCTAAATTTTCTAGTCAGCGTTTTTTCCCTGGTCAGGAAAAAATTCCGAGCGACCTGCATCGTAATTGTACTGGCGCCCTGCCTTACGCCTCCAGCGGTAAAATTGGAGTAGGCGGCTCGCAATACCCCAATCGTGTCAACCCCACTATGCTCATAAAAGCGATCGTCTTCCGCGGCTAAGATTGCTTGTTTAAGATAGACCGGAACACTGTCAATTTTCACCACGTTACGCCGCTCTGTTCCAAATTCCCCGATCAACAGACCTTCGTCACTGTATACCCGTAACGGTATTTTGGGTCGATAGTCAGTGAGCGTTTCAAGCGATGGTAGCGAAGAGAAAGTGACCAGTGCAGCAAAAATGATTAATAGAATTCCGATTAATCCGAGCGCAAAAATGGAAAAAAAGGAATAGGTAAGCCAGCGAATTAACATGGACAATGAACTTTATGATATGTGGCGAAAGATTTTACTAGCTTCACCCTTGAAGCATATGTGGAAATTGTAGAAGGCATAAACGCCTTTTATCCAAGCTTAGCATAATTTGAAATCTGCCAAAATTATAAACCAGTAATAATATTATAGTTATTAGTATAAGTGCCGATAAGAAAATAAAACATCTAACAGAACCGTTTTAAAAGATTTATTTATACAGAGAATATTGCCTCAAATATACCAATGTTCAAGGAAAATTTAAATTTAGAATTTTTCCGCTTGAAAACACCACCTTTAATTGGCGTGGACATAAGTGCATCATCCGTAAAAATGGTTGAGCTTTCAATCGCAGATAAAGCTAAAAATATCTATCGTGTTGAGCGTTACGCGATTGAACCTTTACAGGCGGGTGCAATGCAGGATGGTGGGATTGATAATCTGGAAGCGGTAAGTGAAAGCATCGAGCGCGGATGGCGGCGCATGGGTACAAAGATTAAGAATGTAGCATTGGCCTTGCCTGCAGCGGAAGTTATTACTAAAAAAATTATCGTGCCGGCTGGACAACGGGAAGAAGATTTGGCTTTTCAGGTTGAAAATGAGGCCAGCCAGTATATTCCATTTGCAATGGATGAAGTGAATATGGATTTTCAAGAGCTCGAATCTTCGTCTGAAAACTCAGAGGAAGTAGAGGTACTCATTGCTGCTTCCCGGAAAGACAAGGTAGAGGATCGGGTGGCTGCCGCTTTATCGGCTGGTCTTAAAGCTGTGATTATGGACGTTGAACCCTATGCGTCACAAGCTGCGTTTGAATTGATAGAAAAACATCTGCCTGAAAGCAGTACAGATAAAGTTTTTGCATTAATTGATATTGGTGCTACGACAATGAGCCTTAATGTATTTCATAATGGGCAGTCTGTTTATATGCGTGACCAGCCATTCGGCGGTGATCAGCTCACAAAAGAAATCCAGAATCAGTTTGACCTCTCACTAGAGGAAGCTGAAGCCGCTAAGCGTAGCAGTGGGGAGTTGCCGGAGAATTATAACAAAGATGTTTTGCAGCCATTTTGTGAAACATTATCAATCGAGGTGATGCGAGCCGTCCAGTTTTTCTTTACATCGACACGGTATACCGAGATCAATACTATTTTTCTTGCGGGAGGTTGCGCTGTTATTCCGGGATTGAACGAAATTATCGCATCGCGTACTCAAATAAGCACCCTGACAGTCAATCCTTTCTCAAGTATGGAGCTATCCAGTCGTATTATTTCAAAACAGTTAAATATCGATGCCCCATCACTATTAATTGCCTGCGGCTTGGCCATGCGCGGCTTTGATCCAGCATGATTCGAATAAATTTACTTCCTCATCGCGAAGAAAAACGAAAAGCGCGCCAACAACAGTTTGCAGTATTGGCTGGGATAACATTTGTATTGGGCGCATTGTTTGTCTGGACCGGGCATGTCGTGATTACTGATAAAGTGGATTATCAGAATTCACGCAACCAGTTTTTGAATAATCAGATTGCGATTCTTGATAAGCAAATTGAGGAAATCAGGCAAATTAAATCAAAAACACAGGAATTATTGGTGCGCAAGGGTGTTGTCGAAACACTGCAAACGAGTCGTACTGAGGTGGTGCTTCTGCTAGATCAATTGGTGCGTTTGTTGCCTGATGGCGTTTATCTGCAAAGTGTGAAGCAAGAAGGATATAAAGTCAATCTGGTGGGCTACGCGCAATCAAATGCGTGGGTTTCAACGCTTATGCGGAATCTTGAGTCTTCACCTTGGCTAGAGGACCCGCTACTAATTGAAATTAAAGCAGTTACCGTCAATGAGGGGCGTCTCAATGAATTTAATCTTGATATTAAATTAACCGGTGCGCCCGACAATGATGACACGATGCTGCTCGCAGATAACACTTAAGGACCAAAAGGTTGATTCAACATGAATCTATTAGAGGAATTGCGTCAACTTAACACTGAGGATCCAGGGAGCTGGCCTGCGGGAATAAAAGCAGGCGCTTTGTTGGTTTTGCTAATGTCAATAATCATTGTTGGTTATTTTTTTGACTGGCAAGCGCAATGGGAGACGCTTGACCGAGCGCAAGCGGAAGAAGAAACGTTAAAGCAGAGTTATCTGATGAAAAAAAGAAGTGCCGTTAATCTAGATGCATTAAGGCAGCAGCAAAAAGAAATTGAGCAGTCTCTCAGTGCGTTATTGAAACAATTGCCAGATAAATCAGAGATGGAGGCATTGTTAGTTGACATTAATCAGGCAGGTTTAGGTCGAGGCCTGCAATTTGAATTATTTAAACCAGCTACGAATGAGACAATAAAAGAATTCTATGCGGAATTGCCGGTGACTATTCGTGTGACAGGCAGTTATCATGACATTGGTGCTTTCGCCAGTGATGTTTCTCATCTGCCCCGTATTGTGACTTTGAACGATATCAGTATTAAACCGGATCAAGAAGATAAATTGATACTCGATGTGGTTGCGAAAACTTTTCGTTTTCTTGATGAAGAAGAAATTGCGAACCAGAATGGGGACGAATAATGACATCCAAGCAGCATTGGCCGCTATTAACGTTTTTCTTGGCGCTCTCTGCATGTGCGGGGGGCGATTTCAATGATCTGGAAGATTTTGTCAAGAACGCTGGAAAAGGGTTGCGTGGCCAAGTTGAACCGGTGCCCGAGATGAAGCCATTCAAGAACTTTGTCTATGATGCATTCGATATTCCTAGCCCATTTGTTTCTCGGAAGAATGAAGAGGCCCAGCGTGATAGTAGTGGGTTGAAGCCCGATTTAAATCGTCGTAAAGAGGTATTGGAGCGCTATCCTTTGGAAAGTCTAAAAATGGTCGGTTCTTTGCAACAACATGAGATGATTTTTGCATTGATCGAGTCACCAGAGGATACGCTTCATCGAGTCAGTGTTGGTAACCATATGGGACAGAATTTTGGACGGATAGCTGATATTTCGGAATCAGAAATTAAATTAAAGGAAATCGTGCAGGATAGCGTTAATGAATGGACTGAGCGTGTCAGTACACTCATGCTAGAACATCAGGAGTAGAACGGATGAAGCGGACACATACAATGAATAAAATTTTATGGCTGGGGTTTATCTTCTCTTCAGTAATATTCGCGTTCACCGTTGCTGCGCAAGCTTTTGCTGAGGAATCAATATCAAATAAAATCCAGGCGATCGAGGTTTCTACAGTGCGCGGTGGTTTTATGTTGGTCAAAGTAACATTTGACCGACCCTTCGATACGGTGCCCACCGGCGTTTCCCTGAATAATCCAGCAAGAGTATATTTTGATTTTGTAAGCATTTCTAGCGGACTTGATAAAAACTCCCTAAAGATTGATGAGGGCGATTTAGACAGTATCAATGTCGTTGATGTGGGAAGCCGTACCCGTTTAGTGCTGAATTTATCCAAATTGATGAGCCATGATACTTATGTTGAAGGTAATGCTTTTTATATACAGTTACAAGCAATTGCAGGAAATAGGGATTATGATTCAATCGCTTATTTCGATGAAAATGTTACACCTGATAGCCGAAGAAACAGTTTGCTGGATTTAGATTTTCGACGGGGCCTGAATGGCGAAGGTCGCATCGAGGTAGATTTATTGCAAGCAGGTACTGGAATAGATGTCCGCCAAGAAGGCGAAGATCTTGTGGTCGAATTCATTGATACTCATTTGCCCAGTAATCTGGAAAGACGTTTTGATGTCACCGATTTCTCCACACCGGTACAAACTATTCAAACCCGCGCCCAAGGAGAAAATGTGCGCATGGTTGTAAAGTCAAATGGACGATGGGAGCATTCAGCCCGACAAAAAGAGACTCAATTTGTTCTGGAAGTTAGCGCAATAAAAGATCAAGATGAAGAGATGGCGCATAGAAGATTGATCAATGGCGGCTACACCGGTGAAAAGTTGTCACTAAATTTTCAGAATGTGGATGTCCGCGCGGTATTACAAGTGATTGCCGATTTTACCAATCTGAATATTATTGCCAGTGATACGGTCGTGGGTAGTTTAACGCTGCGCTTAAAAGATGTGCCTTGGGATCAGGCGCTAGACATTATTCTTCAGGCAACTGGATTAGATAAACGTAAAACAGGTAATGTTATTTTTGTCGCGCCACGTGAAGAGATGGCGGCCAGAGAACTGCTCGATCTGGAATCACGTTTGCAGATATCTGAACTTGAACCTTTACGAACAGAGACATATCACTTGAATCATCGGCGTGTAAATTCAATTTCCTTCGAGGGTATGCTGAGTAAGCGAGGGGCTATCAATATCGATGAAATCAGTAATTCACTGACAATCACGGATATTCCTGCAAAATTGAGTGAGATAAGACGCCATATCAAGACATTAGATGTATTTGAGCGGCAGGTTATGATTGAAGCGCGTATCGTTGAAGCGACAGATACCTTCAGTCGTGATCTAGGCGCCCGCTTTGGCGTTAAGAATGTATCGAACATGGGCGGTCGTAATGTTGGAATTTCTGGAAATGTGGCGGATTCAAGTGCGTTGGCAGCAGGTGCTACGCCAAGTGGCGCGAATCCCCTGAATGTGAATTTGCCTGCATCGGGTGCTGCCGCACTGGCCGGAGGACCTGCAACGTTGGGATTGAGTTTGATCAAAGTTAATGATGGCCAGTTGATTAACCTGGAATTATCCGCACTGGAAACTGACCGGCAGGGAAGAGTGATCGCCAGTCCGCGCGTCGTAACTGCGCATGGGGTAGAGGCCATAATTGAACAAGGTGATCGTGTTCCTTTTCAGCAGGCGACCAGTAGTGGAGCGACAAGTATTCGTTTTGTCGATGCTACGTTGGCATTAAAAGTAAAGCCACTGATTACATATGATAATAAAATTGACATGGAGTTGAGTGTCAACCAGGACAAAATTGGACAAAGCATTAATCAATTTCTACCGCCCCCAATTAATACCAAACAAATCACCACGAAAATTTTGATTGAAAATGGCGGAACTGTGGTGATTGGTGGTATCTTCGAACGAGATGAAAGTCTGCTGACCAACAAGGTGCCATTATTGGGAGACATACCCATTCTGGGTCATATCTTCCGCAATACTGCAAGACAGGATGATAAGCGGGAGTTACTTGTTTTTGTTACGCCGCGGATATTAAGTGAAAGCCTCAATCTAAAGTAATGCGGGTTTTAACCGCCTTGTGAGAATCCCGCTTGTCGCCAGGCTTCGTAGACAATGACTGCAACGGCATTGGATAAATTTAGACTGCGGCTTGCTGGCAGCATTGGAACGCGGAGTCGGCATTCCGGTGGAAAGCTGTTCATAACAGCCACCGGCAGCCCACAACTTTCTGCACCAAAAAGAAAGCTATCTCCCGCTTCGTAGTCAGGCACATCATAGTGTTGTTTTCCTTTGGTAGTGATTGCAAATATTCGTTTTGTCTGTAGCTGTTTTGCACAATCATGCCAGCTATCATGGATCATGATACCGGCGAATTCATGATAATCCAGTCCGGCGCGTAATAATTGCTTGTCTTTCAGCCTAAATCCCAGCGGCTTTATTAAATGTAATTTTACGCCGGTATTGGCGCATAGCCGGATGATATTACCGGTGTTCGGTGGAATTTCCGGCTGAAACAAGATCACATTGAACATGAGCAAAAAACCCGGGTAAAAAAATTGCTGGCTTTATAACTCAAATTGATCCGTTGGCATAGAGGTAGTTAACGATAAAAATAAGTGCTCAAAATTAATAAGAATGAGCATGTGATATCCGGCCTGAGAAATTCGATAAGGTAAAGCGCCGAAGATAAAATCATTAAAGCAGTATGGCTATCTGAATCGCTAACCCAACCTAAATCGTTATTGATCGATTTTTTTGACTGACTTGGTAAATTTATCGTGGATTCGATGTGTGACGTACCAGACAGCCCAGAGTACTATCGGTATCATTATCCCGACAGCCAACTCGGGATGAACGGGTAATCCAGCAGCTTTTCCCGCCTTGGCCACATATAACAACAAGCTGACGACATAATATGAAATAGCTGCAATCGACAGACCTTCTACTGTGCGCTGCAGTTGTAATTGAAGTTCTTGGCCGCGCGTAAGTTTTTCGAGTAATTGTTGGTTTTGTGCTTCGGCTAATATGTCTACCCGCGTGCGCAGAAGAGCACTGGTCTGTGAGATGCGCTCAGAAAGCGAAACCAAGCGTTGTGCAGTAGTTTTAACCCTTGTTATAGCCGGGGAAAGACGACGCCACATAAATTCACCAATCGCTTGGGTGCCAGGTATGGCTCTCTCTCTTAATTCGGTTATACGCTGAGAAACCAGCTTATCGTAGGCGTGCGTTGCTGTAAATCGGTACATATGTTCGACAGTGGCGCGCTCGACACTAACAGCCAGCGAGATTAGGCTATCAAGTAATTCTTGTTCTGATGCGGCTTTATTTTCCAACTGGGCGGTGATATTGGCTAATTGTTGCTCAGCATTTGTCAGTTCGGGATCAAGTTGTTTGGCCACAGGTAGACCGCGCAGCGCCATCAGGCGGTAAGTTTCAATTTCTAGCAGACGCTGGGCAACGCGTCCAGCCCGTGACTCAGATGTTTCAGTCGGGGCGACCACCAACATTCGTTCAAAGCCGCTGTTGCGTAGTATGAAGTCAGTCACCGCGAGAGAATGCCTGTTTCTTCCGATAAGGGAAGCCGCCACAGGGCGTTTACCAAACCAATTACGCGCCAATGACAACGTCTCTTCTGGGCGATTCAAATCTCCATTTACCATAACCAGTTTTATAGCTGCAAATGTCTGGCCAGGAATTCCACCTAACCAACCTTCTGGTAAAGCTAAGGATGATAATAATTCCGGTTCTGTCGCACCCAGTTGTGCGCTTTCAGGCAAGGGTTGCACAAGTGTGTATCGTGTAAACTCGGTGTGGCGTTCCCATCTCAAAGTATAGCCTTGCAATCGCAAGCGAAGAAAGTTACTTTGCAATTGCCTGACCATGAGCCCCTCCTGGCCAGGAAGACAGCGCAGATGTTGACACTCTTGTTCAAGCGTGACGTCATCACTGAGCACTGCGACGCAGACCACTAAAGCAGGCAAATGAATGCGCTGGCTTGGACGGGCATGTACCTCGTTATGTAACAAAGTACGGTGTGGATCGGCAGAGGGCAAAATGTTGTGCTGAGTAAAAGCAGTGCTCGGATTCATGTGTTATGTATTGAAAAACAGGGTAATTAATATTTTGTCACATTATTAACATTATTGTTTATCTGAATATAAAGTATTCAGTTAGTAATGTGTGTCAAATTATGTGAGAGTAAAAAAAGAGGATTTTTTTATCAGTCCACCGTTCAACATCGATACTTGTTGTCGCGGTTTTTTACTTTTTGAAAGTTTTTAAATTGGATAAATTTTGCGCTGCATCCTGCGTGAAAAAACAGTGTGGACCGAAGCGAATAAATGCGCCTGTTTCTATTTTTTTGCGTTTTGATTTGTTTATTTATTCTATAAGCTTTCGGGACTTATTCAGAATTCCCTTTGTTGGTGCAAATTCGTTTTGTAGTGTTCTCTGGTAACAGCGGACAATGTCCAATATTTGCATAATGGCCGGAAATATCAACCAGTAATTGCGGTGCTTGTTGTAAGTATTCTAGAAATACCTGTGCGACTATAGACAGTTGTTTTCCTGCTGGATAAGCATAGTACCAATGGCGGTTAATGGGAAAACCTTGAACATCCAATACAACCAGTTGTCCATTAGGGATATCCAAGGCTAACGTATGGCGTGATAAAATCGATATGCCCAGTCCGCCAATAACTGCCTGTTTAATCGCTTCATTACTGCCAAGCTCCATTCTTATGTTGGGTTTTAAGCCTTGTTTAGCAAAAAAACGTTCAGTCGCTATGCGCGTGCCAGACCCAGACTCGCGTGATAAGAATGATTCTTTGGCTATACGCTGTAACGTGATTTTTTTCTCATTGGCCAGTGGATGATTGACGGAAGCAAGGACAACCAGTGGATTTTTTAAAAATGTTTCTGCAATTACATCGATCTGTTTTGGCGGTTGTCCCAAGATATACAGATCGTCCCGATTGCTGATCAAGCGTTCTAATGTTTGTTCTCGGTTAGTTACTTTCAGAGAGACTTCAACCCCGGGATACTCGCTGCAAAACATACCAAGCAATCGCGGTGCAAAATATTTGGCTGTGGTGACCACAGCCAGCCGCAGTTTGCCGGCTTTCATTCCTTTCATATTCGAAGTGACCATTTCAAAACGGTCGAAACGTTCGAAAATATCCAAATTCATTTGATGCAGTTCTCTGCCCGCATCAGTCAGGTAAATTTTTTTACCAATTTGCTCAAACAGCGGCAGACCAACAGCGTCAGTTAATTTCTTGATTTGCAGAGACACCGTGGGTTGAGTTAAAAACAGTTCCTCGGCGGCGCGTGTGAAGCTTCCAAAGCGAACAATAGCTTCAAATACTTCAAGTTGACGTAAAGTGCTGCGACGCATAGTTATGTCCTCCGCATCATAGGCTATAGGCTATAGTATATATAAAAATTAATCATTATGATAAATGTATATAATAGTGCATGATACGTATAACCTATTGCGTAATATTTTTTTATCGATTCAGAGCAACTTCCGGATCATGTTGCTAAAAAATATATGTACAATGGGTTTCCATAAACATTCAGGAGATCAAGAGATGGCTTCTCAAACCATGAAAGAAGGTAAAGAACGTTACAAGTCTGGTGTCATTCCGTATAAAAAAATGGGCTACTGGGAACCAGATTATAAGCCTAAAGAAACAGATATTGTTGCAATGTTTCGGATTACACCGCAACCAGGCGTTGACCACGAGGAGGCGGCAGCGGCAGTCGCAGGAGAATCCTCTACAGCAACATGGACCGTGGTATGGACAGACCGGTTGACTGCATGTGAGTTATATCGTGCCAAAGCCTATCGTTCTGACCTTGTACCAAATACGGGCCCTGGAACCGATAACGAGGCACAGTATTTTGCATACATCGCCTACGATTTGGATTTATTCGAAGAAGGGTCAATTGCCAATCTGACAGCTTCCATTATCGGTAATGTGTTCGGCTTTAAGGCGGTCAAAGCGTTGCGTCTGGAAGACATGCGCATTCCTGTTGCCTATCTCAAAACCTTCCAAGGCCCCGCAACAGGTATCGTGGTAGAACGGGAACGGCTTGATAAGTTTGGTCGTCCGCTACTAGGGGCCACGACTAAACCGAAACTGGGTCTTTCAGGCCGCAACTATGGGCGTGTGGTGTACGAAGGTCTCAAAGGCGGCTTAGACTTCATGAAAGATGATGAAAATATCAACTCTCAACCGTTTATGCATTGGCGAGACCGTTTTCTATACTGCATGGAAGCCGTGAATAAAGCATCGGCTGCCACAGGTGAAGTAAAAGGACATTATTTGAATGTCACTGCCGGCACGATGGAAGATATGTACGAACGCGCAGAATTTGCAAAATCCCTCGGTTCCGTCATTATCATGATTGATCTGGTAGTCGGTTATACCGCGATTCAGTCCATGGCGAAATGGGCACGCAAAAATGACATGATACTGCATCTTCACCGTGCTGGTAACTCAACTTACTCACGGCAGAAAAATCACGGTATGAATTTCCGTGTAATTTGCAAATGGATGCGCATGGCGGGTGTGGATCATATTCATGCAGGTACGGTGGTTGGTAAGCTTGAAGGCGATCCGCTTATGATCAAAGGATTTTACGATACCTTGCGCGAGACACATACCGAACAAAATCTGGAAACCGGACTGTTCTTCGAACAAGATTGGGCATCGTTGAATAAATGTATGCCAGTTGCTTCAGGCGGGATTCATGCCGGACAGATGCATCAACTTCTTGATTATCTTGGCGAAGACGTTATATTACAGTTCGGCGGCGGTACCATTGGACATCCTCAAGGCATTCAAGCTGGCGCGGTTGCTAATCGTGTTGCCCTCGAATCCATGGTAATGGCACGTAACGAAGGTCGTGACTATGTTAAAGAAGGACCAAAAATTCTGGCTGACGCTGCTAAATCCTGTAAGCCACTTAAAGAAGCACTGGATACTTGGAAAGATATTACCTTTAACTATGAATCTACCGATACGGCTGATTTCGTACCATCAACCACAACTAATGTTTAACTACAACATTCATAGGAGCACTTTATTATGATGACCAATGTAGGAAATCTTCTTACACAGGGCCAGTTTTCTTTCCTCCCTCCGTTGACCGACAAACAAATCACGGCGCAACTCAAATATGCGCTAAATAATGGTTGGGCAGTTGGTATTGAGTATACTGATGAGCCCCATCCACGTAACACTTACTGGGAAATGTTTGGCAATCCGATGTTTGACTTAAAGGATCCTGCCGGAATTCTCATGGAAATCAACAGCTGTCGAAAAACTTTTCCGAACCACTATGTCCGAGTAACCGCGTTTAACTCCACACGCGGGGTGGAGAGTCCAATGATGTCTTATATTGTCAATCGACCTAAAAATGAACCAGGATTTAGGTTGGATCGAAAGGAAGGCCCAGGACGGCAAGTTAGTTATACGATTCATTCGTATGCAACTGACAAACCAGAAGGTGAACGCTACTAGCAGAAAAGTTCTCTCTCTTCGAAAAGAAGAGAGAGAATTGGTACAGTGAAGCCACATTAGATTAATAAATAATTTCTTAAGTACTTGCTCGATAGAAATTGATACGCACCTTAAATAAGGTTAATTTAAATTGATGTGTGCTTCCTGTGACCGTTTCATGATGTCACAAATAAGGGGTCAAGCATGTCCAAGCAATCTGAAAACTCAACTTCATCCAAAGAGACACATATTGATTTGGATGCGGAATTTCGTAAATCTAATATCAAGGATGTATTGGATAAATTAGATAACGAATTAATTGGTCTAAAGCCTGTTAAAACTCGTATTCGTGAAACCGCCGCACTTTTGCTCGTTGACCGAGTTCGTAAACAGATGGAATTATCTGCGGGCGCACCCAGTTTGCACATGTGTTTTACTGGTAATCCGGGAACCGGGAAAACAACCGTGGCATTACGCATGTCTGAAATCCTTCATCGCTTGGGTTATGTGCGAGAGGGCCATCTTGTTTCTGTCACACGCGACGACCTGGTTGGACAATATATTGGTCACACCGCGCCTAAAACCAAAGAAGTCATAAAAAAAGCCATGGGCGGGGTACTGTTTATTGATGAAGCCTATTATCTTTACAAACCAGAGAACGAACGCGATTATGGTGCGGAATCCATAGAAATTCTGTTGCAAACGATGGAAAATAATCGTGAGGATTTAGTCGTGATACTGGCTGGATATAAAGATCGGATGGATAAATTCTTCCATAGCAATCCCGGTATGCGTTCGCGCATTGCGCACCATATTGATTTTCCAGATTACGACCCTGATGAATTACTTGCAATAGCTAAGCTGATGTTAGCAGAGCAGAATTACTGTTTAAGTCAAGCAGGAGAGGAAGCTTTTGGAGAATATATTCGCTTGCGCATGAAACTGGAACATTTTGCAAACGCGCGTTCGGTGCGTAACGCACTCGATCGTGCACGGCTTCGTCAAGCTAATCGGTTATTTCTTGGCGCAAAGAAAACATTGGCTAAAATCGACCTCATGACACTCGAAGCGGAAGATATTCTTGCCAGTCGCGTATTTCTTGAAGGCAAACCCGACGGTGAAACTATTGCCATTAAGGAAGCGAAAAACTAGAGTAATAATATAACGTTTTAATGCTTATGGATACGCTACCTCAACCGTTACGTATTTTTCCCAAAAAGATAGAAGCAGCCTGTTATAACCGGGCACGTCTCGCTCTGTTGCGATTAGGAAGTCCTGTACGTGTGACGCTGCAGAAGCATCGCGGTTTGGACGTGATTATTCGTAACGTTAATTGGCTGTGTGTTGACAGTTTTGCTGAGGATCAACTGATACTGGCATGGTGCGATTTTAATATTCATGCGCGTAGTAATTTACATCGACCTGTCGCAACAAACTTATGGCTCTTTCATAGCTGTTCTGGTCTCATTATGGGCTCAGCACTAGAGGATTTGCATCAATCACTGGATGAAATCGTGATTCATAAAAGTAAAATTTAGCGGAATACACAAACAATTCATTCCAATATTCGGTTGGAATTGGCCAATCTTTCCAGCCGTAGCGTTTCAATAGTTGAAGGTTAGTTGTCCAATCGTTGAAGAATTCTATTGAGAGTCAGCATCGACGTTGATAGAAATAGCCCGTTTCATAGTTCATCCAGCTTTATACCCATATAATTTCTTTGTAGCTAGCTAGTATTGAATCAATTTGCTGAGTTAGATGCTGCAGAGATAATCACCCCCGAACATTCTTAGATAACTTTCCGTAATAACATGTTTTTTAATAAATGTTTCTTGTCGCTGCACACCTGTTGGCATTGGTCAGTGCTAAAAACAAAATCCCGGTGTAATCGAAAAGCATAATTCAAATGAGCGTCGGACTATAATAGAAGAAATTGCGATTAAAAGGAGTTTGTTCAATGTCAAAATATATTGCTTGGTTCGATCAGTTGACGATGAATGATGTGAATCTTGTTGGCGGTAAGAATGCCTCGTTGGGAGAAATGATCAGCCATCTTTCTCAGGCCGGTGTTAATGTTCCAGCAGGCTTTGCCACCACAACAGAAGCCTATCGGGAATTTTTGGCTGCAAATGGGCTTGTTGATCGTATCAAGCAATTACTGGATAAGCTAGATGTTGACGATATTAACGCACTGACCACTGCAGGTAAGGAAATTCGTGGCTGGATATTGCGCGCAGCATTGCCGGAAGCGATTGTCCAAGCGGTTTCCGGTGCTTATGGAAAATTGGTCGAGAGCGGCGATAATGATGCAATATCATTTGCGGTACGTTCGTCGGCCACCGCTGAAGATCTGGCAGATGCTTCGTTTGCAGGCCAACAAGAAACTTTATTAAATATTCATGGGCTGGATCAGGTTATTACTGCCGTCAAAGAGGTATTTGCATCACTGTATAACGATCGAGCGATAGCATATCGCGTTCATCAGCAGTTTCCGCATGATAAGGTATATCTCTCAGCCGGGATTCAAAGAATGGTGCGAAGTGACCTGGGCGCAAGTGGCGTAATGTTTACCCTGGATACTGAAACCGGTTTTCGCGATACGATTTTTATCACGTCTGCGTATGGCTTGGGTGAAACCATTGTGCAAGGCACCGTCAATCCGGATGAGTTTAATGTTTATAAGCGGGGATTGACTGCTGGAAAACCAGCGATTCTTGCCCGCCGTATAGGCACGAAAGCCATTGAAATGACTTACGCTGACAAAAAAGACACTAAGGGATCTTCTACGATTACGCGTAATGTTGAAACTGCCCGGCGCATGCGTTTTTCATTAACTGATACACAGGTTGAAGCGCTGGCAAAACAAGCATTGATCATTGAACAGCATTACGGCCGTCCTATGGATATTGAATGGGCATTGGATGGGTTAGATGGCCAATTGTACATTGTCCAAGCACGTCCTGAAACCGTTGAAAGTCGCGCCAGACCCCTCCTGGAACGCTTCAAATTAAGTGACACAGGAACAATACTGGCAGAAGGTCGAGCGATTGGACAAAAAATAGGTCAAGGTACAGCCCGGTTGATTAAACGTATAGATCAAATGCATGAAATTCGGTCGGGCGATGTGCTGGTGACCGATATGACCGATCCGGACTGGGAGCCCATTATGAAACGAGCTTCTGCAATTGTCACCAATCGTGGCGGACGTACCTGTCATGCAGCAATTATTG
Source organism: Nitrosomonas sp. (assembly GCA_021604405.1). Taxonomy (GTDB): domain Bacteria; phylum Pseudomonadota; class Gammaproteobacteria; order Burkholderiales; family Nitrosomonadaceae; genus Nitrosomonas. The sequence continues at coordinate 24,146 of BQJA01000008.1, read as the reverse complement.
CAAGGGAAATGGGCATTCCGGCTGTGGTGGGCTGTGGTGATGCCACAACCTGTATCAAAGATGGCACCCCGATCACGGTTTCTTGCGCTGATGGTGATACGGGTTATGTGTATGAAGGATTGTTGCAGTTTGAGCGTACGACGGCTGATGCCGGTAAGCTGCCTGAATTGCCGGTAAAAATAATGATGAATGTGGGCAATCCGTCTCATGCCTTTTCATTTTCTCAAACGCCTAGTCAGGGTGTTGGGCTTGCACGCCTGGAATTCATTATCAATAACATGATTGGCATTCATCCAAAGGCGCTGTTGGAGTTTGATCATCTACCGGATGACTTGAAAAATAAAATTTACGACCGAATTGCGGGATATACTGATCCAGTCAACTTTTTTGTGAAAAAATTGACAGAGGGGATTGCAACGCTAGCTGCAGCTTTTTATCCGCATCCGGTCATAGTGCGGACCTCCGACTTTAAATCGAATGAGTATGCAAGTCTGATTGCGGGTAGCAACTACGAGCCGAACGAAGAAAACCCAATGATTGGTTTTCGTGGCGCATCGCGCTATTTATCTGCTGATTTTCGGGATTGTTTTGAGCTTGAATGCACCGCCTTACGTCAAGTGCGGGATGATATGGGTCTGACCAATATTGAAATCATGATTCCGTTTTGCCGTACACTGGAAGAAGCTGAGCAGGTAATCGCGCTGCTTGCATCTTTTGGGCTTGTACGCGGCGAGAATGGTCTGCGCGTGATTATGATGTGCGAAATTCCTTCCAATGCGTTACTTGCAGAAGAGTTTTTGCAGTACTTTGATGGCTTTTCGATCGGTTCCAATGACATGACGCAATTATCCTTAGGCATCGATCGCGACTCCAGTCTGGTTTCTCATTTGTTTGATGAACGTAATCCAGCTGTCAAAAAGCTGCTCAAAATGGCCATTGATGCTTGCCGCAATCAGGGTAAATATATCGGCATCTGCGGTCAGGGTCCCTCGGATTATCCGGATTTTGCAATTTGGTTGTTTGAGCAGGGAATCAGTAGCTTATCGCTCAACCCTGATTCGGTCATGGGAACGTGGCTTAATTTGGCAAAAATCCGTAATGATTAAACATAAGCGCACGGTTTACTATTTATCCGATCGCACCGGCATTACAGCGGAAACGCTTGGACACAGTCTACTGACACAGTTTGATGGTATTGAATGGGATACGGTCAACGTACCATTTCTGGATACCGTGGAAAGAGCCAAAACAGTTTCAGATCAGATTAACCAATCTGCCAAGAGAGATGGTCATAGCCCTTTAGTATTCAGCACATTACTGAATCCAGAAATTCTCGAGGTCATAAAGCAAGCGGATTGTCGAACTTTTGATTTCTTTGAAACTTTTATCCAGTCAGTTGAAGAAGAGTTGCATCAGCCATTTGTGCGCATGGCTGGGCGATCCCATGGCTTAAAGCATCACTTGTCTTACTTCAAACGAATAGCGGCAATCAATTATGTGCTGGCGCATGATGATGGCGTCAATCCAAAGAATTTTGATGAAGCAGATATCATTCTGGTTGGTATTTCACGTTCCGGTAAGACGCCAACGTGCCTATATTTGGGCTTGCAGTATGGAATTGCCGCTGCCAATTATCCGTTAACACAGGAAGATTTTCCTGTCATGCAGTTACCAAACGTATTGGAAAATGTCAGAAATAAATTATTTGGATTGACACTTAGTGCGGCACAACTGCATTTTATTCGGCAGGAGCGCCGACCCAACAGTCAGTATGCTTCCTTGGCACAATGTCAGCGGGAGCTACAGTGGCAGGAAGCATTATTTCATCTATTTAATATTCCTTATATCGATACAACGCGGATCTCCATAGAAGAGATCAGCGCTATTATACTGAATCGATGTGGTTTAAAACGTCAGTTGTATGGTTAAGTTAACAATCGTGCAGGGTGTTTTCGACAGATCAGGAGGCAACTAAACAGGGTACTTTCTACTGTCACGCCTCAATTCTTTAACGCCATTGTGTATCGAAGAAGCCAGGGATAATCAAGCATGGTTTATCATTGAACTGGCGTTTAATCCAAAGCGATTGTACAGTCTACTAATTTTCTTGAGTCTATACAAACACTTTTGGGTTAATAATTACAACTGCTTCGTTTTTGGCACTTCAACGAATAAGATGGTTATACCAGTTCTTCAGGATGGAAAACGTGTTGCGCTTACTTTATGAATGATTATTTTGATTGAGTTCGTATGATTTTTCGCAAAATGTCACTTCATGTACTGCACTGACAGTATTTCAATTAAGCGATAACTGCTGTTGAATTCAGTATGAGTGGATGATAACTAATTATAATTTTACGTGCAGCAATAGAGAGGCTGAATCCTGACAATGAAACAAGTTTTTATTTTACTTGTTGTCGTGATCGGGGTGTTTGGGTTGAATGCGTTGTTATCGGCTGAATTGTCTGAGGCTGAAGAATTGATAGAGGCCGGAGATCTTGATGCAGCATTGGTTGAGGTGGATACGATTTTGTCGCGTAACCCCAGTGACCTAGAGGCTCGTTTCCTAAAGGGCATGATACTAACCGGGCAAGCCCGGGGTGACGAGGCCATAGAGATTTTTACATCGCTGACCCATGACTACCCAGCGCTGCCCGAGCCCTATAATAATCTCGGGGTGTTGTTTGCACAGCAAGGTGACTTCGATAATGCTCGTGCTGCACTTCACGCAGCTATTCTTATTAAACCGGGATATACGATTGCTCATGAGAATCTCGGAGACCTCTATGCAAAGATGGCCATACACTATTATGGTCGTGCACTTGAAGAAGATAGACTGAATGAATCTGTTCGTCTAAAACAGTCGAAGTTGGATAACCTGTTCAGCGTGCTGGAATCCGGGAAAAAAAAGACAACCAAGAATGAATCGCTAACGGTGACACCTGCAGCTGAATCAGAGGCGGATGTCACTAAAGAGTCAGAATCCACGCGCGACCCCGAGCATCCTGACCCACAGCTTGACGCTGCTGGTAAAAAAGCAATCTTGGCAACAGTTGGTGGTTGGACAGCAGCATGGTCGGCTCAACACGTAGATGCTTTCCTTGCGTATTATTCTAGCGACTTTAAGCCCAGTGATGGTTTGACTTGGGAAGAATGGGTTGCACGACGCAGGAGCCGGTTCCATAAACCGGGTTTCATTAAAATAAGCGTGGATCAATTTAAAGTGGAGGCAACGAGCGATGCGACGGCGAGAGTTGAATTTATTCAGACATATAAATCTGATAACTACTTAGATCAAGTATTGAAAATCCTCGATATGCGGCGTGAGAATGGGGATTGGAAAATCTATCGAGAACACTCCAGCGTTGCAAATTGGCAAGTATTTCGCGAGCATTCCGATTATTGATAATTACACCGTTATTTAGTTTTTCCTGTTGCCATATTATTGCGTTCAAAGGTTCGTTTCCCAATAGTCAGAATCATTGCAGCATTTTCACGGGTTAACCAGAAACGCACAGACTGGAAGCTGTTTTTCAGTCTCAATGGAAGAAACTTTAGCGATAGGCTATCTGTCAATCAAACAAGCTTTCTAAATTCGGGGGGTTCTGGATACTAAATACTACAGTATGATATAAAACGAATGATTTCGTCAGTATGCGGCGAATGAATGCAGTGTATTCTTGACATTACATTGTATAGGGGTATGAAATTAATGGCCGGAGTTGTTGACGAATTAAATAATTAGATTGTTATTGTATGGTGACAGTAGACATAATCTGAAAACATGGTTTTACTGAAACATTGTCGCGGCGTACTCATCGCAGTTATTTTTGCGCTTGATATTGTGCTGGCATGATATAAAAATTTGGCAGACCAGTTGATTGAGTTCATTCTTTGTATAATCTATTGATTTGTCTGTTCAGGTGCAGGTAATTAACGGCGAATTTTTATTGTGGCGCGCAAGCAAATAGTTCTGAGCTTAATGGCGCGCATTCTTTAAGGTATCCAACTGCAGCAATTATGTTTAGCTGCTTGAAAATTTAAAAGGAGTTATCAATGAATCAAGAGATGCCCCCATTAGATCCGCATCCGTTGAGTGAATATGTTGCGTGGGCCGGCGGACGTAATCGAGAGCCGATTTTAGGTGTTCTGAAGGAAAAACTGCCGAAAGATCCAGAACGTGTTCTTGAAATGGCCAGTGGCAGCGGCATGCATATCAATTATTTTGCGCCACATTTCAGTCATTTGCATTTTCATCCCACTGATAGGGATAGCGAAGTTTTTGATAACATCAAGAAAATCACCAGAGAGCAGGGTAATAATAATATAGCAGATCCGGTTCATTTGGATTTAACCAGTCCGGAAACATGGTTTAATCCAGGACCTGAAAATTCATTTGCTGCGATATTTTGTATTAATATATTTCAGGTGGCGCCCATTTCAATAGCGGACGGAATGATGAAATGTGCAGCCCATTTGTTAAAGGATGATGGATTTTTGCTGATCTATGGGCCTTTCCAGATTGAAGGCCAGTTTTCAACTGATTCCAACAAGACGTTTCATGAAACATTGAGTTCTGTTGGCGTTTCCGAATGGGGATTAAAAGATATTGCTGATTTGAAACAGGCGGCTGAGAATCATGGCATGGAATTAAAAGAAAAAATTGATATGCCAAGCAATAATTTTTCATTGATATTCGGCAAAAAATAGTTGTGCGTTCATTATGTTCAGCAATTGTTGTTGGTGTAGGGCCTGAGCGCGGGCTGGGTGCGGCTTTGGCGCGTTGCTTTGCTGAGCATGGCTTGCATGTATTTATTGTCGGACGGCATGAAGAAAAGCTTAATGCGGTTGTAGCAGGCATCAAAACCGCTGGCGGCGCGGCGACACCAATCGTCGCGGATGCAACAAATGAACAGGATATCAATCGTTTGTTTGACCATGTACGTGCGCAGCGTGAACGCCTGGAGGTCGCGGCGTATAATGTGGACAGCAACATTCCTGCGCCATTTCTTGAAACCGGGTCGGAGATGTATGTGCAATTGTGGCAGCAGAATTGTTTGGGCGCCTTTTTGTTCGCCAAAGAAGTTATTGCCCAGATGCAGGCGCAGCGGCAAGGTACTGTATTTTTTACTGGCGCAACTGCTTCTTTAAGAGCGAAACCGCCGTTTACCGCGTTTGCTTCAGCCAAAGCTGGATTAAGGGCGTTAGCGCAGGGGCTAGCAAGAGAATTCTCGCCGCAAGGGGTCCATGTGGTTCACGCGATTATTGACGGCGTAATTGATGGTGATCGGGCGCGGAATCAATTTTCCGAATACGTTAAGATTAAAGGTAAAGAAGGATTGCTGCAACTTGAAGCCATTGCGCAGACTTACTGGGCGATCCATCAGCAGCCACCCAGTGCATGGACGCATGAGCTGGACTTGCGCCCTTTTAAGGAACCTTTTTAAGTTGAAAACAGGTGGATATCATGGATAAAACAATAGACTGGCGTTTACACGGTGATTATTTCGAAACTTGCAACTGCGAAACAGCTTGTCCTTGTGTTTGGCTGCAACCACCGTCAGAAAGTAACTGCAAGTTAATGGTTGCGTGGCATATTGAAGGGGGTCACTTCAATGGTCAATCACTGGAAAGACTAAATGTAGCGCTGGCATGCTATTCACCTGGTCATATGAAAGATGGCAACTGGCAAGCCTCTCTTTATGTTGATGAACAGGCTGATGTTCAGCAGTTTGATGCTATTACGCAAATCTTTAGTGGCAAGCAGGGTGGACATCCCGCCATTCTGATGAGTTTTGTTAGTGAAGTTTTAGGTGTCAAAAAAGTCAGGATTGATTTTCAGGTCCAGGGCAATAAACGGCAACTGCGCATTCCAGACATTGCGCAGGCAGAAATCGAAAGTATCCAGGGAATCAAGGGCGGCGATGCAACGATTGAAAATCCCCCTTTATGTGTGGTGACAAGCCATCCTGCCGTTGTCGCACGTTCCAAAAATTATCAGTATCAGGATTATGACAAAGCCTGGAAATTTACTGATCGAAATGGTTATTATTCACCTTTTATTTATCAGCCTTGATGCGCGTCAGGTCGCGACTTTTGTAATACTGGTAATTTCAGTACGTTTTGTCGTTCTTCCTTAGCCGGGATGCCCCGATTGTTTATTTATGTCTAAGACTCAGTCGCTTATTTTTTTGTCTTTGCTGACGGTAATTTTTATTGCATGGTTGTATTTGTTTCATCAGCACTGGCAAATGACTTCGCTTCCCATGTCAGATATGTGGATGCCGCCTTCTGAAGTATCTGCGTGGCAAGCAAAGGATTTTGCATTAGTTTATCTGATGTGGGCGGTGATGATGGCTGCCATGATGCTGCCAACGGCAATGCCAATGATCCTGGTGTTTACTAGAATATGCCAACATCGAAATTCGGCATATCCGCTAATGGTTGTGTCGTTTGTTTTGGCTTATTTGCTGGTATGGTTTATATTCAGTATCTTGCTGTCATTATTGCAATGGCAAATGCACGGCCTGCATTTATTGTCGCCAATGATGGATAATCAGAGTGTAAATTTGGCCGCCGCCATTTTTTTACTGGCAGGTGTTTATCAATTTACGCCGTTAAAGAATACTTTTTTGCAATATTGTCGTACTCCAATGGGTTTTTTGTTAACGGAATGGCGTGATGGTGCCGGTGGGTCCTTTTATATGGGACTCAAACATGGCATGGTTTGTCTCGGGTGTTGTTGGTTGCAAATGCTGATCATGTTTGCGGTGGGCGTGATGAATTTACTTGGCATGGCATTTATTACCTTGCTTGTCATGTTGGAAAAAATGGCGCCATTTAAGCGACAATTGATCAGCAGGTTTATAGGAATGTTGTTTATTAGCTGGGGGATTTGGTTGCTGCAATTTGGTCGTGAAGTTGTATAGTTATTAGCCTATTTCCCACTTTCATATTGGGACGCAAAAAGGCGATGTGTCCTCGCAATTATTCACAAGCGATAATCAGCGCAAAGTCTTTCCATAAGCAAGATCCGGTTCACCCACCTCCATTAGCATCTTGCTGCGCGTGATATTGCGCAGTGTCACGGCCGTCTTCCAGACATCTGCCTTCGGCAATCGGTTCGGGTATATTGCATCGCCAATGTTTACTGAAATCGAATGATGGCGTGGCAACCAGGATCCAAGACGCAAAATGGACCGGGTCCCTCGAATTACGATTGGTAACACTGGAAAGCCGGTTTCGGCCGCGGTCGTGAATGCACCCATATGAAACGGCAGCAAGCCTGGCATGCGGCTAAAGGTACCTTCGGGGAAAAACAAAACAGAGCGGCCTCGCGCCACCAGGCGAGTAATTTTCCTGGCATCTTCGGCGCCTTTCTGCATATCAAAGCGTTCAACAAATCCGGTGCCGATCCGGCGTAGAAAATTTCCGGCGATGAATTGCTGGTTAAGTTCTTCTTTGGCAATAAAACTGACCGGCTTTGGCAGTACAGAAACCAATATCAATCCATCCAGATAACTTGCATGATTGCTTACCAGAACGCAAGGGGTGTCAAGTTCATTCAGATGTTCAAGCCCTTTAACATTGATTGACGTGGCCGTTGCGAAAGCAAATGCCTTCGTGCTGAGACGAATTAACTTCCAGCGCCATGGCAAGCGCGGAATAATAATGACCAGAAACCATGTTGGAATTGCCAGAATTAGCAGCATAAACCATGCGTAAATTGCATAAGCCAGTGTTTTAAGAGATTGTCCCCAACGGCGCATTTGCGGGATGAAAGAAGCGCCTAGCAGACGAAAGATCTGCAGTAAAGGGTTGCGTGATATGGTAAGCGAGTCTTGTTCGTACATTTCCCGGCAAGCCGTACGTCTGATTTTTCCACTCGAAGTTTTTAACACACAGTGGGGAGGCGCCAATACAATATCATCTGGAGGACTGCCGGTGAGTGTCACAACCACAGTGTTGATCGCGTTGCGAATTTTTTCCAGGATAACTGGTTCGGTTTTACGGGTTTCCGCGAGTACAATCAGGCGCTCCGTTCCAGCTGTGTCGCTGACGCTGCCGAACACAGCGACACAGCCTTTACGGATACCATCGATTTCGTTGATGGCATCTTCAATTTCATGGGGATAGATATTCCGCCCGGCATGAATGATAATGTCTTTTTGTCTTCCGGTAATATACACTTCGCCGCCGGCGATATAGGCAAAATCTCCAGAATTAACCCAGCCGGTATCAAATAGTTCCTTATTTTTTTCAGGATTGCGAAAATATCCGCTGGTCACAGACGGTCCTCGGAACTGTAGTAGGCCTTGTTGTCTTTCTGGAAGTTCACGCCCAGCAAAGTCAGTGATGCGAATCTCATGGTCGGCCAAGGGTTCACCGCAAGACATGAAACACAGCGCCTGGCTATCATGCTCTAACGGCGTTGCCTGTGCAGTTTGCATAAAACGTTTCCGGTCTATTTTGTCAATCAATGGGCCACGGCCTACGGGAGGAAAGGAAAGCCCTACGGAACATTCTGCCAGTCCGTAAACCGGCATGAGTGCTTTCCATTGCAGACCAAAAGCGGTGAAACGTTCGTAGAAACGTATTATCGTACTGGGCATTACTGCTTCTGCACCGTTGAAAACTGCTCTCAGGGAGCTTAATCGCAGCCCTTGGATATCTTCGTCCCGAATTCTTTTGAGGCAAAGCTCATAGGCAAAATTTGGCGCTGCTGTCAACGTCGCACGGTTGCGGTGTACAGCCCACAGCCAGCGTTCAGGCTTGGCTAGAAAAGACAGCGGCGACATAACCACCAAAAATGCTGAATAATAGAGACTGCCGAGCCAGGCACCGATCAACCCCATGTCATGATAAAGTGGCAACCAACTGACGAATACATCATTAGAATCCACCTCTAAACGTTCTCCCATAGCCCGAATATTAGCTAGTAAGTTGCTGTGAGTCAGGATGACGCCCTTGGGTTTATCGGTACTTCCCGAGGTGTATTGTAAAAGTGCAATGTTTTCTGATGCCAGCGACGGATACATAACCCGTCCGTGTTGTGCCACTACTTCGGCCGAAGTAGTTACCATTTGCAGGGTTTCGACCTGTGACTTCAATAATTGCGCCACAGCTTTTGCCTCCGGTACAGTGATTAACATGACCGCGCGACAGTTCGCTAGAATACTGCGGTGGCGCAGTAAGTGATCTTCTAACTGACTCAGTCGAACCGGCGGGTAAATGGGAACTGGAATGGCACCAGAAATAAGAATGCCAAAAAAACACAAAAAATAATCGCGCCCGGTTGGCAGCATCATAGAAACGGTTTCTCCCGCTTTAACGCCCAGCTTTTGCAGTCCCAAAGCTACACGATCGGCGCCTTCTTTCAAGTCGCCGTAGGTAATGATCTCTTCTTGTCCGCCATCATTGTAAAATTTGATATGCGGACGATCAGCATGAGCCCGGACATGCCAAGCAAGCACCTCAACCAGTGTGTCAGCCCGATGTGGCGTTGCTGCAGATATCTCCAGCGATAAAGCATCAAGTGTCTGGATTGAAGGAACTTCCTGTATTGCGCTGGCACTGAGAATTTCGCGTAACAGTTCGCGTGGTGTGGCGACAGTGGCAAAAACACGATCAGGTAATTTGACACCAAAATAACGCTCAATGCGACTAACAAACTCAACCCGGGACAAGCTGTCAAGTCCGAGATCCTTATCGAAGTAGCTGTCCAGCGTGAGCGCATCAAGACTTTTTGGGCGAATATTTAATTCGCTTCCCATATCTCGAATAATTTTTATCAAATCAACGGCCTTTTTCTCTTCTATCAACATGAGTGATTACCATCTGTTAATGCCATCGCAAGATATAGGAATATTACATACTTACATTAGGTAAAAAAATATACTGAAAGTTCGATGGGTAAATAAGTAATAAGTTGACGCTGTGGCGAATAACCGGTGGCCAGCCCAGCAATAGCGTATGCTAGCTAAAGAAGAGCGCATCACTGTATATTAGTTTTTATTTTTATCAATACGGTAGCGGGCCCCTCATCTGCTGAGACTTTGTCTGACGGGTGTTCTTTTTTAATACATCTATGCGGAGCAAGGTATGCGCCGGTTTTTTTTTTATTGAATTTGGTGAATTTCAACTATGTACTTAATTTCAGGATAATCAGCTCGATGATGCTTAGCTTAATGGCCTGGTTGATTCAACCCATTCCAGTAACGTCACATAGTTGGTTTTTCCGGTTCCAAGAACCGGGATCGTGTCGGTTTGCAAAATCGTTTTTGGTATGTTTAATTCATTGATGCCATTTTCTTTTGCGTAGTTAACCAAGTCATTGCGTGAAGCGGCTGGATTGGTTGTTACGAGGACCAGTTGCTCGCCTTTTTTGGGATCTGGGATATGCAAGACGGCGTGCGTGTATTGCGGCCACAATTTGCCGATATAATCTTCGACGGCGGATAACGAAACCATTTCACCACCTATTTTGGCGAATCGTTTGGCACGGCCTCTAATGGTTATATAACCGATATCGTCAATTGTGACGATATCGCCAGTATCATACCATTCGTCATGTAACGGCTGAATTTTTCCTGGTGCATCTGATAAGTAGTAGCCCATCATAATGTTGGGACCGGCAACCAATAACCGACCGCCTTCTTCAATACCGGGTACCGGTTGTAGCTGGTGTGAAATCCCTGGCATTAAACGACCAACTGAGCCAGGCTGACTATGCATCGGGGTATTCATGCTTAACACAGGAGCTGTCTCTGTCGCACCATAGCCTTCAAAGATACGCACACCAAATTTATCAGACCATGTTTTACGTGTACGGTCCTGAAGTTTCTCTGCGCCCGCAAAGACATATCGGACACTGTGAAAATCATAAGGGTGCGCATGCCGAGCGTAGCCTGTTAAGAAAGTATCGGTGCCAAATAACAGCGTGGCATTCGTATCATAGACCAGCTCGGGTATGATCCGATAATGAAGCGGAGAAGGGTAGAAGAAAGTCTTGATGCCGGCTAACACAGGTAGCAATGTCCCGCCAGTTAAGCCGAATGAATGAAAAATAGGCAACGCATTAAACACAATATCGGTTGGCCCAAAGTCAATGCGTGATGAAACCTGGAACCGGTTGGCCTGTATGTTTTTATGGCTGAGCACGACCCCTTTGGGCGTGCCTTCAGTACCCGATGTGAAAAGAGTGACTGCGGGGGTCTCGGGATTTCTATTTTTGTTAGTTAAATCATAATACGTTTGTGGAAAAAAACCGGCGAGTCGACCAATTAGCTTGTCTAGCATCGAGAGTTTGTCGCGCAGGTCTTCCAGATAGAGAATGGTAACGTTTAATTTCTCAAGCCCATCAATCACGCTGGATAATTTTCCAGCTTCAATAAATTTCTTGGACGTAATGATTAACTGAATGCGTGCGGTCAGGCAGGCACTGAGCAGGTTTTTCTCGCTGGTTGAATAATTCAACATCGATGGGATGCGTCCAAACGCCTGCAACCCAAAAAAACAAACCAGCGTACTGACCATGTTGGGTAATAGTACGCCGACATTTTCTTCTTTTTGCGTGACATTTCGAAAAGCGTTGCCTAATATAAAGCAACGGGTAATAAACTGTGTATAGGTTAGCGGCTTACGTTCGATATCTTCCGCAATAAGATGTGTACTGCCGTGAATTGTTTTGGCATCCAGTAATGATTGAAATAAGGTCTGTTGCAGGTTGTTGCTCTGAAACATCATGTTGGTAATGATGTCATAAAGTTTTACACCTGCGAGTTGCCGGCGTTTTCTGCCGCGGACTGGCGCAGCGATGTCGAGCGAGGCCGGTGGCATCAGTGTTAATGATATTTTGGGGAACAAATGAATGCGTACTTTTCCACGCAGCCTTGAAAAAGGTGTGTATTGAGCTCCGGAAATAATGACTGGCAGCAGCTTTGCACCCGATTTGTTCGCGATCATTGCCGGTCCTTCATAAATCTTCATTAGCGATCCGGTAAGCGTTAATCGTCCTTCTGGGAAAATTACAATTTTTATGCCGTTTTTTACACGGTCGATCAATAATCGCGTTGACATTGGGTTTGTTGGATCCAAAGCGATTGTATCAGCAAGCAGTAAAAATGGCCTGACCCACCATTTCTTGGCGATTCGCGTGTTAATGGCAAAACAGACTCGCTCTGGGATATAGGCGCCAATCAGTGCAGCGTCTAGAAAAGATAGATGGTTGGCAACAATAATGGCTTTATCGTCTAATTTTTTATAATTTACGAGCCCTTTGACTTCAAGGCGATAAAAGGTGTGAAACAGCCACTGTAAGATGGATCGGACCAACGCTTCCGGCAGCAGACTGGAAATAAAAACTGCTACCAGGCCATTCAGAAGAGCAATGACCAGAAAGACTTCGATCACGGTAAAATTATTGAGTAGCAGTAGACTGATAGCTACCGCAGACACGACCATAAACAGTGCGTTGATGATATTATTACAGGCGATGGCCCGTGACCGGTAGGCGTTTTCAGCGCGGTCTTGTACCATGGCGTATAGCGGAACGATATAAATGCCCCCGCATATTGAGATTCCCAGCAGGTCTACCAATATCCGCCAATGGTTAAAGGTATGTAAAAATTCAGCGATACCGACGAATGCGCCGCTATTACCTGGAATCACATTTAAGCTGGCAAAATATAAATCCAGGGTAAAAACCGTCATGCCTAGAATTCCTAGTGGAACATAAGTTGTAGCGATTTCACCTTTTAATAATTTATTGCAGAATAGCGAACCGATCCCGATCCCGATCGAAAAAACAGCTAAGAACAAAGTAACGATTTGTTCGTTGCCACCGATAATATCTTTGGAGAAAGTTGGAAACTGGGATAAGAAAGTCGCACCAAATAACCAGAACCAAGAAATACCCAGTATTGCGCGAAAAGTGACAGGGTCCTTTTGAATATGTTGAATAATTTCAAACGTTTCGACAATAAAATTGTACTTGATGGAGATATCGGGTGCCGCCGCACTGGTGGCTGGGATAGACAGACTGGAGATCCAGCCAATCAGCGCCATGGAAACAACCAGAACAGAAATAATGATGGGACCGTTATCCGCCAAAATAAGCAAGCCGCCGAGGATAGTGCCAAGAAGAATCGAAATAAAAGTGCCGGTTTCGATCAGCGCGTTGCCGCCTATTAGTTCATTTTCCTGCAAATGGTCAGGAAGGATGCCATACTTGACCGGACCAAAAAAAGCAGATTGTGTGCCCATGAGAAATAACACCAGTAAAAGCAGCGTTACGTTTCCAAAATAGAATCCGATGGATGCGCCGATCATCAAAAGTATTTCTGCAAATTTAATGAATTGGATAATCTTGGCTTTGTTGTTTTTGTCGGACAACTGACCCGCTGTGGCTGAAAAAAGAAAAAAGGGCAGGATAAAAATTCCGGCGGCAGCGGTTACCATGATTTCTGGACGGAGTCCGGTGTTATCAATGGCGGCGTATGTAATCATAATGATTAATGCATTTTTAAATACATTGTCATTGAATGCGCCAAGAAACTGGGTTAGGAACAGTGGGAAAAAACGCTTGGTTTTAAGTAAGTGCCATTGATCGGGGCGCATGGAATAACCTATTCGGAGATTGGTTTTTATGGTTTTAAAAATTTATTTCTGCGGAACTGATCAAATGCGCCCAGATGCCATGGGCGAACCGCGATGACAGCGGTTGTGCTTAGCCGGTCTTCCAGATCCAATTTGCGGTCTTCTTTTACTTGGTTCTCGAACTCAAGTGCCATGCGCCGAAATTTTTGATTAATTATTTTAAGGGAGTGGGCGGATAACATGCCGTTTAAAACAATGCGCAGTTCTCCGGTCTGGTCAAAACGTGACTGAAAAAACTCCGATTGTACTTTTTCCTCAAAAAAACGCTGGATGGGTCCATTCTTGCGCCAATTGAAACTCCTTGACAGGCGAATACGAATTTTATTTTCTGGCAGCAAATCGATTATTCCCAGGTGATCGAGCCTGGCTAACAATTGAATACCTTCGTGTGCTTCGATTGCATAGTGCTTGAGGATCTGTGGGTAAGAATAATGATTTAACAGTAAAAACGCGATTAATAATAGCTTTACGTTTTCAGCTAATGCTTTTTCCTGTTTTTCGCTGAGCTCATCAATGTTGCGTTGATTTTCTTCCGCTTGATTGATCAATGTCATTAAATCCACACCAACTAAGTCACAAATCCGCTGCAACCGTTTCAAACTGAAATCACAGCTTGCAAAACAACGCTTGATACTGGATTCCGAAAGACCTAACTGCGTAGCAACATCCGCATAAGTCCAACCCCGCTGTTTAAGCGTCATCTTTAATGTGGCAATTATGTCTTGAACCATTTTTTATTAGTTAGGTATCAATAAACGATACTAAGTTGCGGGCGATTTTATACTTAATTCATTTAAGTTGCATATTGTTACAATTTCGAGAAAACTGCCACTCGCCATTAAGCAACTGTTTGTGATTGGCATGAGACGCAAAGTCGTAACTATTGAACACAACACAGTTACTGTCCAGTTTTTTAAGTTCCTCAGTTTATGACGGAATGTGCTTGCTTACCGATGCCCACGATCATTCTGCAATACCGAAATGACGGATTCCAGAGTTTAAGCGGACAATTACGCAACGTGCAGGATAAAACGGAGAAGAATAATATGCCACTGATAAAAAGTCTATTTACGACGCGCTATTCGCAAATTGATGATGAGGTCAATCGAATAGAAAACCATGATGCAGTGATATAATTAGCCATCAAGGATACCCGGCGCGTATTTGCTCAGGCCAAAATTCACCCGGGCAAAGTTGACAACGTTGGTCAATAACTCAATCAACAGCTAAAAACGCATATTGATAATATGCATAAATGGCACCAACGCGCAAAAGTTTGTGCGGTAATAGATGAGCTAACAGCACGCTCGTGTTTAGTGTGGCGACGAAAGTGTAAGCATCAAATGCAGACGCTGGAAATTGCATTTACCGCAGCACCAAATGTTGGAAAAACGGTTGGTACTGATAATAGACAAGCTTGAACAGCGCATGGATACGATTGTTTGTCAGCGTACCCAAATGCGGGCACGACAGTCCGTCGCCGTTGCGATGAGTTGCACTAATGTGTAGATTTGCAGCCAATACAAAATGTTGATGAGTTGTTTAATCGCTGGGTCTAAAGGATAAGGGTACCCCCGACTGCGCAGGTAATCATGACATGATGGCAATACCGGTTAGACCGCGAGTGGCTGAGCCTGAACTGACGCATGTATAAATACATAAAGATGATAAGGTGTTACGCAGCGAATTCCATCAAGGACAGAGATTCATATATAGCCTGGATATATGAGTGCAATTTTTTTCTTCTACAAAAATATTGATTGAAAGCATGCCATAACGCGGATGCCCAATTATGGGCCAGGTAACAATACACAACCATGGAAATCATTACAAAACGAGTTTACGATAAGGCGGAGAAATCTGATGGATATCGAATTTTGGTGGATCGTTTGTGGCCAAGGGGCATAAAAAAATCAGATGCGCATATTGATACCTGGGCCAAAGAATTGGCGCCTTCAAGGGATTTACTTAATTGGTTCCATGAGGAAAAGGAAAAACGATTTCCTGAATTTGAAAAAAAATACCGTGAGGAATTAGAGCAAAAGAAAGATGTGGTCAAAGCAGTTTGTGTTCCGGGTAAGCAGATAACTTTGGTAACATCTGTTAAAGATATCGAGCACTCCCACATTCCGGTTCTTAAAGAATTATTCGAAAAAAATACGGCATAATAGGGATTGGCTTTGTTGTACACCTTAATTTATTTGTCAGTCCTAATTCGGCTCAGTAATAGATTGCACGAGAGTGTTTCGTAATTTTCCTGTCAGGCAGGCGTCCAGGTGAACTATCACGAGACGGTACTTTTATATCAATGAAGAATTGGTGATATTGAAAAAAGTTCTAAAAGAAACAATCGGTTTCGTAAGCAGCGTCACGACGTAGTGGGGCGGCTTATGAGTGCGATAAAGGGCGCGCTCCGAACTTGTTGTGCCGGGCGTTTAATTTGAGAAAATTCCACATTGATATGGGTACGGATTCTTGGTGAAATAAAATTCTCATGCTATATACTGACCCTTCAATCAACTGTTTCAGAATTTATTGAGGAATTAACCATGAAAGTGATATATGATGCCAAAACCTGCATTCACGCTGGGAACTGTGTCAATAGTCTCCCAGCTGTGTTTAAGGTCGTTAATGAACAATTTGTTATTGACCAAAAAGGTGCAAGTGAAACTGAAATCAGACAAACAGTTGCCGCCTGCCCGTCTGGTGCGCTGCAGATTATTGACAACGATACATCGGACTAACTTAAATAACACTATGATAACGCTGGCGCAGGTTTCCTCATAAAAAGATTATCTTTTAATGAGAGATCACGTCCCCATCCGTCCACTCTGTCGGATATAGACATAACGAAAAGCGTAAACTCTCAGACCAGTCGTTTTTATTCAACCAGGCCAAAATCCTGGTTTCCTTTAATGCAGTTCATTTTGATAGATTATTGGCTGGATGAAAAATCTACACGCAGAGTGATTGCTAATTGATTGATACTAGAAATAGGTGAATATTTCTATTCGCCTATTTCTAAAAGTCAACGCCAGATAAATAATCTGTTATAAAAAACAAACGGCACAAACTAAGCTGCCGAAGTTGTGTCTGAAATGTTTTTGCATGACGGTCAGTATTTCCGGACATATACAGATTCTCAACTTATATGCATAAGCGTTGTCTCTATGAATTATTGGTAAGCAAAAGGAACAATGAATGATGACAATGAAATCTCACGTATCTGCTAAAAAGTTAAGTCGCATACAATGCAATATCGATCGTCACTGGGTTGGTAATGGCTTTCCTGTTCGCTCATTGTTTACTTACCCAAAACTCGGTGCGATAACCAGCCCCTTTTTGCTGTTTGATTACGCTGGCCCCTTGGACTTTCCGCCAACCAATGAACGTCTTGGTGTTGGTGAACATCCGCATCGTGGCTTTGAGACAGTGACGATTGTCTATAGTGGTGAAGTGGAACATCGCGACAGTTCTGGTGGTGGCGGAAAAATTGGCCCTGGTGATGTACAGTGGATGACCGCGGCATCGGGGATCGTGCATGAAGAATTTCATGGCCGGGACTTTGCACAACAGGGGGGATTGCTTGAAATGGTGCAATTATGGGTTAATTTACCAGCCAAAGATAAAATGTCGCCACCCCGTTACCAAACGATTTTAAATAGTCAGATTCCTTCTGCAAAACTCCCTGATGACCAGGGAAGTGTACGGATCATAGCGGGTGAGTTCGATGGATTGGCAGGGCCGGCCCAGACATTTACACCCATGCATATTTGGGATCTGCGCTTGACAATCGAGGAACCGATAACGTTTACTGTGCCAGAAGGCTACAGTACACTGCTTGCAGTACTCAAAGGTTCTATACAGTTGGACCACTCTACATCGATAAGTGCAGCAGAAATGGCAATATTTGACCTGGCAGGTGATCACATTTTTATCGACCGTGCACAAAACGCTACTGCATTGTTACTTTGTGGCAAGCCGATTGATGAACCAATTGTTGGCAGCGGTCCATTTGTCATGAACACGCAAGAAGAAATTCATCAGGCGATCGCAGATTATCAAAGTGGCAGGATGGGGCATTTATCATCATAAATGCTTCCGTTTTCATGCCGGTAATGACATCAGAAAAAATTGGACGATCTAAAAACATGGTTGGTATAGCGCGTATTGTAGTGCAAGGTTTTGCTATTATATTGGTTTATGTTCATTAGCTAACTGTTGGGCCTTTTACTGTTAGTTCAATGCAGATGACTTTATATGCAAGTAATTTGGCGGTATAAATGGTATATTGAGTGACAACCCAGTAAGAAAGGACGATGCCGTATGTTCAATTTAGGATCTATGCTTAATTTAGATTCTACCGAGCCCGTGATAGGTAGTGCTGATGCAATAATTGAGTGTTCGGCCAGAGAATTATTTAAATTTCTTGGTGAAGAGCTTTTTCAGAATTATCCAAAATGGTCGCCGGAAGTTAAGGAGCTTGAGCAGATGACGCCGGGCGCTGTGGAACTGGGAACTATAGGTCGGCAGGTTCGTATCGACCAAGGGCGTCGCTCAGAATCTAAATTTAGAATCTCTATTTACCAGCCTGATGTGCGCATAACTTTTGATGGGGTTTCTGATCCTTACCGCTGTACCTATGAACTGGAGGAAATCATTTCTGATAAATCAGTCAAACTGACTTTTACTTTTGAATTACTTGAGCTTCTGGCGGTAATGCGGCCCTTTGAGCGTTTAGTCCGAATTGCAGTAAAGGATGGCGCCCAAAATACCGTGAAAAATATCAAACGGTTAATTGAAGCTGAGAGGCAGCCATAAGAATCCTTTCTAATCAAGACTCGCTTTAGACAACGTTGTTGCAACGAGCAGTGGATATATGCCTTGATTGATATTTAAGGTTGTTAGTGATACCGGTCAGTTAAAGTAAAAGGAGGCTAAATGGCACAAGATTTCTTTTTTAACATGCAAGAACCACGGGTAGACGATCGTCCGATGTGGGATGTGATATTTGCTGTTTATGGCTACCCGGCATTACTGCTGGCACATAAACTCAGGTTGTTTCCTCTTCTTGCTGAGGAATCACGTACATTAACAGATATCTGTAACGCGCTAAATATTAAACGGCGGCCGGCGGAGGCAATTTTGACAGTTGCCACATCATTGGGTTTCTTGTCTTTACAAGATGGGCGTTATTCTCTAACCGCAATTTCTGAAGATTATTTACTTGAAAAAAGCCCAAATTATTTTGGTTTCTTTTGGGATCTGATGATAGATAATTATCAAGTATTTTCTTTCCAGAATCTTGAGAAAGCGATAACCACCGATTCTCCTCAGGCTTATGGCGGTGGAGATATTTTTAAGTCTCATGA
This sequence comes from Nitrosomonas sp., assembly GCA_021604405.1. Classification (GTDB taxonomy): domain Bacteria; phylum Pseudomonadota; class Gammaproteobacteria; order Burkholderiales; family Nitrosomonadaceae; genus Nitrosomonas. Next base: position 5,118 of record BQJA01000008.1, on the reverse strand, counting down.
GGAGCAAATTGAACTGCTGCACCGTTTTACCCATGGTATGCACAGTATCAGTCAGGCTTCGTCGCTTGTTTGGCCAACACTGATGGATTTCTCCCGGCATCGAATGATGCTCGATATTGGCGGAGGTTCTGGCGCGCAATCGATTGGTGCGGCATTAAAATTACCCGACCTGCATGCGTTAGTTTTAGATTTTCCTGAGGCATGCAAAATAGCGCAAACGTATATTGCGCAATATGGGGTCGAGGACCGGGTTAAAACCCATGAAGCAAATATCTGGAATGATCATTGGCCAACGGCCGATCTTCATTTCTATTCACATATGTATCATGACTGGCCACCAGAGAAGTGTACTTTTCTGACAGATAAAAGTTTCATGAGCCTAGAGTCTGGAGGACGCATCATTCTCCATGAGATACTTTATAATGACGAGAAAACAGGTGCCTTTGCACCGGCTGCATTTAGCATGATGATGATGGGGTGGACAGAAGGAGAAGCGTATTCTGGTCCGGAGTTATCTGAGATGCTTAAAAAAGCTGGTTTTGTCGATATTCAGGTGCTTCCAGCATTCGGTTATTACAGTTTAGTAACCGGCATAAAGCCTTAGTTAATATTCATGAAAATTACCAATAATCGCCGAAGGAAAAGCAAATACAAATTTACTTCTCATTAATTCTTATATACCTCAGCGTTGTGTATCGAGTTACATTATCGTCAAAAGCGATATTTGCATAAAAATCATATTTCAAAATACTCAAGGTAACATTACTGGTGTTCATGCAGGTGGGAATTTTGATTGGATTGAGACGTTTGTTGTGCTGAGCGGATTTGATAAGATGCATGACACGCCACACATTTTTTCATTGAATCGCTCAACTGCTGCAGCGTATGTTTAGAATCTTTTAAAGACGCGGCATCCATTGCTATTTGATCAAAATCACGATGGACAGACATTCCAAGTTGCATAAATTCCTTGGGTAATGCGCCTTTCAAGTGATCTTCCGCTTTGTGTGTCATGTGCATACCAAGAGAACGAGCATGTTGAGCAACTGCTGCCATATCTTCACTGGCAAGTGAAGTTAGGATCTTTTGAATTCCCGACAATAAGGCGCGCATTTCCTCAAGGACATGTTCGCGCTGCAATTCAGTGATGGTAATGACTTGACGTTTATCCTCATCACCTGCCTGAGCGGTGATGGCAATCAATACAAGAATTAATACGAGTATTTTCTGTATCTTCATCTTCATTAACAAATAGTGATTTAGTTTTCTGTGATTAATTTTCTTGCCAACAGTAAGTCGGCAGCTTATAAATAATGTAACTGAATCTTCGGCAAGGGTTTGTTAGGCCATGGAATATCATATTTTGTTGCTCCAGAATTTGTGACGCCGTTAAAAGACAACGGGTTACATTGAAGATTCAGAACGATTGATTTGATTCTGTTCTGCTACTGATTTCGATTTTGCTTTTTTTGCCGCCATTCTGTGGTGGTACGCAGCTTTCTCTAGGTATTCCCTGGCAGCCTTTTTAAATCCGCGAATTCTAAATGCTGCACGTGATTTATAACGCCATCCATTTTTCTTAAAGTTACCGTAACCCAACTTACGTCTAAGCAGGATTTGCTGCGCCTTTATGTTAGCCTGCATCTTTCTGGCTGAATTCTCATATTGATGTGCTAAAGTAGCATGACCGAGATCCTCTGCGCTGCGTTCAAATATTGCATGTGTTTTATCATACTGTCCAGATGCAAAAGAATTCATTGCTGCACCGGCGAATACGAGAGTGAGTATCATATAAACTGCTAGAAACTTTCCTGCTACTGTTTTCATGATAGTTACACCTGATTATTTGACTAACCACTATTCTAGATTAGTCAAGAAAATGGATATATTGGGGTAACTATTATTTCCTGCTAAGGGAAAGCCTTAGACGATGGGTAGCCTGGCGTAACTGATTTCTCTGTAGGACAATGTTTCTTACTAAAAGCCATTTGGTTAAAAACTGATGAATTTCGCATCGGGCCGGGAAATATGCTGATGCAGATCGTTCATGCCACCAAATGATGCATTCTTCACCAGCATATCTTCGTTAATGGCGCGGACTTCAGCGCAAGGTTTGCACACGATAACCTTGGCGATGGGGTTGGAAAATATTTCGGCAAATTTTGCAGGCGGTCCGAAGGGAATCAATTTCTGATGGGTGCCGTCGACTGCAATATTTACGGCATCATGAAACAGCATGATCATTATTGTATCGTCTGCTTCTAAAGCAGAAGCGGCAAATACAAATGGCAGTGCTGCCCGTGTAACATCTGTAGGACCCCAGGTAGTAGAAATGACGTAATGCATATAGCCTCCCCAATTTTTTTGGATACTGTTGTCGAAGATGAATAACCACTAAGTCTGCTGTAAAATCTTCCAGCAGCTTGTTAAAGATGGAACTTATTATTGTTAATTGCCTAACAAAATAATTCAATTGTATCGTATTATATCCTTCTGTATCGGCAGGAGGCACCACAAGAATTGCTAATGGCAACTTGCCACAGATCACCGCGGAAAATTTTGATGACAGAAAGAGGAAAAATAGATGCCAGTTTTTTTATGTTCTATAACTGCTATCTGCCAAGATAAAGTATGACTTTAATTTCCTGTGTTACATATCCTCGCAATATTGGCGTAAGTAATCACGGACACATTCATATCTCAACAAACTCATCATTTTGTCTTTAATAAGAATCGTGTAAGTCCGGTTCGTTTTATGCTTCAATTTACGTAATACTACATTGGAACCTTGAGCTGGTAAACAGTTACTTCTTTCACCGGCTAGTGCGCTTCGTAGTCGATATGATTGACCGTTGCCGCAATTGAACTGTTTGCTGCAGCTTTTTTTAGCATCGTTGGGTAGTGGATATATTAATCGACAGTACATGCTTGAATGGGTCGGCATTTCTCCATATCCGGATGATTATGGATTACTTCATTTTCCACAAGCATGGTTGCATGCGAATCAATCGAAAGAATAAAATTTAATGATGTCGGTATTTTTTTCTTCCTATTTTGGTTATCAATTGATACAAAGCTGTGTGTTGATTACTGTTTTTTTATCGCTGCGGATTTTCCTTGTCTATCTGCTCAAACGTAACAGGGCAATCTTAACGGAGAGACGGCGGCAATGGATTACTACTGTAAAAAATTTCAGTTGGCTAATCATTATTTTTGGTTTGTTTGCGATCTGGTGGCCGCAGCTGAGCAATTTTGCGATTTCAATTGCTGCCGTTACTTTGGCGCTCGTTATCGCAACAAAAGAATTGATTCTCTGCTTTAGTGGCGCCATGCTGCGTGCGGGCACGGGGGCATTTATTATCGGCGATTGGGTGGAAGTGGGTCCACATAAAGGGGAGGTCATTGACTACGATATGTTTTCTACTACATTGCAGGAACTGGACAGGCCGCCCAATGCTTACAGTTTTACAGGCAAAACAATCCAGGTGCCTAATAGTGTTTTTTTATCCGAATCGATAAAAAACTTGAATTTTTTCAAACGCTATGTTTTTCACCGTTTCGATATCGTCATTGAGCCTCACTTGAATATTCAGAATATTCAGCAATGGATTGTCGCCGAAATCGAACGTTGTTCTGGGGATTTCATCGAAATTTCCCGGCGCTATAATGCTTTCATCGAAAAAAGAACTGGCGTGGATATTCCGGGACCGGAACCACGCGTCATGATCAGTACAAACGAATTAGCCAAGCGGGTGATTACCGTAATTATTTTTTGTCCCACTGAAAAGGCTGGTGAACTGGAGCTGCAGATTACTCACGGTGTATTGGAACGGATACACCAAACCAAAAATGAATCACTGCTGCAGTCAGTTGCAACTTAAGGCGTTCCGACCATAGTGCTGCATTAAATCGCTTTATATTTCTCGCCAATAAAGCCGCTATTGAAATTCAGTAATCTCAATAATGGCTATCTTTTGCCAGAGCAGTTTGGCAGATACTGCGTAGCGTGCGTGGGTAAATTCGCACGCTTGTATTGGTTGGATCTATTGATAAAATATAAGTCCAAATCGAGCTAAAATCAAATCTGTGCAATATGTTGTCCTGCTATGTTTTTTCTAACTGGCTCGAATTTTTTACGATATCATGATAAAGCAAGTGTGAGCAAAACGTATTTTCAAAATTTCATAATATAAGGACTGCACTATGCAAACAACAGATGAGAGTCGACTGGATTTATCGCCACTCTCAAAGTGGTTTAAAATTTTTGGTGTTGTTTTTATTTTGGGAGGCATTGCCGCTTTGACAGTCCCTGCGGTTGCAGGTATTGCAATTGAATTATTGTTGGGGTGGTTATTTTTTGGGGTGGGCTGCATACAACTTACGGCGGCTTTTAGTGCACATAGACACAGCTCGTTTTGGTTTAAGTTTTTGTGGGCGATATTGTTTACATTAGTTGGATTGTGGCTGTTGTTAAGGCCGGCCGAGGGCGTACAAGCATTGGCTCTCGTTGTTGGCGTGCTATTTCTAGCTGAGGCAGTGGTAAAGATATCTTTTTCCTGGCAACGGCGCAATACGCCTAACATTGGCTGGATACTGGTAAGTGGGGTACTGTCTTTCCTTATCGCAATGATATTATTGAGTGGCTGGCCACAGCAATCTGCTACATTTTTAGGCATCCTTGTCGGAATTAATTTATTAATAAATGGCATAGTGGTTTTGTTGCTGGGCTTTAGGATGAACACTGTTAATATTTCTTGGCATGAAAAGAATGATTCAGAAACAGCGCATTCTCCAGAGAAAGACCTGGGCGATAAATAAATTCGGTGAAATAATAGGTTAAACGTTAAATGCGTTGAATATCCGGGACAGATCCTAAAATTTTCATGGTTTCAGGAAATTTCAGGTCAAAAGTTTTTTTTGCGCTCGGTGTTATTGTTAGATGGCTTGTAGAGGGTCATGAAACATTATAGCAATGTAATTTTTTATGATTTTGCTATTTTTGCTGACAGTTATAAAAGTATTCTTGTCCACAATTTCTGTGGATAACTTTGTGGGTAATATGTAAATTCTGGTATTAACTTGCCTTTATATAACAATAATTTTTAATTCGATTAATTA